>JAILBG010000047.1:0-20681 GCA_024681215.1 Clostridiales bacterium
ACGGCCGATGGTCTCCAGCATGATGCCCAGGATGTGCAGCCGGCCCTTGAGCGCCTGGCTCAGCGCCCGGGAGAGGATCTCGCGGTTGATGCCCTTGATCTTGATATCCATCTGGATGGCGGTGATGCCGTTCTGGGTGCCGGCCACCTTAAAGTCCATGTCGCCCAGGAAGTCTTCCAGGCCCTGAATATCGGTGAGTACCTCGATCTTGCCGGTTTCGGCATCCTGGATGAGGCCCATGGCCACGCCGGCCACCGGCGCGTGAATGGGCACGCCCGCATCCATGAGGCTGAGGGTGCTGCCGCACACGGAAGCCATGGAAGAGGAGCCGTTGCTGCCCAGGATCTCGGATACCAGGCGCAGCGCGTAGGGGAATTCCGCCTCGGTGGGGATCACGGGCACCAATGCGCGCTCCGCCAGGGCGCCGTGGCCGATCTCGCGGCGGTTGGGGCTGCGCAGGCGGCCCGCTTCGCCGGTGGCGTAGGAGGGCATGTTGTACTGGTGCATGTAGCGCTTGCTGTCCTCGTTGGAGAGGCCGTCCAGCTGCTGCGCTTCGCTGACCATGCCCAGGGTGGTGATGGTCAGGGCCTGGGTTTCGCCGCGGGTAAAGACGGCGCTGCCGTGGGTGCGGGGCAGCACGCCCACTTCGCACCAGATGGGCCGCACCTCGTCCACCTTCCGGCCGTCGGGGCGGATGCCCTGATCCAGGATCTTGCGGCGCATGACTTCCTTGCCCAGATAATACAGGGCGTCGGCCACTTCGTTTTCCCGGCCGGGGAAAATATCCGCAAAGTGGGCCGCCACGTCGGCGGACACCTCGGCGTCCCGGGCCTGGCGTTCCTTGCGCACATAGGTGGAATAAATATATTCGCACTTTTCCAGGGCGTATTCCCTTACGGCGGCCTTCACGTCGTCCCCGGTGGTGATCAGCGGGAATTCGGACTTGGGCTTGCCGATCTCGGCGGTGATCTTCTCCTGGAATTCCACCAGCTGCTTGATGAACTGATGGCCGTAGAGGATCGCGTCCATCATGGCGTCTTCGCTGACTTCCTTGGCGCCGGCTTCCACCATCATGATGGCGTCCTTGGTGCCCGCCACGGTGACGTGCATATCGGAGGCCGCTTCCTGGGCTTCGTCGGGGTTGATGACGAATTCACCGTTCACCCGGGCCACGATCACGGCGGCGGTGGGGCCGCCCCAGGGGATATTGCTCACCATCAGGGCGATGGAGGAGCCCAGCATCGCCGGGAATTCCGGCGGGGTGTTGGGGTCCACGCTCAGGGTCTGTGCCACCACCTGCACGTCGTTGCGCATGCCCTTGTTGAACAGGGGGCGCAGCGGCCGGTCGATGAGGCGGCAGGTCAGGGTCGCCTTTTCGGTGGGGCGGCCTTCCCGCTTGATGAAGCCGCCGGGGATCTTGCCCACGGAATACTGCTTTTCTTCAAAGTCCACCGTCAGGGGGAAGAAATCCACGCCCTCCCGGGGCTTGTCCGACGCGGTGGCGTTCACCAGCACCGCAGTGTCGCCGTAGCGGACCAGGCAGCTGCCGCCGGCCTGCTGGGCGTACTTGCCGAATTCCAGCGTCAGGGTGCGGCCCGCAAATTCCATTGAATACGCTTTGTAATCCATTTTTCTTTCTCCTTCTCCTCACAACACTCACTTGCCCTCCGGCCCCTGCCGGACGGCTGAAACAAAAGGCTATCGGCTGAATCCTTCCAGCCGATAGCCCCATGCGCCTTACTTGCGCAGACCCAGCTTGGCAATCAGATCACGGTAACGCTCGATATCGGTCTTTTTCAGATAGTCGAGCAGGCCGCGGCGCTGACCGACCATCAGCAGCAAACCGCGCCGGGAATGGTGATCCTTCTTGTTGAGCTTGAGGTGCTCGTTGAGGTGGTTGATGCGCTCGGTGAGCAGCGCCACCTGCACTTCGGGGGACCCGGTGTCGCCTTCGTGGCGGGCATAGGTCTGCATGATCTGGGCTTTCATTTCCTTGTCCATGGTGTCTTCCTCCTTATGGGGGTGTGGCGGCCCCTTTCTTCAATCGCCGCGAACTAAGAAGGGCGTTGGGGTATCGCCGATCCTGGCAGGCGGTTCTAAAAACCACGCCTATCATTGTAACATGACAGGCGCGGTTTGTAAACAGGTATTTGAAAGTTTTTTCCGGTTTCCCCGCGCTTATTCCGCGGCCTTTTCCTTGGCGGAGCGCTTGTTGAAGATCACGTTCACCAGGATGCCCAGGATCAGGGCGGTGGCGATGGAGGAGATGGTGATGGGGCCCAGGTTCAGCGTCAGCCCGCCAATGCCGGTGACCAGGATGGCGGCCACCACGAAGAGGTTCCGGTTGTCGTTCAGGTCCACGGGCTGCAGCATCTTGAGGCCGCTGACCGCGATGAAGCCGTACAGGGCGATGCACACGCCGCCGGTGATGCAGGAGGGGATGGAATTGACGAACGCGGTGAAGGGGCCGAAGAAGCTGAGCACGATGCAGTAGATGGCCGCGATGAAGATGGTGCTCACGGAAGCGTTGCCCGTGATGGCCACGCAGCCGACGGATTCGCCGTAGGTGGTGTTGGGGCAGCCGCCGAAGAAGGAGCCGATGATGCTGCCCACGCCGTCGCCGATGAGGGTGCGGTCCAGGCCGGGATCGGTGATCAGGTCGCGGTTGATGATGGAGCCCAGGTTCTTGTGATCGGCGATGTGCTCGGCCAGCACCACGAAGGCCACCGGCGCGAAGAGCATGAACACGTTGAACACCTGGCCGATGCTTTCAAACCCGGAAGCGCCGTCCTTGAACATGCCCAGGAACGTGAACTTGGGCACTTCCAGGATCTGCATCTTGTCGAAAGCGGAGAGGTTGATGACTTTCAGGGCGTCCACGTTGGCGGCGTTGCCGATGAGGGTCAGGCCCAGGCCCACCACGTAGGCGCTGACGATACCGATGATGAAGGGGATCAGCTTCATGCCCTTGCTGCCCTTCACGGAGGCCCACACCGTCATAAAGAAGGCGAAGAGGCCCACGGCGATGTGCACCAGGCTGTAGTAGTTGGTGCTGATGTTTTCAACGCCTTCGTACTTGGTGATCCCGGCCAGGAAATTGCTGACGTTCAGCTCGCCCCCGGCGAAGCCGGTCAGGCTCAGGATGGTCTGATTGCCGTTGCCGTTGATCAGGTTGGTCACGGCGCTGCCGCACAGGGAAAGACCGATCAGGGCCACGGTGGGGCCGATGACCACGGGGGGCAGCAGCTTGTTCACCCAAGCGGAGCCGGTCTTTTTGATGATCAGGGCGATGATCACGTACACCAGGCCCGCGAACACCGCACCCAGGAAGATGCCCAGGTAGCCGAAAGACACCGCGCCCACCAGGGGGCTGATGAAGGCGAAGGAGGAACCCAGGAACACGGGGCTCTTCTGCTTCGTCATGAACAGGTAAAACAGCGTGCCGACGCCGGCGCCCAGCAGCGCGGCGGGCTGGCTCATGAGATCCTTGCCGGAATTCACGTTCACCAGGATGGGCACCAGCAGCGTGGCTGCCATGATGGCCAGCAGCTGCTGGAAGGCGTAAACCAGATTCTTTTTGATTGGCGGCTTGTCTGCAATGTCGTAGACCAGTTTCATCTGTACCGTCCCCCTATCAAAATATTATCAGCGCTTGCGCGCCGATAGGCGTTTGATGCGTTCATGCCAGGAAAAAAGGGCCTTGCCTTTTTCGGCAGGGCCCTTGCTGCAAGCAAAAGCGTTTTCGTCACATCTTTCCGGCCTTGCCGCCGCCCGGATGAACCTTGCAAAGTATAGCGGCTTTTCCCGGGAATGTCAATGCGAATTCCGAATATTTTTTGTATTTTTAAGAATTTCGTAAGGATTTTTATGAAAAAAGCAGCCCGTCTTTCGCGGGGCTGCTTTTTTCATTCGGCAATGCCTTTTTTCAAAGTCTTATTTCAGCGTGATCACCACGTGCCGGTTGGGCTCTTCGCCCTCGGAATGGGTGGTAACGGCGGGATGATCCTGCAGGGCGCTGTGGAGGATCCGGCGCTCGTAGGGGTTCATGGGCTCCAGGCTCACCTTGCGGCCGGTGCGCTGGGCCTGATTGGCCATGCGGTTGGCCAGGCGCACCAGGGCGTCCTCCCGCTTGGCGCGGTAGCCCTCGGTGTCCAGGGTGACCCGGGTGTAGGTGTTCTGGCCCTTGTTCACCTGCAGGCTGGTAAGGTACTGCAGCGCGTCCAGGGTCTCCCCCCGGCGGCCGATGAGGATGCCCAGGGTATCCCCTTCCATGTTCACCCGCACGTTGCCTTCTTCGTCGGTGGCCACCGCCACGGAAACCGGCACGTTCATCAGCTTCGTCAGGTTCTGGAGGAATTCCTGGGCCTTGCCCGCGGCGGTATCCCGGTCCGCCTGCTCGGCGGGCACGATCTCCTTGGACTCGGGCCGTTCCTTGGGCTCCTTCTTTTCCCGGGGCTTGCGGGTTTTCTGGGGCTTTTCGGCCTTTTCTTCGGCCTTGGGCTGTTCGGGCTTCGCCTCGGCTTCCGCCTTGGCTTCTTCCGCCTTGGGGGCCTTTTCCTGCTTGGGGGCCTTCGCCTTTTTGGGCTCCTGCTTCTTTTCGGCGGGCTTTTCCTGCTTCGGCTGCTTCTTTTCCTTGGGGGGCTCTTCCTTCATGGCGTCGGCCAGGATGGCGTGGGCCATGTCCTCGTCGGTGGCTTCGTCGCCCTTGAGGGTCAGTTTCACCTTCGCGGGGCGGGAGCCGAAGAGCCCGAAGAGGCCCTTGCTGCCCTCTTCCAGCACATCCACGGTGACGTCGGAAATGGATACGCCCAGCTGCTCCAGGCCCTGGGAGATCGCTTCCTCGATGGTGCGGGCGGATACTTCAAATTCTTTCATTATTTCACAGACCCTTCTACGTTCACGGTTTCGGCTTTTTTCGCTTCCTGCTTTTCAAATACCTTGGTCAGAATGATGCTCTGCACCCACATCACCGCCGTGGAGGTGACCCAGTACAGGGCGAAGCCGGCGTTGGAGGAGAGGCAGAAATAGACGGACAGGATGGGGAAGAAATACTTCATGAAGTTGCCCATGCCCTTCCCCTGGCCGTTGGCGGGCTGCACGTTTTCCTGTTCCTTCATCTGGGGGTTGTACTTGGTCTGCAGCACCTGGGCGACGCCGGCAGCGATGGGCAGGATCAGCAGGCCGTTGTACTGCTTATACAGGGTGAGCCTGAAAATCAGGGCGTTGATGTTGGCCCAGCCCGGCACGGGCTCCATGGCGGCGGCATAGGCGGGCACGTTCCCCAGGGCCACCAGCATGCTTTCCACGGTGGTCTGCATGGCTTCCTTGGTGGCGAAGGAATCCACCGTGATGCCAAGCCCCGACAGCGTGGCGATCTGCCCTTCGCTCAGCTCCGCAAACGCCTTCTGCCACACGTCCTGCCCCAGCAGCTGCAGCGACTGCAGGTTCGGCGCGATGGAGGTGAAGGGCGAATCCGTCATCCAGATGTTCTTCACCCACAGGAATGTTTCCGCGGGCCGGATCACTTCCGTTTCCCCCGCCAGATACGCAAACGTCTGCCGGGCCAGCTGCTCGTTGGCGATGCTGCGCATGGCGGCGAACATGGCGATCATCAGCGGCCAGGTCAGCAGGAGGGGCAGGCAGCCGGACAGGGGGTTGTAGCCTTCCTTGCGCATGAGCTCGGCCTGCTTCTGCTGCAGTTTTTTGGGATCGTTCTGATACTTTTTCTGCAGCGCCGCGATCTTGGGCTGCACCGCGGACATTTTCCGCATGCCCTTGCGGCTTTTATAGTCGAAAGGCAGGCAGACCAGGCGCATCAGGATGGTGAAGATGATGATGGACACGCCGTAATTCTGCACTACGCCGTTGATGCCGTCCAGAACACCGTACAAAAAGTTACCTATCGCTGCGAACAATTGTTTTCGTCCCTCCTCACGATGGTGCTGGGCCCCTCCGGCACGGGATCGTACCCCCCCGGGCATCCGGGATGGCACCGGGCGATGCGCCGCACGGCCAGGGCCGTGCCCCGGACGGCGCCGAAGCGCCGGATCGCCGTTTGGGCATACTCGGAGCACGTGGGCACGAAGCGGCAGCTGGGCCGCGTCATGGGGCTGATGCGCCGGCGATAAAACCCGATCAGGGCAAGCAGGATATGCTTCATGCCGTTTCTTCCCGATACAGGCCCTGCTTTTTCAGCAGATATTTCAGCGAGGCGCTCAGCCTGGAAAAATCGGCCTGGGCGGCCGCTTCCCGGGCCGTCACCACGTACAGCCCGCTTTTGAGAAACGGCATTTCCGCCCGGAACGCTTCCCTGAGCCGGCGCTTGACCAGGTTCCGCGTGACCGCGTTGCCGATCTTCTTGCTCACCGCAAACCCGGCCAGCAGCCTGGACCCTTTCACGAATCCCACCGACATTTCCCGGCAGGCCGCCCCTTTGCCTTTTTTGTAGACGTAGCGGAACTGCCCGTTTTTCCGTAGCCGGTGCTGCTTTTCCATGCCGCTTTCCTCTTTTCTTTCCCGCCTTTACAGCAAAACCCGCCCCACGGGTCCATGCGCGTTGGCAAGCGTCGGGGGCGGGCTAAGCCAGGCAAGAAATACCGGGGCGGCGGCCGGTCAGACCGTCAGTTCCTTCCGGCCGCGGTTCCGGCGGCGGGACAGCACCCGGCGGCCGTTTTTCGTGCTCATGCGGGCACGGAAGCCGTGAACCTTATTGCGCTGGCGCTTCTTGGGCTGATAAGTACGTTTCATAACCGATACAACTCCTTTTTATTGCACATGCCAGAGGCATGGATTGATGCGTTTTGAGCCAATAGCATCACAAAACAGCCATTATAGTATAGCCATAAGGCTGCTCTGTGTCAAGCAATTTTTTATGCCGGGCGGAAAAACCTATGGGATCCCCGCCCGAAAGCCGGCGGCATTACTGTCCGCTCAGATCCTGCCTCAGCGCCCGCAGGGCGTCCATCTGCTGGGCCAGGGCCGCGTCGGCATGGTCCATCAGGGCGTTGACCTCCTCGTGGGCCCGGGCGGCGTAGGCTTCGCATTCCCGGTGGGCGGTATCCAGCATATCCTGGGCCTGGGCCGTGGCGCGGGCCACGATCTCGCTGTCCGCCACCAGCTGCTGGGCGCGGGTCTGGGCGTCGGCAATGATAGCGTTGGATCTGGCCTGGGCGTCGGCCACCATGGCGTTGGCCTGATCGGCGGCGTTTTTCATGGTGAGATCGGCGCTGTTGTTGGCCTCGAACAGCTTGGCGTTGGCGCTTTCGATGGTCTGCCGCGCAGCGGATTCCGCGTTTTCAATGGTCTGCCGCGCGGTGGCGTTGGCTTCCCGCAGCGTGCCTTCCGCCTGCTTGCGGCTGTCGCTGATGATCTGGCTTTCCATGTTCAGAAGCTCTTTGGCCGACTGCAGATCGGCGGGGATGCTGTCCCGGATGCGGCGGATCAGGGAATTGCATTCCTCCCGGTCCATCACGATGCGTCCGTACAGCGGGATGGTTTTGGCGTTGTCCACCATGATTTCCAGCCTGTCCAGCAGATCAAATACGCCCAGTTCCTTGTTCGACATGTTCATTCCTCCCCAGTTTTTCGTGTCTCCGCGTACATTTTTCTGATATCCCGCAGCACAGCGCGGGGCACATACGGTTTCAGGTCCGCCCCGAACTGCGCCAATTGACGCACCATGCTGGCGCTGATCTCCCCGCATCCCGGCGACGCGGGCAAAAACAGCGTTTCCAGCCCCGGGTCCAGCTGCCCGTTGATCCGGGCCATGGCCGTTTCGCTTTCCAGATCGCCCGTTCCGCGGACGCCCCGGATCACCACCCGGATATTTTTTTCCCGGGTCAGATCCGCCAGCAGCCCGCCGTAGGCGATCACCTCGGCCTGGGGGATGTCCGTGCAGGCCTTTTTCAGCATCGCCACGCGCTGGTCCACGGAAAACAGGCCCAGCTTGTCCGGATTGTGCAGCACCCCCACGACCACCCGGTCGAAGATCTTCGCCGCCCGGCGGATCACGTCCATATGGCCGTTGGTCACCGGATCGAAGCTGCCGGGAAAGAGGCAGACAGATTCCTTCATGGGTCATCCTCCCTCTGGCGGTAAAAGCTCAGCCCCGCCGCGCCGTACTGCCTGCGGTCAAAAAGCTGAAGGGGCGCGGATACGCCGGTGGGCGTCTCCCGCCCGTGCTCCGCCACGATCACGCCGTCCGCCCGCAGCAGCCCCATCCCCGCGATGGCGGCGCACACCGGGGCGGTATCCATGCGGTAAGGCGGATCCAGGAAAATCAGATCGAAGCTGTCCCCGTTTTTTTTCAGCGCTTCCAGGGCCGCCGTGTCCCGCATCTGCATAAGGCGCGCCCTCTGTTCGCAGCCCAGGTCCGCAATGTTTTCCCGGATCACCCGGCAGGCCTCCCGGCCGCAGTCGCACAGCACGGCGTATTCCGCGCCCCTGCTCAGCGCCTCCAGGGCCAGGGCGCCGCTGCCGGCGTACAGGTCCAGCACCCTCGCGCCGTACACCCGCGCCCCCAGGATGCTGAACAGCGCTTCCTTCACCCGGTCCGCGGTGGGGCGGGTATCCATCCCCGCCGGGGCTTTCAGACGCCGGGAGCGCATCTCCCCCGCAATAATCCGCATACGGTCAAATCAACTCGTTCCTTTTTTCTTTCCGCGCTTCCCGGGCCTTCCTTTCCCGGCGGATCCGGCGGCGGTTATTGGCGGAAATATCCCCGTGCACCGCCGCGCGCTTCCGGGGCCCGGTCAGGTATCCCACGGGATAGCCCAGGGCGGGCAGCAGGATCAGCAGGGGGCTCAGCCTGTCCACCAGCAGCATGGCGTCCTTGCTTTCCAGCGCCGCGGCGCTGACGAAGGGATAAATTGCCATCCGGACGATGATCTGCACGACGGCACCTGCGGTGATGGTATATTCCCGCTGATAATAGGAAAGAGGAGCCGTGATCTCCTCATGCCCCCGGTATCCCTCCACCCATTCGGGCAGCGTCTGCAGGGTATAAACCTGCTTCTGGGCGGTTAGGGCGTGGGGGATCGCCAGCGCCAGCAGCACCGCGGCCGCGCAGGCGAACACCAGATAGCCCTTGACGGGATTGTAGCATTTGCGCAGATCGTCCGCGGCCACGGGCTTTCCTTTTTCCTTCTGTCCCCAGGCGATCTCGCCCTGCATCACTTCCCGCACGCCGTCGGAGGCGCCGGAAGCGTACACCACCAGCACGCATACCGCCGTCACGAACAGGTTCACCCCCCAGCGCAGCACCGGCGTTTCCAGCTGAAGCGCAAACCCCATCAACAGGAACGCCACCACGAACATCCCATAATAGCCCAGGAGACGCAGCGCCCGGAGCAGGATCGTTTTCCAGCTCCAGCTTCCCTTCAGATACGGCTTGTACACCAGGGGCTTTTTTTGTTTTCTGCCGTTTTTCTTTTCCATCGCAACCCTTTTTCTTTCCGCGCTTTATTCATTTCCGTCCACATAAAGGATCGGCACCCGGGCGGTGGCGGCCAGCAGCATTTCATAGCTGATGGTGCCGGCCCATGCGGCGATCTCCTCCGCCGGGATCTCCTCTTTGCCCTGTCTTCCCAATAATACCACCGGGGCGCCGATCTGACAATCCCCCGGCGGCACGTCGGTCACGTCCGCCATGATCTGGTCCATGCACACCCGGCCGATCACCGGGCAGCGCTTTCCGCCGATCAGCACCTGCGCCTTGCCGGACAGCGCCCGGTGGTATCCGTCGCCGTAGCCCACGGGCAGCGTGGCCACCCGGGTCTCCCTTTCCGCCCGGAAGGTGCAGCCGTAGCTGACGCATTCGCCCTTTTCCACGGTTTTCACATAGGCGATCTCCGTGTGCCAGGAAAGGGCCGGGCGCAGGGGGATGTCCGTGGGGATGGGCGGGCAGCCGTACAGGGAGATCCCCTGCCGCACCATCTGATACCTGGCCTGGGGATAGCGCACCGCCGCGGCGCTGGCCGCCGCATGGCAGATGATCCCCGGGGGCAGCAGGGCGCGCATCCGGTCGAATTTTCGGATCTGGGAAAGGGAATATTCCTCCCCCTCGCCGTCCGCGTCGGCAAAGTGGGTGAACGCCCCGGTGAGGCGCACATGGGGCGAATGCGTGATTTCCTCCAGCACGGCGCTGAGCTCCGCTTCCGTCCTGACCCCGATGCGGCCCATGCCGGTATCGCACTTGATATGCACCCGGGCGACGGTATCCATCTCCGCCGCAGCTTTTTCCAGAAAACGCACCCGTTCGGCATCGAACACCGCCTGGGTCAGGGAAAAGCGGACGCTGGCCTGGGCGCCGCGTCCGTTCACCGCGCCCAGCACCAGGATGGGCGCGCCGATGCCGGCGCTGCGCAGGGCCTCGCCCTCCTCGGGAATCGCCACGCCCAGCCAGTCCGCGCCGTTTTCCAGCGCCGCCCGGGCCACCTTCACCAGCCCGTGGCCGTAGCCGTTGGCTTTTACCACCGCCAGCATATGGGGCGTATCCCCGATGGACGCGCGCAGGGCCCTGGTGTTTTCCTCGATGGCGCTCAGGTCCACCCGGATGTAGGTACCGCGATACTGCATCTGCTTCTCCTTCCGGCCGTTACAGCTTCATTTTTCCGCCCATTTTCCCGGTTTTCCCGCCCAGCTGCACGCCGGAAAGGATGTCCGAAACGTAGGCGAAGGAATTGCGCTCCTTTTCCCGCTGGGCGCGGAAGGCGCATTCCACCATTTCGTCGATCAGCGCGTCGTATTTGAGATCCGTTTCCGCCCACAGGTAATAGGCCAGGGAGCCGGGGATGGTGTTGATCTCGGTGATGTAATACTCGTCGCTGTTCCGGTCCAGCATATAGTCGATGCGTACCACGCCCTTGCAGTCCATGGCGTCGAAAATACGCAGGGACAATTCCTGCAGCTCCTTCGTCAGCTTCTCCCCGATGGGGGCGGGCACGATGCGCTTGAGGCTGGTCATGCCCTTGCTGCTCCCGCTGCCGGCCAGATACTTTTCCGAAAAATCCAGAATGCCCCCTTCTCCCGCGTTGGGCATTTCCAGCACCGACGCTCTTCTTTCCCCGTCGTAGCCCAGCACGGAGCAGTTCACCTCGATGGGCCGGTCCAGCCCCTTTTCCACCAGCACCCGCCGGTCGTAGGAAAAGGCCAGGGACAGCGCCTCCCGCAGCGCCCTGCGGTCGTCCGCCCGGCTGACGCCGATGGAGGAGCCCAGGCACGCGGGCTTGACGAACACGGGATAAGGCAGCTTTTCTTCCACCCGGTCCATGGCGGCCTCGGTGTCGTGCTCGAACTGGGTGCGGGTCAACGCGACGTCCGGCAGGATGGGAAAGCCGCAGCCGGCGAAAAACCGCTTCATGGCGATCTTGTCCATGCCCACGGCGGAGCCGGTGATGCCGGTGGAGCTGTAGGGGATGCCCGCCAGCTCCAGAACGCCCTGCATGGAGCCGTCCTCCCCGTGCAGCCCGTGCATCACGGGGATCGCCACGTCCAGCCGGGCCACCACTTCTTCCCTGCCGCCGCCCAGCAGCCCTTTGGGGGGCACGTAATGCAAAAGCGCGCCGCTGCCCGCCGTCAGGTCCAGGTGCACCGGCACGATGCCCTTGCCGAAGGGATCAAAAGGCGTATAGGTATGGATATCCAACAGGGGCGTGCCGGTATACCATTCGCCCCGCTGACTGATATAGATGGGGATCACGTCGTATTTTTCCCGGTTCACATTCCGCATCAGCTGCACCGCGCTGATGATGGCCACCTCGTGCTCGCAGGTGCGGCTGCCGAAGATGACGCCCAGCTGGATCTTGCTCATTGCTGCCTCCCTTCACTGCTCGCTGTAATGATCGGGCAGATCGTTCTCATACATCACGGTATCCCCGGGCAGGATCAGGGAATTGACGGTGCCCACCGCTTCCTGCAGGCTGCCCACGGTGAATATGGCGCTTTCCGGGAAGCCGGCCTCCAGCATCCCCTTCCGGATGGGCGCGGTATGCCGCCTGCCCACCAGCACGGCGATATCCACGTGCTTGGCCATGGCCTTCCCGAAATCTTCGTTGTATTTGTCCTCGTCCGCCCCCAGCTCCACCATGCCGGGGGTCACGATCACGTGCCGCCCCGGGAAGGAGGAGAGCACTTTCAGCGCTTCCTTGCTGGAGCGGGGATTGGTGTTGAACGCGTCGTCGATCACCGTGACGCCGCCGCCGGTCTTCATCAGCTGCAGCCGGTGTTCCACGGGCCTCAGGTTCAGGATGCCCCGGCGGATCTGATCCGGCGTGAGCCCCAGATATTTGGCCACCAGGGCGCACAGCAGGATATTGCGGATGTTATGCTCGCCCAGCAGCTGGGTCTGGCATGGGATGGGCTCCCAGCCCTTCAGGTGCAGGGCAAAGCTGCTTCCCTGCGGGGATACGGCCACGTCCGTGGCCCAGGCGTCCGCCCCTTCCTTCCCGGCCAGCAGCCGGGCCTTCTTCGTGCGCTGGTACAGGCCCGTCACGATGTCCCCGTCGTCCAGGAAAACGGAAAGCCCGTCCTCCGGCAGCGCCTCGATCAGCTCGTACTTGGTCTTTTTGATGCGCTCCAGGGTCCTGAACGTGTCCAGGTGCTGGGGCCCCACGGCGGTGAGGATGCCGATCTGGGGATGCACTAGGCGGCTCAGCTCCCTGATCTCCCCCACGTGCCGGGCGCCCATTTCCCCGATGAACACCTGATGGGCGGGGGTCAGCCGCTCCCGGATGATCCGGGTGACGCCCATGGGGGTGTTGAAGGACGCCGGGGTGGCCAGCACGTTGTATTTCTGGGAAAGGAGATCCGCCAGGATGAATTTGGTGCTGGTTTTGCCATAGCTGCCGGTGATGCCGATGCGGATCAGCCGGTCGTTTTTCAGGATCTTCTTTTCCGCATCCCGGAAGTACAGATGAAAGATCAGCCGCTCCACCGGCCAGATGAGCGCCCCGGCGAGGGCCACGGTCAGCGGCAGCAGCACTGCGGACGCGGCGAAGAAGATCCCCGCCGTCTCCCTGCGCACCGCGAAAAACAGGATCAGGATCAGCGCCGTCAGCAGGATCGCCAGCGCCCCGTACAGCCGCTTCATCCGGGCGGTGAGGGCAAATTTTTTCTTTTCCTGCCGGGCCATGGACAGTTTCCGCAGCGCCCAGCCCGCGCCTGTGAACGCCGCGCAGATCAGCACCGCCAGCAGCACCCGGCCCGCTGTCCACGCCCTTCCGCCGTCCGCTTCCCGCGCCGCTGCGACGCCGTACGCCAGCGCGGCGTACAGCCCCGCGAATACGGCCGCCATCAGCGCGCAGGGCAGGACCGCCCGCTTCCACTGGCGGCGCAGGGTCCTGAAATATCCCTGGAACTGATAGCTTTCCAATTGGAAATAATGGGTCAGCCGCCGGGCGGAAAGGATCATCCCCGCGGCCATGCACAGGCAGGGAAGCCAGTACAGCATCAGCCAGTCCATCGCTCCGCCGCCTCCTTCACGTCAAAAATGCCCGGACGATCTTCACGAATCGGGGCCACTGATGCAGATACGCGAAATGATCGTCGTTTTCAAAAACCACCAGGCCCGCGTCGGGGATCTCCTTTTCCATGGCCTGCCCCATCCACAGGGGGGTTTCGGTATCCTTCTCCCCCCAGATCAGCAGCGCGGACGCCCGCACCCGGGGCAGCAGCGGCCGCAGGTCCTCCGAAATCACCTTCACGAAGGTTTTCTTCATTTCGTCGTCCAGGGCGTTGTAATCGGGCGAGCCGTATTTCCGCTGCAGCGCCTTCATCGCCTTTTCCGCCAGCGCCCCCGCCAGCGGCACCTTGCCCAGCCCCAGCAGCACGCGCTTCTTTTTCTGATAAGCGGTGCTGCGTTTTTCCTGTTCTTCGGTCCGGGGCTTTCTCAGGCCCGCCCCGCCGGTGATCACCAGCCGGTTCACCAGTTCCGGGCTGTCCGCCGCCAGACGCAGGGCCACCCGGGCGCCGAAGGAATGGGCGATGATATCGCAGGGGGCGATGCCGGTCTGCGCCATCACGTCCCGGACGCAGTCCGCAAATTCGCCCACGCCCCAGGGCTCCGGCGGGCGGCCGGATTCCCCGTGAGCGGGAAAGTCGATGGCCGTCAGGCGGTAATCCTTTTCCATTTCCCGCACGATGGGATCGAAATGCCGGCAGGAGCAGCCCCACCCATGCAAAAGCAGCACCTGCGGCCCCGCGGTGCCTTTTTGCTCCACATGGATGTCAACGCCCCTGGCAATCAATCTTTGCCCCTCCCGTGTTCCTCATCGGGTTATTGTATGCCGCCGCCGGACCCGCCATGCGCCAGATATAGCGGCACTTCTGCGTCGCTCCGCCGCAGATCAGGCGGTATTCCGGCGGCACCGGCGCGATGCGCTCCAGGACGCAGCCCAGCTTTTCCGCCGTGCGGCGCGACGGCGCGTTTTCCACATTGGCGGTGATCACCACGCTGCCAAGATGCAGCCGGCCCAGCAGCGGCAGCAGCAGCCGGCAGGCCTTTTCCGCATAGCCCCGTCCCCGGTGATCCTCCTCGATCCGGTAGCCGATGTGGCCCAGATAGTACAGCGCCGGGCTTTCCCCCAGCCGCAGGCTCACGTAGCCGGCGTAATCCCGGGTGCCCGCGGGGTAGATGCAGAACAGATACCCGTCTTCGATGCCTGCATCGGGATCCGACACATCCTGATTGGACAGCACCAGATCGATCTCCCCGTCGGAAAACATGGGCTTTCGGGAAAACAGCCGCAGCAGGTTCATTTTTGCCGACACCTCGTCGTTTGTTCAGGGCGCGGCGCCTCCGCACCCATTGTTAATTATACCACATCTTGTGGGGAATACAAGCATTTGCCGCTATCCGGGGCGGAAAAAACAGGAAGATCGCTTCCGCCGCAGCGCGAAGCGATCCCCCGGCCCCGTTCAGAACAGCGCCTCCACGAATTCCTTGGCGTCGAAGGCCTGCAGATCGTCGATGCCCTCGCCCACGCCGATGTACCATACGGGGATATTCAGCTCCTTGCGGATGGCGATGGCGACGCCGCCCTTGGCGGTGCCGTCCAGCTTGGTCAGCACGATGCCGTTGATCTCCGCCGCTTCCTTGAACTGCTTGGCCTGCTGGATGCCGTTCTGGCCGGTGGTGGCGTCCAGCACCAGCATGCAGCGCATTTCCGCCTCCGGGTATTCCCGGTCGATGATCCGGCGCATTTTGGACAGCTCGTCCATCAGGTTCTTTTTGTTATGCAGCCGCCCGGCGGTATCCACGATCAGAAGATCGGTCTTGCGCGCCTTGGCGCTCTGCACCGCGTCGTACACCACGGAGGCGGGATCGCCGCCCTCCTGGCCCCGGACGATGGGCACCTTCGCCCGCTCCGCCCAGACGGCCAGCTGCTCGTCCGCCGCGGCGCGGAAGGTGTCCGCCGCCGCCAGCATCACTGTGCGGCCGATCTCCTGGAAGCGCAGGGCCAGCTTGCCGATGGTGGTGGTCTTGCCGACGCCGTTGACGCCCACCACGAACATCACCATGGGCCAGCGCAGCGCGGGCCGGGGAATATTCATTTCCTCCACCAGGATCTGCTTGAAGATTTCCCGGGCGCGGGCCCCGTCCTTCACCTTTTCCCGGTTCACCCGTTCGCGCAGCCTGTCGATGATTTCGGTGGTGGCCGCCACGCCCACGTCCGCCAGGATCAGGATATCCGAAAGCTCGTCGTAAAAATCCTCGTCGATCTTCTCCGTGGACTGCACCAGGGAATCCACCCTGTCCGTCAGCCCGCCACGTGTCTTGCTCAATCCCTGCTTCAAACGCTGGAAAAAGCCCATGCTGCGTATCCTCCCGTCATTCAAAATCCTGCAGGTTCACCGATACCATGCTGCTGACGCCCTTTTCCTGCATGGCCACGCCGTACAGCGCGTCGCACCGTTCCATGGTGCCCTTGCGGTGGGTGATCACCACGAACTGGGTGGTTTTGGCGTACTCCGCCAGGTAATCCGCGAAATAGCCGATGTTCGCCTCGTCCAGCGCCGCCTCGATCTCGTCCAGGATGCAGAAGGGCGTGGGCTTGAGCTTCAGCATGGCGAACAGGATGGCGATGGCCGTCAGCGCCCTTTCGCCGCCGGAGAGCAGCGACAAAAGCTGCAGCTTCTTCCCCGGGGGCTGGGCGATGATCTCGATGCCGCAGTTCAGCGCGTCGTCCGGATCGGTCAGGCGCAGTTCCGCCTGGCCGCCGCCGAACAGCCGGCTGAAGGTTTCCTTGAAAAAGCCGCCCAGTTTGGCGAATTCCTGCACGAACTGTCTTTCCATCTGGGTCAGCAGCCGGGCGATCAAGCCCTCCAGATCCTCTTCCGCTTTGGTCAGATCGCTTTCCTGGGCGCACAGGCCGTCGTACCGTTCCTTCGTGGCCGCGTATTCCTCGATGGCCCCCACGTTCACCGGCCCCATTTCCCGGATGCGGGTGCGCAGCACGGCGGCTTCCTTTTCCCCGCCGCTCAGATCGAAGGGCCCTTCGGCGCGGAATTCCTCCGCCCCGGCGTAGGTGAGATCGTAGGTGTTGAAAATATGGTCCGTCATGACCTTGAGGTCGTTTTCCGCCCGGTCGCGGCTGAGCTCGGTGCGGTGCAGCTTCATGCTGTCGTCGTCGTAGGCCTTGTGGATCTCCTCGCTCAGGCGCACGCACTCCCGCTGGGCGGCGTTCTTTTCCTGGCGTTTTTCCTCCAGCTCCTCCACCCGGCGCTGGCACGCCGCCACGGCCGCTTCCTGCCGGTGAAACACCTGTTCCTGCTCGGAGAGCAGCTCCCGGGCCTGCCGCGCCGCTTCCTCCCGGGCCTGCTTTTCCTCCCGCAGCTTCTTCAGCCCGCTTTCCAGCGCCGTCATTTCCTGGTCCCGCCGGGTGCGGTCCCGGCGCAGGGTGTCCAGGGCGTAGGTGAGCTCCGCGTACTGCAAGCGCATTTTCGTCACCAGGTCCCGCTGGGCGTCGGCCTTTTCCCGGGCCCCGAACAGCGCCTTCTGCAGCGCTTCGGTCTTCTGGTCCATGGCCTCCCGGTCGATGCTCTCGGTTTCCGCGATGCTCTGGGCTTTTTTCAGATCGCTCTCGATTTCCGCGATGCTCTCGGTGAGCTGCTCCGCGGCGGCCCGGGTGCGCTCCAGCTGCTCGGAAGCGGCGGTGAGCTCCGCCCTGGCGTTGAACACCCGCTCCTGCTCCCGGGCCACGGCGATCTCTTCCTGATGCACCCGCTCCATGGCCTCGTTGCGCAGCCGCTTCATTTCTTCGCGCTTTTCCTGCATCCGCACCAGCTGATCCCGCAGGGCGGCCAGGTCGTTCTTTTCTTTTTCCAGGGCGGCGCGCATATCCTTGATCTCGCGTTCCCGCCCCAGCAGGCTCACGGCGCTCTTCTGGGCCGTGCCGCCGGTCATGGAGCCGCCGGAGTGCATCACGTCGCCCTCCAGCGTCACCAGGCGGAAGGCGTGGCGCCCCGCCCGCATGATGGGGATGCCGCTGTCCAGATCCCGGGCGATGACGGTGCGGCCCAGCAGGCTTTCCATGATGCCCCGGTACTGGGGATCGTAGGAAATCAGCTCGCTGGCCACCCCCAGGCAGCCGGGCATGGAAAGCAGCCGCTTTTCCTCCGGGTTCAGCGCGCGGCCCTTCACGCTGGTCATGGGCAGGAAGGTGGCCCGGCCCAGACGGTTCTGCCGCAGATAATCGATGAGCCGCTTGGCCGTTTCCTCATCCTCCGTGACGATGTTCTGCAGCGCCCCGCCCAGCACCATGTCGATGGCGGTTTCCAATTCCTTGGGCACCTGCATCAGCCGCGCCACCACGCCCCGCACGGCGGGGTCGCCGCCGGCCCAGGCCAGGGCCTTGCGCACGGACTGGCTGTACCCCTCCATTTCCCGGCTCATTTCCTGCATCAGGCGGTACCGGCTGATATCGCCCTGGTATTTCACATTCAGGTTCTGGGCGTTTTCCGCGGTTTTCTGGGTTTCCTCGGTGAGCGCCCGCAGCCTGCCTTCGGTCTGGGCCGCGTCGTTTTTGAGGGCTTCCAGCCCGGCGTCCACCCCGGCGGCCTGCTTTTCCGCGCTCCGCAGGGCGGCCACCAGGCCGGTCTGCTTTTCCTCGCCCTCCCGGACCGCGGCGCGGATCTCCTCCAGGCGGCTCTTCATCTGGGCGCAGATGGCCTGCTGCCGCGTCTGCTGGTTCCTGGCGTCGGCCAGGCGGTTCATGGCGGTCAGAATATCCGCCTTATGCCGGTCCAGGGTCTCTTCCTTTTCTTGGGCGTCCGCCACGTAGTCGTCCAGGCGCCGCTGCTCGGCGTCCAGTTCCTTCTGGGCCTTGTCCAGCGCTTCGCTGCCGGCCCGGGCGTCCTTGTTTCCCTGGTCGAACAGCGCTTTGAGCTCCTCCTGCTTCCGGGTGTTTTCCGCGATCTGCCCGTCGATGCGCTCCAGGTTTTCCCCGGTGGACTGGATCAGATGCTCCGTGCGTTCCCGGGCGGACTGGGCCTCGTACAGCGCGTCGTTGGCGCTCAGATGCGCCTGCCGCGCGGAAGCGAGCTCCTCCTCCAGCAGGGCGACGGCCTCCTCCAGCTTTTCCCGTTCGGCGGCGTTTTCATTGAGCCTGGCTTCGTGGTGCAGCAGGATGTCCCTCAAGCCCTCCAGGTTCATATCCAGTCCGGCGATCCGGTCCTTCACCTTGTCGTGCCGGATCAGGAAAATATTGATTTCCAGCGTCCGCAGCCTTTCCGCCAGGGCCAGGTATTCCTTCGCCGCGGCGGATTGCTTTTCCAGCGGCTCCACCCGGGCGGCCAGCTCCTCCAGGATATCCCGCACCCTGGTCAGGTTTTCCCGGGTGCGGGCCAGCTTCCTTTCCGCTTCTTCCTTGCGCACCCGGAAGGTCATGACCCCCGCGGCCTCCTCGAAGGCCTGCCGGCGGTCCTCGGATTTGGCAGAGAGGATCTCGTCGATCCGGCCCTGACCGATCAGGGAATAGCCCTCCCGGCCGATGCCGGTATCCCGGAACAATTCCAGGATATCCTTCAGGCGGCAGGCGGTTTTGTTGAGATAATACTCGCTGTCGCCGCTGCGGTATACCCGGCGGGTGACCAGCACCTCGGCGTAATTGGATTTGAGGGCCCCGTCCTCATTGTCAAACACCAGCGACACTTCGCAGTACGACGCCTGCTTGCGCTTGGCGGTGCCGTTAAAGATCACGTCCTCCATCTTCGCGCCGCGGAGCACCTTGGCGCTCTGCTCCCCCAGCACCCAGCGCACGGCGTCGCCGATGTTGCTTTTGCCTGAGCCGTTGGGGCCCACGATGCCGGTGATGCCCTGGTTGAACACGATTTCCGTCCGGTCGGCGAAGGATTTGAAGCCGTGAATCTCCAATTTCTTCAGTCGCATCCCATATCCCCCGAACGCATGATGATGAGCAGCGCGGCGCGGGCGGCCTCCTGCTCGGCGCGCTTTTTGCTGGTGCCGGACCCTCTGGCGATTTCCCGGCCGTCGATGAGCGCCGCGGCGGTGAAGATTCGCTCATGGGGCGGGCCTTCCTCTCCCACGGTCTGGTACGCGGGCATGGGACGGCCCTTGCCCTGCAGGTATTCCTGCAATTCGCTCTTGGCGTCGTTTTCCCCGGTTTCGGAGCAGTCGCCGATGAGCTTTTCCACCATCTTCCGGGCGGAATCCAGCCCGCCGTCCAGATACACCGCGGCCAGCACGGCCTCGAACGCGTCGCAAAGCACGCTGGGGTTGCTGCGGCCGCCGGTGACGGCGCAGCTTTTGTCCATCCGCAGATAATCCCCCAGCCGCACGTCGTTCGCCGCCTGGGCCAGCTTTTCTTCCCGCACCAGCTTTTGCCGCAGACGGGTCATGGCCCCCTCCTGCATTTCCGGGTGCCTGGCGTAGATTTTTTCGCTGACGCACAGTTCCAGCACCGCGTCGCCCAGAAATTCCAGCCGCTGATTGTGATCATGGCCCACGGAAGGATGGGTCAGCGCCTGCCGGAGCAGCGCGGTTTTCTGAAAATCGTATCCGATGGCCCTTTCCAGGGCGGCATAGTCTGCCATAGCGTTTCCTTTCCCATACTTCTCTCCAATGAAAACGGCGCTGCCGCGAATTGGGGCGTGGTCATCGTTCAGCGCGGCGTTTTATCCGGCCTGCCAATTGGGGCGGCAGTCCAGGCTCCGCTTTCGGCGCTCCCCACGCGGCGCTTCGCTTTTCCGTTTGCATTGGAGAACAGTATGATCCCGATGCGGCGCGCCCACGGAAGTGAGCGCGCCGCGCAGTGCCCCTTGATTATTGGTGTTCCTCGATGTATTTCACCACGTCGCCCACCGTGCGCAGGGCGGTGATGGAGGAATCGTCCACGGTCATGTTAAAGGCGTCTTCCAGGTCCATGATCAGCACCATCACGTTGGCGCTGTCGGCCTTCAGGTCTTCTACCAGGCGCTTGTCGGGGGTGATGTCCTTCACGTCCATTTTGAGCTGCTTGGCGATCATGCCCGCCACGGTTTCAAATACCATATGCTTGTTCCTCCTTTACTTTGGTTCACGGTTGCAATTGCTTGGAAATGTCCTTTTCTATCGTATCAACCAGGTTTTTCCGCGTCATGACCGCGGCCTGGCGGATCGCGCAGGCGATGGCGTGGGCGTTGGAGGAGCCGTGGGCCTTCACCACCGCGCCCTTGACGCCCAGCAG
>JAILBG010000089.1:0-64389 GCA_024681215.1 Clostridiales bacterium
GGCAGGCCGTGGCTGGGAGCCTCGCCCAGGCGCACGTTCCGCGGCACGGTGGTTTTAAACACCTGCTGCCGGAAATGCTTTTTCACTTCGTCCACCACCTGCAATCCCAGGTTCGTGCGGCCGTCCAGCATGGTGAGCAGCACGCCTTCGATTTCCAGCGCCGGGTTCAGCCCGCGCTTCACCCGCTGCACTGTGTTCATCAGGGCCGTCACCCCTTCCAGGGCGTAATATTCGCACTGGATGGGAATCAGCACGCTCTGGGCCGCGGTCAGGGCGTTTACGGTGAGCAGGCCCAGGGAAGGCGGGCAGTCGATCAGGATAAAATCGTAATCCTGCTTCACAGGCTCCAGGGCGGCCCGCAGCCGGTATTCCCTGCGGTCCATGCTGGCCAATTCCAGCTCCGCGCCGGCCAGGCGGATATCCGCCGGGGCCACGGACAGCTTTTTCTGCTTGTGCTTTTCGATCACGCTGTCCATGGTGCACTGGCCCAGCAGCGTTTCATATACGGTTTTTTTCCCGGCCCGCACGCCCAGGCCGCTGGTGGCGTTGCCCTGGGGGTCCAGGTCCACCAGCAGCGTCTTTTTCCCCGCGTCGGCAAGGCAGGCGGCCAGGTTCACTGCCGTGGTGGTTTTGCCCACGCCGCCTTTCTGGTTGGCGACACAAATCACTTTACTCACAGTCGATAATCCTTCTTTTTTTCACGATAATTGCGCACGGCCCCCTATCCCAGCCAGGAGCGCCACCGGAAAGGCCGATAGCAGCTTTTGGCCACGGAGGCGATGGCGGCCAGCTCCTGGGCGGACTGGAAAGCGCCGAACCGGGTGTAGAGCACCCGCAGGGCGGACAGGCTGGCCATGCGCATGGAATAATCCCGCAGGAACAGGAAGTGCCGGCTGTCCACGGGGAACTCCTCAAACACCAGCAGCATCATTTCATCCGCCATATCCGCAAAATCCTCCAGGCGGATGCGCACAAAGCCGCCGTCCGCCATCTGGGCCAGCATGCTGCCGCCGGTGGCGAAATGCACCGCCCGGAAAAGCAGGCTGTCCAGGGATTTGGCCATGGTTTCTCCGTCCCGCTCCATGGAAAAGCCGCTCAGCCGCTGGGCGATCTCCCCCGGCAATTCGGGCAGCGCAGCCATCAGGGGTTCGCCAAGCCAGGGCGCCAGCGCGATCATCACCTGTGCCTGGGCAACCATATTCCCGCCCCCTTCCTGAACAATCCAAAGATACCACACTCTGCCTGTTTTGTCCAGCATTCCCAAACCAGGGAGCGGAAAATTTCTATCCGCTTACTCCCCTCCGCAGCAGGCGGTTTTGGAAGCCCGCGCCGCCTGTTAAGAATATATTTCCAATTTCCAAAATTATTGTTGATTATATGTATAATTGCCGCGTTAAATGTATATTATGCACTCATCAGGCTTCCCATCTTCCACGGCTTGTATTCGGAAGGGGCTGGGGCCACAACAGGTTGGGGCGGAAAGATATCAACAGTTTTCAGCGCTGCATGAACCTCCCGGTCCGTCCCCAAGCGCCTGGGGCCTTGAAAAATCAAGATAAAAATGCTATGATATAGCCGTGGCTGACGGAGGCAAAAGTTTTCCACAGCAAGTTATCCACACCGGATAACGGCTTTCCTCCGGCAGGCGTTCTTTTTTCACTCAAATTTCAGCATACGGCGCGAAAATAAACATGCAGTCGCCAAGCGCAGAAGCGGAGAGGAACACAGTGGACAAGCAAGCCATTTGGGATCAGGCGTGCCAGATCATGCACCGGGAAATGACGGAGGTCACCTTCAATACCTGGATCAAATCCGCCCTGCGGCCGCTGGGCTATTCCGGCGACCAGTTTTTTATCGAGGCTGTGACGGATTTTTATTTCAAGTTCGTGGTGCCCCGGTATCAGGTGCTGATCACCAATTCCCTGTCCGAGGCGGCGGGCCGGCCCGTAAAGGCCCAACTGCTCACCCCGGCGCAGGCCGACGAATACCGCGCGGGCATTACCCCGGAGGATAAGCCCGCGGACGAAACCAGCCTGAACCCCAAATACACCTTCGACACCTTCGTGGTGGGCAGCAACAACCGCTTCGCCCACGCGGCGGCCCTGGCGGTGGCGGAAGCCCCGGCGGACGCCTATAACCCTTTGTTCATTTATGGCGGCGTGGGCCTGGGGAAGACCCACCTGATGCACGCCATCGGGCATTATATGCTGGCGCAGAAGCCCACGCTGCGGGTGAAGTACGTCACGTCTGAAGCGTTCATGAACGAGATGGTCAATTCCCTGAACAAGCGAAATCAGGCCGAATTCCGGGAGCGCTACCGCAACATCGACGTGCTGATGGTGGACGATATCCAGTTCCTCACCGGCAAAACGGGCACCCAGGAGGAATTTTTCCATACCTTCAACGCTCTGCACACCGCCGGGAAGCAGATCATCCTGTCCTCGGACAAGCCGCCCCGGGAAATCGCCAAGCTGGAGGAAAGGCTGCGCAGCCGGTTCGAGTGGGGCCTCATCGCGGATATTTCAAAGCCCGATCTGGAGACCCGGGTGGCCATATTGCAGCGCAAGGCCGAGGAAGAATTGCTGCGGGTGGATACCGACGTGCTCACCATGATCGCCGAGCGCGTATCCAGCAACATCCGGGAGCTGGAAGGGTGCCTCACCCGCCTGGTGGCCTATTCCTCCCTGACGGGCCGGCCGGTGGACCGGCAGTTGGCGGAGGACGCCCTCAAGGAGATCTTCGCCCGGTCCGAGCCGCGGCACGTCACCTGCGAGGACGTGATGGACGCCGTGGCCGCCTATTACAGCGTCACCGTGGACGATCTTAGGAGCCCCCGCCGCAGCCGCGACGTGGCGGTGCCCCGGCAGATCGCCATGTACATTGCCCGGGAGCTGGTGGGTGCGCCCCTGACCATGATCGGCGACGCCTTCGGCGGCCGGGATCATTCCACCGTCAACCACGCCTGTCAGAAGGTAGCCGCGGAAATCAAAACCGCCCCGTCGCTGAACAACCTGGTCAGCGATCTGATGCAGCAGCTGCAGGAAAAGCAGTGACGGCCGCCGGCGGGATCAGCCCGGAAACGCGCGGAAAGCGCTTTCCGGGTTTTCGTTATCAGGCACGGAAGGGAGCGGAAAGCCATGCGGTGGTATGAGGAAAGGCTTGAGGAAATGAAAGGGCGCGCGCCCGTTTATTCCGTCTGCGGCGACGACTGCGCGGTGTGCCCCCGGTATCTGGCCCACACGGAGGAGGAGCTTCACGAAACCGCCGTGTTCTGGCGGGACGCCGGCTGGCGGGACCGGGTGGTGAGCAATGAGGAAATCCGCTGCCGGGGCTGCGGCACCCGGGGCACGTGCGCCTTTCAGCTGCTGCTCTGCGTGCGGGCGCACGGGGTGGCGGCGTGCCGGGAATGCGGGGAATTTCCCTGCGAAAAGATCGCGGACATGCTGCGCCGGTCGGAGGAGAAAAAGCGCCAGTGCCGGGCCGCCTGCGGGACCGCGGCGGAGTTTGAAATGCTCTGCCGCGCCTTCTACGAAAAGGAAGAAAACCTGCAAAAAATGCCCGTCGGGGAAAACAGTTGTAATTCCGATCAGAATATGCTATAATACCTCCACTTGATTTTATGGGAGGGACATTCCTTGGACGACCCGATCGGCCGATGGTTGGCTGCAATACTTCTGTTGGTAGGCCTGGCACTGCTGTGTCTGGCCCAATCGGTATGGACAAATGCGAATGAAGGCCGCATTCGCGCCGCGGCGGACGCGGGGGACAGGCGGGCGAAAAGGCTTGTGCCCCTGCTGGGGCGCAGGGATACGCTGACGGCCCTGCGGGGGCTGAGGACGCTGTTCCTGATGGGCTTTGCGGCGCTGGGCGCCCGGATGCTGGAATCAACGGGCATGTCCTTTCTTGCCGCGGCAGCGGTGTTCTGCCTGGCGGCGGCGCCGGCGGTGATGGCGCTGTGCAAGCTGGCGCCGGAAAAGATCGGCCGAAAAAACGCGGATAAATGGGTCTGCCCCCTGGCGGGTATGCTGCGCTCCCTCACCGCGCTGACGACCCCCTTTACGGTGCTGGAAACCGGGCTGGCCCGGGGCCTTGTGCGCCTGTTCGGCGTGGACCCGTCGGCGGGGGACGAACAGGTGACGGAAGAGGAGATCCGCGCCCTGGTGGACAAGGGCGGGGAAAAGGGCGTCATCGAGAGCGACGAAAAGGAAATGATCAACAACGTATTCGAGTTTGGGGATCTTACCGCCGCCGACTGCATGACTCACCGCACCGACGTGACCGCCCTGTGGATCCGGGACGACGAGGAGACCATCCGAAAGGTCATCAAGGAAAGCGGGCTGTCCCGCTTCCCGGTGTACGACGAGGACATCGACGACATCGTGGGCATCCTGTCCACCCGGGAATACCTGCTGAACGCAGGCGAAAAGAACCCCAAGCCCCTCAAGGCCCTGCTGCGGGAGGCGTATTTCGTGCCGGAGACCGTGCCCACGGACGTGCTGCTGCGCAATATGCAGCACGCCAAGACCCACATCGCCATCGTGGTGGACGAGTACGGCGGCATGAGCGGCATCGTCACCATGGAGGATCTGCTGGAGGAGATCGTGGGCAATATCTACGACGAATTCGATCCCGCCGCGGAAAGCGAGATCCAGCCCCTGCCGGACGGCTCCTTCCGGGTCAGCGGCACGGCGGATCTGGACAGCGTTTCCGAGGCCATCGGGGCGGAGCTGCCCCATGACGAGGATTACGATACCCTGGGCGGCCTCATTTTCAGCCGGTTTTCCACCATTCCCCAGGACGGCACCAAGCCGGAGCTGACCTTGTACCTCACGCCGGACGGGGAAAAGCCCGAGGAGGGAGAGGCCGCCCGGCTGCACATCCAGGTGGAATCCATCGAGGACCGGCGCATCGAATGGGCCAGGATCCGCGTGATCCCGCCGGAAGGAAGCGGGGAAACCGGGCCGGAGGAATAACGGCGGGCCGCGGGGCCGATGCGGGAGAGGACGAAGCGCCTCTCCCGTTTTTTTCTTCCCGCGGTAAACAAAGGCGGCGCCCGCCGCGTTTATACAGGTGAACGCGGGATGAGGAGGAGGCGGAAAAAGTGGAACACGCCGAGGTACCGGGCGCTGTTCGGGCAAAAAAGCTGGAGGAATGGGTGGACGCCTATGGGGACGCCGTGCTGCGGGTGTGTTTCCTGTACCTGGGGGACAGGCATCTGGCCCAGGACGCCCGGCAGGATACCTTCCTCAAGGCGTGGAAGGCCATGGCGCGGTTTGAGAAAAACGGCCCGGGCCATGAAAAGGCCTACTTGATGCGAATCGCGGTGAACACCTGCAAGGATTACCGGCGGCTGGCCTGGGCCCGCCATACGGACGCGCGCACGGCTCTGGAGGACCTGCCGCCCCGGCTGACAGCACAGCAGGAGCAGGACCGGGCGCTGACCATGGATGTGATGCGATTGCCGGACAAGCTCAAGCAGGTGGTGCTGCTGCATTACTATCAGAACCTTACCATCCAGGAAACGGCCCAGGCCCCGGGCATTCCCAAATCCACCGCGTACAAGCGGCTGGTCCGGGCGGAAGAAACGCTCCGGCGCGCGCTGAAGGGAGGCGATACCCTGTGAAAGCACTGACCATGAAGGAACAGGTCCGGGACGCCCTGGACCGGGAGCTGTCCTCCCTGCAGACGTCCTCCGCCCAGCGGGATCGGCTGATCGAAACCGCAATGGAGGGAAGAAAAATGAATAAAAAGAAAATGCCGCTGGCCTTCGTGCCGGCGCTGATCCTGGGCCTGCTGCTGGCCGGGGGCGCATTGGCGGCGGCGCTGCTTTCCGGGCAGCAGATCGTGGAAGAAATGGCTGTGCCCATGGCCCAGAGCAGCCGGCAGGAAAACTATACCCATGAGGAACTGGAAAATCTGATCCGCACCCTGAATGAGAACGGCATTACCCTGGACGAAGGGTCCACCATGATGCAGGCCTTCCGTTCCGGCCACGGCTATTGGGAGCGCGATACCATCGAGGAAATCTGCAAGGCCGCCTTCGGCGGGAAAGAATACGAATGGAGCGTGGAGCAGCAGCATTGGTACGGGGAAATGATGGTGGAAATCGGCGCGTGGGACGAAAACGTGAATCTCCTGCCCGGGGAGGACGACATGACCGTGGAGGAGGCCGCCGCATTGGCGGTGCGGCTGCTGGGTGATGCCTACGGCATTGAACTGCCCGCGGAGAGCGACGATGAATGGATCGTGAACCAGGCGTTCCAGCGGGTCTACCTGTACAGGGAAGACGAGGAATACACCCAGGACCGGTGGCGCTTCTGGTATGTCAACCGGCGCACGGGCAACAATGATTACGACGTGACCTTTGACCGCCAAGGCGGCGAACAGGAGCCCTGGCGGGCGCACTACCTGGAGGAAATCAACACGAAAAGCTGGGCCGCGGTCATGGACGATTTGCAGGACCGGGAAGGAAACTGCACCGGCTGGGGTGTGGAAACCTGGGCGGAGTTCGGCGAACTGATCCAAGGCACTGATCCCAAGGGCCGTAACGGCTGGCTGCACCAGCACGCGGGCTACCGCCTGCCGCCGAAAGGCGCGATTACCCCCGAGCAGGCAAAAGAAATCGCACTGAAAGAAATGGATTACGGCGAGATCACGGGCAAGGTATACGATCACGTGATCTGCTGCACCGACGGGGACAGGCCCATCTACAAGGTGAATCATCGGGTGATCCTGAACGCCGAGGACCTGGACCGTGGCGGCAGGTACGACGCCGTGTGGTGCCTGGAGATCGACTGCATGACCGGCAAGGTGCTGGACAGGCGGGAATTCGTTACCGGCCCGGCAGGCGATTTCATGATGATGTACGTGCCCTTTTCCCTGCTGGAGGAGGCTCCTGCGGCAAATAACGAAAACCCCGCCATCTCCCAGGCGGAGCAGCGGGTGATGGAGCTGGCGGAGAAAGAAGAGAAAGCCATCCGGGAATACGGGCAGAACCTGTATTTCTGGCCCATGGACGTGAAGCTGGCCGTGTATGGCGACCCCTATGCCCAGCCCTCCCGGGCCGAATACGACCGGGCCCTGGAGATCGCCCGGCAGGCCGTCGCGGACCGGTAAGGCCCGGACGCCCTGGAAAAGCTGGGGGATTATCAGGTGGGCTTGCTGCACCGCCGCTTTGACGATGAAAAGGAAAACGGCTGCCGACAGCTGGATTGGGATTTCATGTTCACCACCGATCCCGAATTCCTCTCCGACGGCTACCGGGTGCAGTTCATCCAGCTGATTTACGAAAAGGACGGCCTGGAAACCGTCCGCGAAATGATCGTGGAGCACGCCAACATGGGGAACGGATAAAAAAACGGGAGTGTGAAGCGAAAAAGGGGACCGCGCCCTGGATGGCAGGGGGCGGCCTCCTTTTTCTTCTCCGGGGGAACTGAGCATGGACAACCGGGGCCGGTTATGGTATAATCAGATGACGGGCCTTCCCGGCCTGCCGCGGACGATTGCCGAAAGTGAGGACGGATCGGATGCTTGATTTTGGCTCCTTTATCAACGTGCATTTTACGACGCTTTTTCTGATTCTTCTCTGCGGGATCAAGCTGCACGCCCAGAAAAAGGCCAGGGACGTGGAGCTGCGCTTTTTCTGGCTGACCCTGATCTGCTGCTTTCTGCTGATGATGGAGGATATCCTTGAAACCATCACCGCCCTGGATCCGGCGCTGCGCTTCTGGCGCACCCTGCTTTCCGTGATCGGATATGTGCTGCGGCCCACGGCGGCGGTGGGGCTGCTGCTGGTGGTATGCCCGTCGGAGCGCCGGTCGTGGAAGATCTGGATACTGTGCCTGGTGAATCTTGCGGTGAACCTGACGGCGTTTTTCTCGCCCGTCGCTTTTTCCTTTGATGCGGATTACGCTTTTGCCCGCGGCCCGCTGGGCTATGCCGTTTTCGTGATCGGCCTGCTCTATATGGTCCAGATCCTGGCGCTGGTCTGGCAGTGCTTCTATGAAGGGAAAAGGGCCGAAAGATGGATCCTGATCATCTGCGTCGTCGGGTGCATGGCCGCGTCCACCGTGGATGCGTTTTTCGGCGGCTGCCATCTCAACGAGGCGATGATGATCGCCAGCATGTTCCTGCTCGTTTTCCTGCGGTCCCACGATAATTACCTGGATCCGCTGACGTCGCTGCGGAACCGGTTTGCCTTCTATGACGACGGCGAGCACCTGGCCAGGGATATTTCCGCCGTGGCCTCCCTGGATATGAACGGGCTCAAGAAGCTGAACGACACGCAGGGCCATGCGGCGGGGGACCGGGCGCTGACGGAGATCGGCCGCTGCATCAGCGAGGTCTGCGATCGCAATACCATCGGATACCGGGTGGGCGGCGACGAATTTGTGGTCCTGTTCCTGCACCGGGAGGAGGAAGCCGTTGAAAAAGCCGTGAGGACCATCAAAGACAGCGTGGCCGGGGCCGGATACAGCATATCGACGGGGCATGCCATGAAAGGGAAGGACAGCAGCCTGGAGGACGCGCTGCAGGCTTCCGACCGGAACATGTACGCAGACAAAGCCGGGTATTACCAGCAGACGGGACGTGACCGGCGCAGCCGCCCCAGGACATAAAAAACGGGGAGAGATCCGCTTCAGGGATCTCTCCTCTTTTTTATCCGCATGCGTCAGATGCTCATGGCTTTTTTCAGCGTGGCCAGCGCCTTCTGGTGGCGCAGCTTCACCATGCCGTAGCTCAGGTGCATCATCCGGGCGATCTCCGTCAGGGGCTTGCGGTCGTAGTATAGCAGCACCACGATATCCCGCTGCTCCTGGGGCAGCAGCCGGAGGGCGTCCGCCAGTTCGCTCAGCGTTTCCCTGCTCAGCAGGGAGGATTCTACCGCCGTGTCCGCCGGGATGTTCTCGTCCAGCTCCCCGGTGGGCTTCATTTTGCGGAAATGATCGATCAGGGTGTTCCGTGCGATGGTGTAGATCCAGGTGTTCAGGGCGGATTTTTCCGCGTCATAATCGCTGATTTTCCTGTATATTTTCTCGAACACATCTGCGCATAGGTCTTCGGCGTCCGCCCGGCGCTGCACCCGGGCCATGAAGTACCCCATTACCTTGCCGCTGTAGGCAGCGTAGATCTGTTCAAAGCCGGAAGAGCTCATGGGCATTCTTCCTTTTTCTTTTTATGCTGAAAGGCTGCTTCCGGCCGCCCCGCCGCCGAAATCAATTCAGCCTCGTCATCGCTCAGCTGCATGCCGGTGTAACGCGAATGAACCGCGTCGATCACCGACTGCATTTCTTCGTTCTTTTCATAAGCCTGAAAATCGAACAGTAAGCTGATTATATCTTCCAAATCTTGCTCCTCCTTTCCTTCCTTCGTTGCATCATCCGATGATATATACGGATGTGACGGAAAGATGGCAGCGAATCCGGACGGATCAGTCCAATAAATGCGGGGGCGTGGATTCAGATCGGCGGATCGTCTTTCGGGCATATTTTACCACAGCCCGGAGGGGATTGTCCACAGCGGGACAGGATTCGCGCTGTTTTTTTTCATTATCTTGCGGATCTCAGGAGAAAACTGCTCTTTTCCACCGCCATGGCGGTGAGGCTGCCGCCCTTGCCGCAGCCCGTATCGATGCAGATGATGCCATTTTCGGGCAGAGGCGCCGCCTCGCCCAAGGGCAGCTTGCGGTAGTTTTCCCTGTCCCCGGCAAAGTAGGTGGGCGCGTCCAGGGCGATGTGGCCCACCACGGTGAGAGGCCCGGCATACCGGTTCTGCATCGTGATGCCGTGGTCGTGGATCAGGACCGCGCGGTCGTTCGCTTCGATGGGGTCCACCAGCAGCCCGGCGTGGACGCACTGGATCCCCTCGCCCCGCCAGAACAAACGGCAGTGCTCCGTCAGCCAGGGCACGGCGTCCTTCATCCGGGCTCCGTGGCGGGCAAAGGACTGGGCCGTGGCGCCCCGGCCCACCCGGGCCCACATCATGCGCTGGGACAGCGTCAGCTTGGGCTGGAGTAGATAATCCTCGTGATTGCCCAGGAGCAGCACGAAGCGCTGGCCGAAGGAAGCGGCCAGCGACCGGACCGTTTGAAAAACCTCCCAGGATTCCGGTCCGCGGTCGAACAGATCGCCCAGCAGCACCAGCCGGTCCGCCTGCTCGTCCGGCTGCAGCTTGTCCAGCATGGCCTGCAGTGCGCCGTTCATGCCGTGGATATCGCCGATGATGAATGTTTTCACTGTTCCGTTCCCTCGATCCGGGTCATGCGGCCGGATGAAATATGCAGCGTATAATCGCAGATCGCCAGGGCGGCCCGGCGATGGGTCACGATGATGCAGGTCTTGTCCCGCATGGCGGAAATATTCTGCAGCAGCTGCGCTTCGGTCTGTTCGTCCAGGGCGCTGGTGGATTCATCCAGCAGCAGGATGGGCGCTTTTGACAGCAGCGCCCGGGCCACGGCCACCCGCTGGGCCTGGCCTTCGGAAAGGCCGATGCCCCTTTCGCCCAGCATGGCGTCCAGGCCGATTTCGTCCACCAGCGCATCCAGGCACGCGGCGTGGATGGCCTGGCGGATCTCCGCGTCCGAGGCCTGATCGGTGAACATGGTCAGGTTATCCCGCAGCGTGCCGGAAAACAGGGTGTTCCCCTGGGGCACGTAGGCAAACAGCCCCCGGGTGCCCCGGGCGGCGGGGCAGCATTGTTCCCCCAGGGTGAAAAGCACCCTGCCGCCGGTGGGCTTATAGATACCCAGCAGCAGCTGGAACAGGCTGGTTTTGCCGCCGCCGCTGATCCCGGTGAGGGCCACGAAGTCCCCCCGGCGGATCACGCCGCTGACGCCCAGCAGCACGTCCTCGTTTGCGTCCTCGTACTTAAAGCTCACGTCCTCCAGGCGGATGGAATCGAAGGCGGCCAGCTGCGTGCCCTCGTCCTCGTCGGGCAGGCCCACCACGTCCAGCAGCCTTTCCGCCGACGCCACCACCCCGTAGGCCTGGGAAACCAGGTTGACCGCGTTGGCGATGGGGGCCTGGATGCGGCCCACCAGCTGGATCAGCGCGGCCAGGGAGCCGTAGGTGAAGCCCGTATGGTGGAAGATCTTCACGCACCCCCACAGGTTGCAGATCAGCCAGGACACGTCGAACATGCTGCCCATGCCCTGGTTCATCCAGATGGACAGCCTGGCGTTGCGGAGCTGCTCGGAGCGCAGGTGCTCCCGGCGCTCCTCCATGGCGGAGATGGCCCGGTCCTCGGACACGCTGGCCTTGACCACCCGGATGTTTTCCAGGGTCTCCTGGGTGGAGGCGTGCAGGGCGTCTTCGGCCTCCTGCATGCGCTTGTGCCGGCGCTTCATGGGGTTGCGGAAGGCCAGCATCAGCCCGGAGCCCAGCACCGCCGCCAGGATCATCACCGGCAGGAAGCGCCAGTCCATGGAAATCAGGATCGCCGCGGCGCCCACGAAGCTGACGAAGGTGCTCAGCATGCTGGGCAGCAGGCCCATCACGCCGCCCTTGACCACGCTCACGTCGGAAAACACGCGGTTGACCAGTTCGCCGCTGTGAAAGCCCTTCAGGCTGGCGTATTCCTTGCCCAGGATGGAGGAAGTCACCATGGACTGCATGTGCTGCTGCAGCCGGGTGTTGGCCCGGATGCGCACCACCGAGCCCAGCACCGAAAGCAGCCGGGAAAACGCGATCAGCGCCACCAGCAGCGCGCCGTATTTCCACAGCGCGGCTTCGTCCGATCCGGTGGCCCCGTCGATGAGGCTTTTGGTTACCATCGTCAGCCCCAGGGACGTGAGCGACCCCACCACGCTCATCAGGCAGATCAGCAGCAGCGCCTTGTGCACCGGCCGGCTCCAGCGGTAAATGGCGCGGAGGGCGTGGCTTTTGAAGATTTGTTTTACTTTTGCGAAATTGCTCATGCTTTTTTTGCGCCCTTGATCATCAGGATGATTATTTTACCCGTTCGTTCCCGTCCAGCAGCGGGGTTTTCAATCCCTCGCCGGCAGTCAGGGCTTCCAGCAGCCCGGGCACGATCTCCTCGCCGGCGAACAGGTATTTGTCCCCGATCACCATGGCGGGCACGTACTGCTGCTCCTCCGGGATTTCGTACTTTTCATAGTAATCGGTGATCACCTGCAGCATGGGCTCCTCCACCTTGTTGAGGCACACCAGCTTCACTGCGCTTGCCGTGCCGTCGGGCAGGATGATCTGCCGGGGCAAGCCCGCGGTGAGGGGCTCCAATTCGCGGCACCAGGGGCAGTAATCCTTATAGAAATAATAGATCAGGCTGTCGGTTTCGCCCACGGGATCGCCGAAGGCCGCGCTGCTCTTGGGCAGATACGGTTCCTGGGTGGGGGCCGGGGCCGCGGCGGGCCGCATCTGGGGGAAGACCGGATATAAGATGGCCTCCTTGATGCCGGGCCACACCCGGGGCATCAGCCGCCACCCCAGCAGGAATACCGCGATCAGCGCCACGATCAGGCAGAGGATTTTCAGGCCTTTTTTCATGGGGAAAACACCTCCATAGAAACAGGCCTGGCAGGGAGCCTGCCAGGCGGAAGGGTCGGTTCGGAAGAATAATTACTTGTAGGGGTTGTTGGGGCACTTGGTTACGTGCTTGGGGCCGTCTTCGAACTGGTACAAAGTGAGGTGAGCGCCGCAGAAGGGGCAATCCCACGGGATACCTTCTTTGACCTTCTTTTTCTTATTCTTGTCGTCGTTGCCGCCGACCACCGCATCCAGTTCATCTTCTGCGATCTCGCTCCGGAGCGCTTTCTTCATTGCTTCATACTCTTCCTTGCTTGTGGGTGCCTTGAAGTCAAATTCTGCCATGTTTTTTCTCCTCCTATTTTTATTTATTGAAGATCGCTCTTCATTGGGGACTTAATTGATTGAGAAACATTTCTGCTGCTTCCTGCGTGGGGGCGAAGGAAAACAAATTGACCTTCAGCATGGAGATGCATTTCAGAATGTTTTCCTGCACGGCCTGCTGCATCCCGCCGTCCCAGGTGGGAACAAACGCATTGCTCATGAACCGGATCGTGGCTTCCCTTTCTTCCAGTTTTTGCCATTCGTTTGTTTTTCCCTGTTCCAGGAATACCACCCGGTTGACCCGCACCCGATGATTCAGGCATCTGCCGGACGAGCCGCAGAAGGGGGTCGGCTCGAAGATCACGCCGTTTTCTGTTGGTGTCAGCAGGGCAAAATCACCGTTGATCACACTGGCGTCGCAGTATGTTTCCAGCAAATGCGCCAAAGTGGTTTTTCCCGTACCGCTGGGTGCAGACAGAATGAAGATTTCATTTCCGCAAAGAAGCGTCACCCCATGAAGGCCAATGGATTTTGTGTGGAGCGTCAACAACAGGCCGTAAAGAATTCCAATTTTAAGAAACCCGCCTTTTCCCTCTGAAATCTGAAGAGTCATTTTTGAAACGGGACTGCTGTAAACCAGAGCAAAATCGGGATTCCCTTTGGAAGAATACAGAACCTGCTTGCTTTCACCGTCGGTGTGAATGCTCCAGCCGTTTACAGGATGAACACTGCACGCATCAATTCCTTCGACAATCCGAAAAACGATATTTGGTACTTTGTTGGCGGCCTGATATTTCTTCCATTGCGGCAGAATTGGATCCAGCAGTTTTTCTGGTCCTTCAATGCGGATCGTATACTGACCGCATGAAAGCACTATTTGCATTAGCAGAAATCCTTGTATGCTTGAGTTCCAGGAAGATAAATGCACATATTTTCTGGGTTGTCGGGATCTAATTCGCCTGCCTTATTTTTACAGCCGGAGCAATTCTGATTATTGCCTGCATTGCCATTTTTGGGCCCGCCGGACGCAATCATGGTATCCGCGGCGAAGGTGTCGACGAACAGTTCCGGGGCTTCGTACTTTTTCATGGGAATCCTCTCCTTTTTTGGTTCGCGCTGGGCTCCGGGCCTCAGACGCAGGTGGGGGAAGGGGGAATGTCAGCGCCGTTTCGCCGGGCCTTGTACAGCCGCAGCAGATACGTGTACTGACAGGTGTATGGGTCGGGCCCGTGCGGGGAGCCCGTACCTTCAAACCGCCGGCCGGCACAGTTGTGCAGGCAGTCTTCCTGCATGCCGCACGCCTGGCAGGCCGCAGGGCGGCGAAAGGTCTCGTCCTGTTGGGCTTTCAGCTGCGCCCAGGCAGCCTCAAAACCCGTTTCAAAGGGGTGCGCGTTCCCGCGCCCGTTCAAGGAAATGCAGGTGTTCATTTCCCCGTTCCAGAAGATGGCGCAGCCGGAACAGGATCCGATGCAGGCGTCCGGCTCAGGCGGCGGCGCTTCCGCGGGGGCCTGGGGCGTTTGGAAGCCGGCCAGCGCCTTTTCCAGCTCCTTGGCGTTTTCCATGGCCAGGGCCGCTTCCTCCGGCGGGTGGCAGGCCACGCAGGCCCGTTGGGCGGGGGAGAGGCGGCATTGCAGCGCATCCGACATGGAAACGTCGTGCCGGTGGCCGTTGATGTCGGTGATCAGCGTCCAGGAGCAGCCGAGATCCCGGCACAGCCTGCCCACCAGGGGATAATCCAGCACGTTCTGCCGGATCATGGTGAAATTCAAGCCCACAGGCACCCGGATGGACCGAAAAAAGCGGATGTTTTCCACCGCCCTGTCCAGGCCTTCAGGATCGCCGGTGACGGCGGCGTAGGTTTCCTTGCTGCCGCCGTAGAGGGTGATGCCCACGCTGACGGGGGGATAGCGGCGGAATACGTCCCGAACGGAATCGGTGTACGCGCCGGCGTTGCTCATGATGCTGATGCGGAAGCCCAGCTGTGAAAGCTGCCCGTACAATTCCACGAAGCCCGGATACTGGGTGCATTCCCCGCCGGTGAGGGTCAGGTACAGCACGCCCGCGTCCCGCATCTGCCGGGCCATATCCAGCCATTCGTCCACCGTGCGCAGCCGGCCGTAGGGCGCGGCCTGGGCGTCCGTCATGCGGACGTAGCACATGCGGCAATGAAAATTGCAGCGGTAGGTGAGCTCCATGGTGCAGGAAAGCGGCCTGCGCTGCCGGATGGCCTGCAGCTGGATCCGGTCTGTGACCTTGTTCAGATCCCACTGCTTCTGGATCATCCGTCGATCAGCGCCTTTCCCCGCAGCATCTCCAGGAAAACGTCCACGTCCCTTTCCGCGGTCTGCGGATCGGTATCGTATTCCCGCTGCAGGGCCGCCGCCAGCTCCGGCTTTTCCGCGCCCTTTTCCAGGATGCGCCAGAGGAACGCGCCGGTTTCATTCAGGCTGAGGATCTCGTTGGGCGAGTAGGCCTCGCTGCCCACCCCCATGATCATGTAGATGTCCATGATTTCCCGCAGGATGTACCCCGGCTTGATCTTCATGTGCGCGCTCCTTTCCCGGGCTGTGGGCGGAACAGCCTGAACAGCTTTCCCGCCGCTTTTCGTAAGTATATACGCGGAAATGTGAAGGCTGTCACCGCCCGGGAATACATTTTCAGGAAAAAGTTTCCGCAGGGGATCCGGCGGCCCTTCCGTTCCAGGGCGACGGCCACGCCCACCACCTGACAAAAAGGCAGATCCTTTTCCACGTGCCATTGATTGTCGCCCGCCATGGTGAACCCGTTTTTCCCGACCCGGATGACGCGGTGCAGCGCGTAGCGCCCGTTCAGCCGGTCGAAAAGCACGATGTCCCCCCTGCGGAGGCGCCGGGGAGACTCCAGCACCACCCCGTCCCGCAGATGGCGCAGCAGCGGCTGCATGCTGACGCCGGTGACGCGGACAAAGGCCTGGCCCGTTTCAGCCAGCTGCTGACGAACCATGGAAAAATACTGCTCCGTCGGCAGCACACGGACGGACGGATTGGGCTTGCTCACGTTGGTCCACCCACCTCCACAAATGTCATTATATGGGGAAAAAGGAGCGCTGTCAAGCAATATTGGGCAAAAAAACGGCTGATTGATACAAAAACCCCGGCCTGGCCGGCGCCGGATGATGCGCCGTACAGGCCGGGGAGAAGCGCCCCGGACGGGGCCGTCAGTTATCGTCGTCCTGGAGCAGGAATTCGCGGATGGCCTTGGAATTGGCCTCTTTGTCCACGATATGGCCCTTCGCGCCGGCGATAATGTCGTATTCCTGGGTGGCTTCCAGGGGGAGCACCATGAATTTCACGTGATCCTCATCGAAAATGTCCGCGCCCTGGCGGGAGGCCTCGTACGCCACCCTGGCCAGCGAGATGGTGATGGAGCGGATCACGTCCTCCGGCAGGTTATTGTAGGATTTCTGGAAGATCGGCCCCAGCTGCGCGCGGATGAATTCGTAGTCGCTCTGGGTCATATTGTCCAGATTGACCGCCCGGCGGCCGTTCAGCTCCTCCGGGAAGCCCGCTGCGTCGGTATAGAAGGCGATCTTCTTGGAGATGGTGTTGCCGCAGTTCTCAAACATGCTGGCAATGACCTTCGCCTCGCGCCCGCAGCAGTTGTAGACCGAATCGTACTGCAGCCAGCCGAAGCCCACGGCCTGCAGGCCGTTCAGATGGGTGCCGGGGCCGAACTCGGTGAGGTAATACTCGTCCGCCAGCATGTCCACCATGGCCTGGGTCAGCAAGCCGCTGTCCACCTGGGCCAGCAGCTGGTTCTTCTTGGAGCCGACCATGCCGTTGAGGGCGTTGCGCTCCGCCCGGGAAATATCCACGTCCACCCCGCCGTAATCGTCGATCATGCTGGCCAGGTTCAGGTAGTTCAGGGACATGTAGTGCTGAATGTTGGTGCCGAAGTTGGCGTTGAACACCTTCATGGCTTCCTCGGGGCCGTTGTTGCGGTAGGGCATGTCCAGCTTCTGGGGCACGTCGTAGCCCTCGTATTCAATGAAGGTATCCCACGTGAACATCAGCAGCCGGATCTTGCCTTTTTCGGGATTCATGGAAATCACCATGAGGGTGTTGCCCGCGTTGCCCTTGTCGTTATTCATGCCTTCGTTGCAGATCAGCAGGAATTCCACCCAGTCCCCGGCTTCTTCCTCCGCGCTCTCCGCCGCGGCAAACGCAGGCAGGAGGCACAGGACGAGCGCCAGGGCGATGAGCCTGAACAGGACGCGCAGGGAACGCGGTTTGCGGTTGCTCGATTCTTTCATGGTCGCGGCCTCCTTTTACTGATTGTCCGCCGGGACGGTCTTGCGGTCCTGATCGTACCGGTTGTTGATGATCAGCTCGCCGTCCGGCGTGTAGTAGCCGTTCCAGCCCGCCACGCCGTCTACGTTGTTGGTCAGCTTGTTGTAACGGTCCAGATACCTTTCGGAGATCAGCCTGCCCTCGCCGTCGAAGCTGCGCTCCACGCTGGAATAGCCCGCGGCGCAGTTGATCGGGGCGTGATAGCTGTCGTAATAGCCTTCCCAGACCACGTTGCCATAGTCGTCGTTTTCGTATTCCAGGATGGCGTAGCCGTCCGTGGTGGTCACGGGATCGCCGTCCGCGTTCAGGAAGGTGACTTCATGCACCCGGGTGGCGGGGTAGTAGAGGGTGCTGATGCCCCAGGCGCCGTTGCTGGCGGCGCAGCGCCCGCCGTTGAAATCCAGATAGTAGCAGAAGTATTTCTCCACCCGCTGGGAGTTGCTCAGGTCATAATCGTACAGCTTGGCGGCAAAGCCGTCCTTCGTGACGGCGGGATTGCCGTCCCGGTCCAGCCAGGTTTCCTTCTCCAGCTTGGCGAAGGGAGAATATTCCCTGCGCACGCCGTACACGCCGTCCACGGCGAAGGGATTGCCTTCCGCGTCAAAGTAGTTCTCCAGGGACACCTGGCCGCGGCTGGTGTATTCCTTTTCCACCATGCTGCAGCCCTCGGGGCCGACGGCCGGATTGTCCTGGCCGTCCAGATAGCGGAAGACGATGGGGCGATCGTAATGGTCGAAGGTCTGCAGGGAGCAGGTGTAGGCGTCCTCCGGCAGCGTTTCGTCCATGATCCGCATCACGTAGGTGTGGGCGGCTTCATCCTCGGAGACCAGCACGCGGCGGCTGAAGCTGCCGACCACCATGGGCTGGCGGCTGGCGTCGATGTAGGATTCCTCCGCCACCCGTCCGCTTTCGGCGTAGGAGATGTAATGGGCGGCGTAGCCTTCCCGGCTGGGCGCGAAGCGGTCGTATTCATCGTAGTATTCTTCGCTGACCAGACGGCCCTCCTCGTCGTAATCCATCAGGGCGTAGGCGTACTGCGCGCCTTCCGGCGTGACGCCCAGGGACTGGGCGTCCAGATACCTTTCGGACGTGAGGTTGCCCAGATCGTCGTAGGTGTACTCCGCCACGGCGTAATTCATCGTCGTGTCCGTCAGGTTGCCGTCCACGTCGTAGTACGCTTCCCGCGTCACGTTGCCCAGGACGTCGTACTCGGTGGTCTTCTTGGCGTATCTCTGCAGGTTCACGGTGGGGTTGCCCGCCCGGTCGTAGAAGCTCCGGGAGGTTTCGCGGCCCGCCAGGTCGTAGGTGTAGCGGATCTCCGCGTAGCTGTTGGCGTAAGCCACCGGATTGCCTGAAATGTCGAAATACTTAACGGAGAGGACGCGGCCATCCGGGTCTACATCCCGGGTGAGAGAGGAATAGCGGCCCTGGGTGTGGATGGCGGGCTGGCCCTGGACGTTCAGGAGTCTTTCCTCGATGCAGCTGTTCCGGGCGTCGTATTTGTAAAGGATCTCGCTGTAGCCGTACGGCCCCCAGACCTGGGCACCCTTGGTGTTGTAGTAGGTCTGGCGGGTGACGTTGTCGCTGTTGTCATAGACGTAGCCAATGGCGCTGTAGCCGCCGCTCAGGGTCATGGGCTGGCCTTCCGCATTCAGATACTGCCGCTTTACCAGGCGCTGGCGGTCGTCCCAGGTGTTGCGCATGGCGGCGTAGCCGGCAGAGCAGGGCACGGGGGAATCCTCGCTGTCCAGGTAGGTTTCCGTCAGCACGTCGCCGTTCTTATCCACGGTGCGCAGGATGGCGGAATACCCGGCGCTGATGTAGGTGCGGTCGTATTTGTCGTCCAGATAGACGATGCTCTTCAGATACTGGTTGTCGTCGTACAGGTACTGCACGGCGGCGTAGCCGTCCTTGAACAGGGTGGGCTGGTTGTACGTGTCCACGTAGGTGGTGCGCCAGACCTTGCCCTGATCGCTGTATTCGTAGCGGATGCCGGAATAGCCGGCGGAGATCATGGTATTGAGGCCGCTGGCATCCAGATAATCCTCGCTGATCCTGCGGTCCTGGGCATCGTAGCCGTAGGCGATGCTGGCGTAGCCGAACTGGGTTTCCACCGCCTGCATGCCGGCGTTCAGGTTCTCCACCCGGACCAGGTTGCCCCGGGCGTCGTAGTACCGGCGGGAGGCGACGGTCCGGTTCGTCAGGGAGGCGATGCGCTCGTTTTCGTCCAGGTACTGCTCCAGGATCACGTGATTGTACTGGTCGTATTCCCGCTGCCACACGCTGAAGCCCTCGGGCAGACGCACCAGATTGTCCTGATCGTCCAGATAGCGGACCTGCAGGGTATTCCCGGCGTTGTCGTAAACCCGGGCGATGGCGGAATAGCCCTTGCGGACCATCACGCGATCCATCTTGCTATCCAGATAGCTTTCCTTGGTCAGGCGGCCGCGGGCGTCGTATTCGTAATCCGCGGCGGCGTACCCGTCCTCGGTCATGACGATCTCGCCGCTGAAATACCACACCGAACGGATGCAGCGGCCCGCCGCGTCGTATTCGTGGGTGATGCGGTCATAGCCCTCCGGCATCTGGGTGGGATTGCCCTGGGAGTAGTACCACTGCTCCTCGGTGCACAGGCCGTTGGCGTCCCGCAGGTAGGTCTTGTAGCTGTAACGGCCTTCCTGCAGGATGGGGTTGCCATCCTCGCCGAAGTAGGCTTCGCTGGTCAGGAAGCCCGTGGGGCTCCAGGTCTGCAGCTTGCGGGCGTAGCCCTTCGATTGCACGATCAGGCCGCCCATACCGTCGGAGTATTCCTCGGAAAGCAGGTGCCCGGCGTCGTCATAGGCGCATTCCTTCAGGGCGTATCCCTTGGAGGAAACCACCGGCTCTCCGTTCACGCCGAAGTACGCTTCCTTCAGGATATCGCCGTGGCCGTCGTAGGCGTATTCCACGGCGGCGTAATCGCCCCGGAGCTTATAGGGAGTCCCGGTTTCGTCGAAATACCGTTCGCTGAGCAGTCGGTCTTCACTGTCGTATTCCCGCCGGATCTCCGCGGCGCCGGCGCTGACCTGGGTGATCTGCCCCTCCGCGCCGTAATACACCTCGCGGACCAGATTGCCCCGCAGATCGTATTCTCTCTGGAAGGAAGCGTAGCCGTTGGGGCATTCCGCCGGCGCGCCGTTCACGTCCTTGTAGGATTCGGCCAGCATGCGCCCTTCCTCATCCCAGGTGAATACGGCCTGGTGATAGCCGTCCGGAATGGCCACGGGCTGCCCGTCGGCGCCGAAATAGCTTTTGCTCTGCACGTTGCCCCGGTGATCGTAAACGGTCGCCAGGCTGGCGTAGCCGAACGCGGTATCCACCGGCTTCCGGTCCGCGTCCAGGTAAGTCAGGGTTTCCGTATTGTTTTCATCGTCATACACCGTGGTCATGACGGCGTATTTGTCGGGATTCACGATCAGGCTGCCGTCCGCGCCGTAGCGCGCTTCCTCCAGCACCCGGTCGTGGATATCGCATTTCCTTTCAAACCAGGCGTACCCCGCGGAAGGCGGCGCCACGGGCTGGCCCGCTTCGTCGTAATAGGCGCGGCGCAGCAGGTTCCCGTGGGAATCGTACTGAAGCTCGTAGGAGGCGTAGCCCGTGGAAAGCAGCACCGGAGCGCCGTCGGCGCCCAGATATTCCACTTTGGTGGTGATGCCCAGCACCGGATCATAGGCGATACGCCGCGCGGAATACCCTTCCCGGACCAGCACCGGCTGCAGGTCGCTGCCGAAGTTCGCTTCGTACAGCATGTGGTGCTGATCGTCGTATTCCCGCTCGACCCGGGCGCGGCCCGATACCAGGGCGGGGCCGCCTTCCGCGTTGAAATAATTGATGACGGTGATGTTGCCGTGGGTGTCGTATTCGTAGGTAACGGAGGCGTAGCCCGCCGCCTGGGTCAGGGGCGTGCCGTCGGCGCCGTAGTATTTTTCACCGGTATGATGGCTGGAATAATCGTAGGTATGCACCTGGACGGCGCCCTGACCGCCGGTGGAAATCAGCTGGCCGTCGGTGCCGAAGGTGGCCTGCCACAGGAGGCTGCCGTCCCGGTTGTACTCCCGCAGCATGGCCGCCATGCCCTGGCGGTCGGCGGAAGGATTGCCGTCCTTGTCAAAGTACCGCGCGGAGGTCTGCAACAGATCGCCGTTGAAGGTGTATACTACCTGATGGGCGCCGTTGACCACGTTGGTGTCCTTTTCCCCGTCGGCGGTGAAGAAGGCTTCCTCCAGCAGCAGGTTCTGCATGGGGCCGCCGTATACCATGCTCCGGGCATAGGCGCCGTTCAGGGATTCGCAGGGCATGCCGTCCAGGTCAAAATAGGCCTCGTAAACCGCGGGCTCTTTGGGATCGGTCCCCTGATAGCGATAGGTGATGGAGGACAGCTGCCTTTCGTCGTTCCGGACCGGCTGCCATTGGCTGCCCATGTACGCCGTGCGCACCACCTGATTGGATTCGTTGTATTCGTTCACGATGCCGGCGTACCCGGCCTTGAGCTGGATCAGCTCCAGGTCCGTGCCGAAGAAGCGCTCCCGCTCCACGGCGGTGGGATTGATGACCCACAGCTCGTTGCCGTCGTCGTCGTATCCCCGGTCGCGGTGATACAGCACGTCATGGCGGGCGAAACCGCCGTTGGACATGGTGTATTCGTCCAGCACGTCATAGAAGGTTTCCCGATAATCGAAATCCTCGCCGTCATATTCCCTTTCTTCCATGGAAATGCCGGTGGTGGTCATCGTGCGGCTTCCGTCCGCGCCGAAATAACGGATATAATGGATTTTATCCGATTCGCCGTAATACTCGTAGGTCAGCTTGGCGTAGCCGTTGATCATTTTGATCAGCTGGCCTTCCTTGCCCAGGTATTCGGTTTCCACCACGCGGTTCAGTTCATCGTACGCGTTGGTGAGGGAGGCGTAGCCCGTGCCGGCGATGATGGGCTCGCCCTCCGTGCCGGAATAATCCACCCGGATCAGGTTGTCCCGCTCGTCATAGGTATTGACCATGCGGTGCCAGTGCTTCGCCCCCAGGGCTTTGCCGCCGTCCAGGGAGAAGATTTCCGTGGACTGGAGCTTCCATTTTTTGACCGTGCCGTCCCTGCGGGTGCCGGGATCCGTCTGCATGCCCCGGAAGCTTTCCTCGACTTCCTCATTCAGGGGCTTGGCGGTGTTGGCGGTGTACACGAAAACCACCGTGGCGCCGCCCTCCGTGCCCAGCAGGGGAGAGCCGTCGGCGTCCAGATAACGCTTGGTGACGGTTTTCGTATCTTCCTCCAGCGCCACGTCATACAGGATCTGGGCGTATCCGCCCACAGGCCGCACCAGGGCGCCGTCCGCGTCAAAGTATTCGCTGGAAAGGATCTGCTCGCCGTCCCAGGCGTCCCGGCGGAAGCTGTAGCTGCCGGGGATCTGGGCGCGGCTGCCGTCCGGGGCGTAGCGGTCCTCGGTGAGCACGTGGCTCCGGCCGTTCGCCTGCCGTCCGTAGGTGTATTCAGCCCGGGCGTAACCGCCGTCCGCGGCGACCGGTTCGCCGTTCAGGCCGAAGTATGCTTCCGTCAGCAGATTATTGTGCTCATCCCAGGCGTATTCGGCCCGGGCGAACCCGCGGCTGTTCAGCGCCGGCGCGCCGTCCGGACCGTGGGCCGTTTCGCTGATCAGATTGCCGCTTTCATCCCAGACACAGTCCGTTTCCGTAAAAACCGGAATGGACAGCGCCGGATCGCCCTGGGCGTTGGCGGCGGGGACGGTGGCTGCCGCCAGTAAGAGAACCAGCAGCAGGCCGAGCCATTTTTGCGTGTGCTTCAACTTCTTCTCACTCCTTTTCCGAATCCCGTTCAGGCCGATGCGCGTCTTTTTTTCTCCGGGTGTCATACTTGTGATAATACTGATCGTAATATTTTCTGCTGCCGCCAAGATCCAGCTTTTCTCCGTAGAAAACGAAGCCCAGCAGCTCCAGCCCGCCCAGCTCCGCCTGGCGCAGCGCCTTGCGGACGTCCCGGTGATCCGTATACCGCTGCCGGACCACGAACAGGCTGCCGGCAATGCTGGAAGCCAGGGCGAAAGCGTCGCTGACGACGTTCACGGGGGGCGCGTCCAGGATCACCATGTCGTAGGACTGCTCCAGCTGCGGGAGAAGGGCGTGCATGGCAGGGGAGTCCAGCATTTCCGTGGGGTTGGGCGGCACCGTGCCCGCCGGCAGGATCTCCAGCTCCTGCAAATCGGTGCTGATCAGGGCGTTCTGCCAGGGGCAGTTTCCCACCAGCACGTCGGAAAGGCCCGGGTTTTTCCCGCTGTAATGGAAGATCCGGCGCTGGCAGGCGCGGCGCATATCGGCGTCCACCAGGAGCACCCGCTTGCCGCTCATGGCGATGGAGATGGCCAGATTGGCGGCGATGGTGGATTTCCCTTCGCCGGAAATGGCGCTGGTGATCATCACGGAGCATTTTTCTTTTCCCACCAGGGTGTACATCAGGTTCATCCGCAGCTTGGCGTACCCCTCCAGCTGATCCATGGGGCTGTTGCCTGTCAGGCGGAATTCGCTGGGATCCCGGCTCTCCTTCTTTTCCCGATGGATCGAGGAGAGGACGGGAAGGGTATAGCGCTCCTCCATCTCCGAGGCGTCCCGGACCTTGGAATCCAGCAGGAAGATCAGGAACAGCACCGCTGCCGCCGCCGCCGCGCCGACCAAAGCCCCGATCATATTTTTCTTGGCGGGGGAATAGCCGTTGGGCGCCGTGGGGACCGTGGCGTAGTCGATGATCTCGATGCTGCCGGCGCCCACCACGCGGATGATCTCCGCCGGCGCCACGTCCATGACGGCGTTGCAGATGTCCGCGGACTGCTGCGGATCGGTGGTGGTGCAGCGGACGCTCACCACGCCGGTTTCGTTCACGGAAGTCATGGACAGGGTCGCCCTGATCTGGCTCGGCGTGATCGTCGGGTAATCCGGCGCCAACCGCTCCGCGACCACGTCCAGCACTTTGTTGCTTTTCACCACTTCCATGTAGGTGTCCAGCAGCGTAACGGCGCTTTTGATATCCGAAGCGCTGGCGTAGCCGTAATTGATCATATTCGGATTTGAATTGTATACGTACATCGTGCCCGCAGCCGTATAGGTATCAGCCACCTTGACCCTTGAGCTGCGCCATTGCATGAAGCAGAATCCGACGGCAGCGCAAAGCAGGATCAGCCAGCAGTATTTCAGAAGAAACTTGGCCAATTTGATCAGATCTATACTGACTGCCTGTCTGTCGTTGGCGGTGGGCTGCTTGTTCATGGACATCGGTCAACTCCCCGTTATTCGATCGGCGTGTTTCTGCGTCGGCATATGCGGAACCATTTTTTGGGTCGCAAAAAAACCCACATATCATTATACGGGCAAACGGGAATCTTGTCAAAACAATTTTGTGTATTTCCGGGGTTTTTTTCTTACCTGTCTTTCATACCCGTCAATAATGGAAAAAAATTTCTGCGAAGGGTAGCGTCCGCAGAAAAAATATGATAAAATATGCACTGACGTGAATCTGTTAACAAATTTGTCCGCCGCCCCCTGGGCGATCCCCGGCGGACGGGGATCGGGGGCCGCGCCGTTTTCAAAAAACGGATCGCATTGCACGCGGCGCGGGAGCAATGCCGCCGGGCGCGCAGGCAGGGCCGGGCGGAAAAACAGGCCGGCCCCTGATCCGACGGCGGTCCTGACCCGGAAACCAACGAGAGGAGCACTTCGCCATGTCTGAACAACAACCGAAGACCAAACTGTTCCGTGAGAAAAGCCTGGAAGCCGTGGAATCGCCGGAGTCGCTGAACGACTACCTGCGGGTCACGTCTCCGGGGATCTGGCTGGTATTGGCGGCGGTGATCGCGCTGCTGGTAGGCGGCATCCTGTGGGGGATTTTCGGGCATATCCGCACCACGGAGGAATTCGCCGTTTCCGTCAGCCCGGAAAAGAAAATCGTCTATGTGGGCTATGACGTGGTGGACAAGGTGCTTTCCCGGGGCGTCATCCGGGTGGAAGGCGCCGATTATCCGCTGAAGACCGACGGGGAGCTCAACGTGACCATCGTGTCGGAGGAGATCTCCCCCCGGGTGCTGCTCAGCGGAAACCTCAGCATGGGCGACCCGGTGGTGGAAGTGCCAGTGATCACGGATCTGCAAGCGGGCGTATACACCGGCGAAGTGGTCACGGAGGACCTGCAGCCTATCTCGCTGCTGCTGCAGTGAGGAGGTGGCGGCGTGTTAAATAAGAAGAAAGTGCCCAAACCGGTGACGAAGGGCGCGGTGCGCGTCCCCGTGGTCATGCAGATGGAAGCGCTGGAATGCGGCGCCGCGTCGCTGACCATGATCATGCATTATTACCGCAAATGGATCCCCCTGGAGCAGGCCCGGGTGGACTGCGGCGTGTCCATGAACGGGGCCAACGCAAAAAACATCATGCTGGCCGCCCGAAGCTACGGCATGAAGGCCAACGCCTGGCGGATCGAGCCGGATACGCTGATGGAGGAGGGTCCCTTTCCCTGCATCATCCATTGGGGGTTCAACCACTTTGTGGTGCTCTGCGGCTTCAAGGGCAAGCGCGCCGTGCTCAACGACCCCGCCCGGGGCCGCGTGACCGTGGAATGGGAGGAATTTGACCGGGAATTCACCGGCGTCTGCCTGACTTTTGAGCCGGGAGAGGATTTCGTCCCCTCCGGCAAGCCCAAATCCGTATTCTCCTATGCGAAGGAACGCCTGAGGGGCGCCGGCGCCGCCGCGGCGTTCGTGGTGCTCACCACCACCGTTTCTTCCCTGATCGGCCTGATCCAGCCGGCGTTTTCCCGTACGTTCCTGGACCGGCTGCTTACCGGCGAAAATCCTGAATGGCTCACGCCGTTCATGCTCCTGTTCTCGCTTCTGATCATCGTCAGCGTGGTGGTCACCTGGATCTCCGCCGTTTATTCCCTGCGCATCGAGGGCAAGATGTCCGCCTATGGCAGCGCTTCCTATCTGTGGAAAGTGCTGCGGCTGCCCATGCAGTTTTTCAGCCAGCGGATGTCTGCGGACATCGCAGACCGCCAGGCCACCAATGCGTCCATCTCCAATTCCCTGGTGCAGATCTTCGCGCCCCTGGCGATCCAGGCGATGATGATGGTGTTCTATCTGATCGTCATGATCCATTACAGCCTGCTGCTGTCGCTCATCGGCATCGGGGCCATATTGCTGAACCTGGCCGTATCCTCTGTTGTCACGGCCAAGCGGGTGAACATCACCCGCGTCCAGCAGCGCGATTCCGCCAAGCTCTCCTCCGCCACCATGTCTGGCATTAGCATGATCGAAACCATCAAGTCCAGCGGCGCGGAGAACGGCTTTTTCGGCCGCTGGGCCGGCTATCAGGCCAGCGTGAACACCCAGGGCGTCAGGTTCAACCGGCTGAACTATTTTCTGGGTTCATTGCCTGCCCTCATCTCCTTCATTGCGAATCTGGCGGTGCTGGGGCTCGGGGTGATGCTGGTGGTGCGGGGCCAGTTCACCATCGGCATGGTGATGGCCTTCCAGAGCTTCCTGTCCTCCTTCATGGCGCCCGCCTCTTCCATGATCAGCGCCGGCCAGTCCATGCAGGAAATGATCACCCAGATGGAGCGCGTGGACGACGTGATGAGCTACAAAGCGGATGATTCCTTCTCTCCCCGGGAGAAGAAAGAGGAATATCAGAAGCTCTCCGGCGCCATCGAGCTCAAAAACGTCACCTTCGGCTATTCCCGGCTGGGCAAGCCCCTGATCACCGATTTTTCCATGACGGTGAAGCCCGGGCAGAAGATCGCCTTCGTGGGGCGGACGGGCTGCGGGAAATCCACCCTGGCCAAGCTGATCTCCGGGCTCAATCATCCCTGGAGCGGCACGATCACTTTTGACGGCATCCCCCTGGAAAAAATCGACCGCAATGTGTTCACGGGCTCCGTCAGCGTCATCGATCAGGACATCACCCTCTTTGAGGACACCATTTCCCAGAACATCAAGATGTGGGATGATTCCATTGAGGATTTTGAAGTCACCCTGGCGGCCCGGGACGCCGGCATCTACGACGATATCGTCACCCGCGAGGGCGGCTTTTCCCATAAGCTGCTGGACGGCGGGCGCGACCTGTCCGGCGGGCAGCGCCAGCGGCTGGAGATCGCCCGGGCGCTTTCCCAGGATCCCACCATCTGCATCATGGACGAGGCCACCTCGGCCCTGGACGCCCGAACGGAGCATGAGGTGATCCGTTCCATCAACGACCGGGGCATCACCTGCATCATCATCGCCCATCGCCTGTCCACCATCCGCAACTGCGACGAGATCATCGTGATGGACAAGGGCAAAATCATCGAACGCGGCACCCACGAGGAGCTGTACGCCAAGGGCGGCGCGTACGCGGCGCTGGTGACCAGCGAATAACGATCGAAAAGGCCAAGGAGAAGAGGGAAATAGTATGGGTTGGTTTGACGAGCAGATAGAATTCCGGAAAAAGCACGAGCGCGAGCTGCTGAGCGACTCGTTTGAAGGCATTGCCCGTTCCATTACCGGCCGGAAGATCCACAGCACCCTGCAGGACCAGGAGGACGTGAGCGACGCCGTTTCCGGGCTGCTGAAATACTTCGGCCTCAAGGAAAGGGAAGTGCCCGCCAACGTCCGCGGGCTGCAGGACCGGCTGGATTATCTTCTTTCGCCCACCGGCATCCTGTACCGGGAGGTCATCCTCACCAAGGGCTGGCACAGCGACGCCATGGGGCCCATGATCACTTCCCTGAAGGACGAGGGCACGGTCATCACCGTGCTGCCCTCCAATATGGGCGGCTATGAGTATGTGGATCCCCGGACCGGGGGCCGTGTCCGCATCAACGCCAAGGAAGAAAAGCGGATCAGCAGCGAGGCGCTGTGCTTCTACCGCCCGCTGCCCACCCGGGAGCTGACGCTCAAGGATCTGCTGCGCTATATGATGGGCTGCCTCACCGTGCGCGACCTGGTCAGCTTCGGCGTGGCGGCCCTGGCCATCACGCTGGTGGGCATGCTGATGCCCAAGCTGAACCAGGTGCTGATGGGCACCGTGGTGCTCAGCGGCAGCATGCAGCTGCTGTACGCCGTTATGTCTTTCCTGCTGTTTGCCACCATAGGCAGCGCCATCCTGACGATCATCAGAACGATGGTGCTCTCCAGGATCCGGGAAAAGCTGAATATCAACGTCAGCACGGCCACCATGATGCGCATCCTGTCCATGCCGGCGTCCTTCTTCAAATCCTATTCCGCGGGCGAACTGAACCAGTACATTAGTTACATGGATTCTCTGTGTGCCACCATCGTGGATTCGCTGTTCTCCACGGGGATCACGGGCGTCTTTTCCCTGGTGTATCTGACGCAGATCTTCGCCTTCGCGCCCAGCCTGGTCTGGCCCAGCCTGATCGTGACGCTGGTGACGCTGGGCATCAGCCTGCTGTCCGCCATGGTGCAGATGCGCATCGACGCGGAAAAAATGGTGCATACCGCCAAGGAGCGCGGCCTGGTGTTCTCCCTGATCACCGGCATCCAGAAGATCCGCCTGAGCGGATCGGAGAACCGGGCGTTCGCCAAATGGTCCCAGGCCTATTCCAAGAGCGCGGAGCTTACCTTCAATCCCCCCGGCATCATCAAGCTGTCCGAGGTGTTCACCACCGCCATCACCTTGATCGGCACCGCCGTGATGTATTTCATCGCGGTCAGGAGCAAGGTGAGCGTGGCGGACTACTACGCCTTCAACACGGCTTACGGCTATATTTCCTCCGCGTTTTCCTCCCTGGCGGCCGTGGCGCTGTCCGCCGCTTCCATCAAGCCCATCATCAACCTGATCAAGCCCCTCCTGGCCGCGGCGCCGGAATCCTCCGCCGCCAAGGAAACCGTCACCCGGCTGTCCGGCAGCATCGAGATGGCCCACGTGACCTTCGGATATGATCCGGACAGCAAGCCGCTGTTCGACGATTTCAACCTGAGCATCCCACCGCGGCAGTACGTGGCCATCGTGGGGAAGAGCGGCTGCGGAAAGTCCACCCTGGTCCGGCTGCTGCTGGGGTTTGAAAAGCCCTCCCGCGGCGTGATCAATTATGATAAGAAGGATCTGCAGCAGCTGGATCTGCGCTCCCTGCGGCGGCAGATCGGCGTGGTGATGCAGGACGGGCACCTGTTTTCCGGCAGCATTTTTGAAAACATCGTGATTTCCGCGCCCAAGCTGAAATTGCAGGACGCCTGGGACGCGGCGGAGATCGCAGGGATCGCCGAGGACATCCGGGATATGCCCATGGGCATGAACACGCTTCTGCAGGAAGGCGGCGGCACCATTTCCGGCGGCCAGCGCCAGCGCCTGATGATCGCCCGGGCCATCGCGCCCAAGCCCCGGATCCTGATTTTCGACGAGGCCACCTCCGCCCTGGACAACATCACCCAGAAAAAGGTTTCCGACGCCCTGGACAAGATGAAGTGCACCCGCATCGTCATCGCTCACCGCCTGTCCACCATCCGGCACTGCGACCGCATCCTGGTGATCGACGGCGGTAAGATTGCCGAAGACGGCACCTATGAGGACCTGATCGCCCGCAACGGCATCTTCGCCGAACTGGTGGAACGTCAGCGGCTGGGGACCGAAGAAACCAAAAAAAGCGAGCCCGGCGAAGAAAATCCCTGACAGATCCGGATTCCGTTCGTATCAATGAATGCGCCGGGGAAAAACGGCGCGTGAAAGGATGGAAATATTTATGAAGAAACTGATTGCTCTGATATTTGTTGCGATGCTGCTGGTCTGCGCCGCCTGTGCGGAAGAAGCGCCGGCCCTGTCCGGCGGCTGGACCCCCTCCGAATCCCCGGAGATCACGGAAGAAATGCAGGCCCTGTTCGATAAGGGCATGGAAGGCCTGCTGGGGGTCAATTACGTGCCCGTGGCCTACCTGGGCTCCCAGGTGGTGGCCGGAACGAACCACTGCTTCCTGGCCCAGGCCACGGTGGTGGTGCCCGATGCCCAGCCGTTCTATGCGCTGATCTACCTGTATGAGAAGCTGGATGGGACCGTGGAGATCCTGCACATCACGCCTTTTGATTTCGGCGCTCTGTGCGAATACGGCCCGGTGGAATGATCCCGGCGCCCGGATACGCCCCTCCCCCCTGACTGCGGGAGGGGCGTTCCTCGTGTTTTCCCTTTGTATTCCGGCTTGCAAACGCAAAAAAAGCTTTACGCAGGTATAATTTTGTGTATAATAGTAAATGGAAGTTTCTGACTTCAAGGCCGAATATCCCGGGGGCATGATGGGCCCGGATGCAGGCGGCACCGCGCCGGTCCGACGTGCGCTCCGGGGGCGAGGAGGAATGAGCATGATTGTAAGGGACGGCGACAAAACCACCGTTACCCCCGTTGGCCGCATCGATACCCTCGCGGCGTCGCAGTTCGCCGAGGAAATGGATCAGGCGCTGGCCGGGACCCGGGAAATGACGCTGGATTGTTCCCGGCTCGAATACATTTCCAGCTCCGGGCTGAAGGTGGTGATGCAGGCGGTGAAAACCATGTACAGCCAGGGGGAGATGCGCATCATCAACGTCACCGACGACATCTATGAGGTCCTCAGCCTCACGGGCTTCCTCGCCGTGTGCGACGTGGAAAGACAGGCGTAAAGCCCTTCGCCCCGGACAGCCACGATCCTCGTGCCTGCGCGTAAACGGGCCCTGCCGGGTTTCCCGGCGGCAGGCTCGGCGCCGGACAAGCAAAAAAACGACACAGAAAAGGAGCATACCATGAATATCCTGAAGAATCAGAATGGCACCAATCTCACGATCGCTCTGGAGGGCCGCCTGGACACCTCCACCTCCCCGCAGCTGGAGAATGAGCTGCGCACTGCCCTGGACGGGATCACAGAACTGCTTTTCGACCTGGAAAAGCTGGATTACATTTCTTCCGCCGGTCTGCGCGTGCTGCTTTCGGCCCAGAAGACCATGAAGAAGCAGGGGGAAATGGAAATCTGCAACGTGAAGCCCGAAATCATGGAAATCTTTGAAGTGACGGGCTTTGTGGATATCCTGACCATTCGGGAATAAGCCGCGGTATCCGGCGGCCTGCAGCGAGGGAGAAAACCTTCCTTATGATAACGACAGACAAAATCACGCTGGCACAGAAGCCGCAGATCGATGCGATCCGCGCGGCGTACGGCCATCCATCCGAGTCCCATTCCTCTGCCTCGCTGTTTCTGTGGCAGCGTGACATGGGATTGACGATCCATCTGGAGGAGGACGCATACATCGTCCGCTGCACCTCCAGGCCCGGCAATTGCTGGTATTTTCCCTGCGGGAACAGGGAACGGGGGGCCGGATGGATCGAGAAGCTGCTCAGGGAAGAAGAGCCGCTGGATCTGATCTATGCCCGGGACGGGGACATCGCGTTTCTGGAAAAGCGGTTTCCGGGCGTGTTTGAGTTTGCTCCCGCGGACGGAGATTCGGAATACCTGTACGACCGGCAGGCCTACCTGAACATGGTGGGGGAGGGCTACCGCCGCATCCGCAAGGGCGTGAAGCGCCTGTGCGCCGAGCACGAACTGCGCGTGGAGCCCTGGACGGCGGAAAACAACAGCGACATGGAAAAGGTGTTGCGGCGCTGGCATGCCCGTTTTCCCGGCGAGGACGGGCTTATGGACTGGGGCACCTCCCAGCTGATGATGGAGCACCGCCGGACGCTGGATCTGACGGGCGTGATCGTGTACCTGGATGGGGAGCCGGCTTCCATTTCCGCCGGATTTCCCCTGACGGAGACTTCCTTCGATATCGCTTTTTCCAAGAGCACAGAGCGCATTTCCGGCTTGCAGGACTATACCCGCCAGGCGTTAGCGCGCATACTGCCCGAGCACTATGCCATTCTGAACGGCGAGGATGACCTGGGGATCCCCGGCATCCGGCTGGTCAAGCAGCTGATGCGTCCCATCGGCCAGATACGAATGAACGAGGCTCGGAAGAAATGAGGCAGCAAACCATCGACCGATTCTTTTCCGGAAGGATGTTCCGGCGCCAGTTTTTCCCGGCGCTGGTTTCTGCGATCGTGCTTTCTCTCGGGGACGTGGCCGATGGGCTGGTGCTGGGCAACCGGGTCGGGTATATCGGATTGGCGGCCATCGCGCTGTCCATGCCGGTGGTTCAGGTCTTCAATGCGATCATGAACGGCTTTGGGATCGGCGGAAGCGTGCGCTTTTCCCAGCAGATGGCGCAGGGAAAGCGGGAGGAGGCGCTGGCGGATTTCCAGGGCACTTTTTGCGTCAGCCTGATCGCGGGGGCCGTGTTCGCGGTCCTGGGCAATCTGCTGATCCGGCCGCTGCTGGGGCTGCTGGGGACCGTGCCGGAGGACGGAGAGCTCTATGACGCCTGCCGCGTTTACCTGGGCATCACGCTGCTGGGCACGCCCATGCTGTTCCTGAACTACCTGCTGAACTACTACATGAAGAACGACGACCTGGAAAAGCAGGCCAGCGTGGCGTTCACCGCGGGCAATGTGGTGGATATTTCGCTGAACGTGCTGCTGGTGCTGGTGCTGCGGCTGGATGTCGCGGGCGCCGCCATCGCCACGGTGGCGGGGCAGACGGTGGGAACGGCCATTTCCGTCGCGGTGATCTGCCGCCGCAAAGGGACGCTGAAGTTCAGCCCCATGAAACCGGCTTTCAGGAGCGTGTTCTCCTCCTTTACCAGGGGCCTTTCCTCGTCGGTGGAGTTTCTTTACAGCATGATTTTCCTGCTCATCGCCAACCGCCTGCTGCTGGACAGCATCGGCGGTATCGGGATCGCCGTGCTGGACGTGGTGCTGAGCGTTTCTTACTTCAGAATGAACCTGTGCGACGCCACGGCGAAGTCTTCGCTGCCGGTCATCAGCACGTACTACGGAGAGTACAACGAGGACGGGATGCGCCTGGCGCTGTCTACCGCGCTGCGCTATGCGCTGGCGTCCAGCCTGATCCTGGCCGCGGCGGTCTTTCTGTTTCCCGATCTGATCTGCCGTTTCTTCGGCCTGACGGAGGAGAAGATCCTTACCGCCGGGCGGGAGGCGCTCAGGTATTTCGCCGTCAGCATCCCCCTGTCCAGCGTGGGCATCATGCTGGCGAATTATTACGAAGCCCGGCAGTCGGAGAAGGATACGCTGCTGTTGAGCACGCTGCGGGGCGTGCTGCCCGTGATGATGGCGCTGATTTTCATGCTCTCTGCGCCGGAACGGTTCTGGAAGCTGTTCGTGCTGTCGGAAGCGATGACGCTGGCGATATTCGGGCTGTGCAAGTGCTTTTCCAGCCGGCCGCCCTTCCAGCGGGAACGCATTTTCCGCAAGACCATTTTTTCCAGGAGCGAGGAAATTACCGAAACCACGGAGGAGATCGGGGAATTCTGCCAGCGCTGGGATGCCCCGGTCAAGCAGCAGTACATTGCCGCCATGGCCGTGGAGGAAATCTGCGTGGCCACGCTGGACAACGGCTTCCGCGGCAAGGAAGACGGCTTCATCCAGCTGACCATGATCGCCTTGGAGGACGGCAGCATGGAACTGCATATCCGGGACAACGCCGATTCGTTTAATCCCCTGGCCATGGAAATGAACGGCGCGGCCACGGATGAGGACGTGGATTTTTCCGCCCTGGGCATCAGCGCCATCAAAAAGAAAGTGAAAGAGTTTTCCTACCGGCACTACCAAGGCTTCAACACGGTCATCATACGCCTGTAAAAGGGAGGATTCACCATGTCGGAAACCGCACTGCGGCCCAAAGAGCGGAAAATGCGGCGGTCCATCAGCAGGAAAACGCTGCTTTCGATCCTGCTGATCGCTTTTGTGCTGGGGATCACGGCCATTGTGATCGGGTATACCGTTTATTCCAACACGATGGACAGCCATTATCTGAACAATACCAGCCACCTGGCCAATACGGCTGCGGCGCTGGTGGACCGGGATGTGGTGGAAAAATACAGCGTGATGATCCACGAAAGGTATCTGGAGGCGACGGAGGAGGAACGGGAGGACCAGGAGAGCGAGGCCTATCGCAGCCGGTTTGCCGACATTGAAGACAATGAGGATTATCAGCGGCTTCGCAGCACGCTGATCACCGTGAAAGAAAAGAACGACGTCATGTTCACCTACATCATGGTGATCGACAAGGCCCGGCATGTCTGCCTTTACGTGGCCGACGGCACCGACGTGGACGATGAATTCTACAGCGCGCCGGGCATCTGGGAGCCCATTGAGGACGATCAGGCGGATTCGCTGCTGCGGGGGAACGAAGCCGTGATCACCAATGAGCCCGATTTCGGCTGGCTCAGCTCCGGCGGCTCCCCGATCTATGTTTCGGACGACGGCACCTTCTCCGCGGCCATCATTGATATTTCCATGGACAAGGTGATGAGCGACCGGCAGTCGTTCCTGATCAATTATTGCGTGACGCTGCTGGTGGTGACCGCCGTGCTCAGCGCGCTGATGGCGTGGAACATGCGGCGGCAGGTGGTGGTGCCCATCAACAAACTGGCGAAGGCCGCCACCCAATACAGCTACGACCGGGCGCACCATACGGACAGCCGCCCCGTGGCGCTGAACCACTTTTCCGGGCTGAACATCCGCACCGGCGACGAATTGGAAAACCTGAGCACCGTGATGGATGACCTGGAAACGCAGCTGGCGGAGTATATCGACGATCTGACCCGGGTGACCGCCGAGAAGGAGCGCATCGGGGCGGAGCTCAACGTGGCCACGCAGATCCAGGCGGACATGCTGCCCCGGATCTTTCCGGCCTTCCCGGACCGTACGGAATTTGATCTGTACGCCATGATGCACCCGGCCAAGGAAGTGGGCGGCGATTTCTATGATTTCTTCCTGGTGGACGACGATCACCTGGCGCTGGTAATGGCCGATGTGAGCGGCAAGGGGGTGCCGGCGGCGCTGTTTATGGTGATCGCCAAGACGCTGATCAAGAACCGCGTCCAGATGGGCGGAAGCCCGGCGGAGGTGCTCTGCAGCGTCAACGATCAGCTGTGCGAAGGAAACGAGGCGGAGCTGTTCGTGACGGTGTGGCTGGCGGTGATCGAGATTTCCACCGGCCGCGGCGTGGCGGCCAACGCCGGCCATGAGCATCCGGTGCTCCGCCGCGCCAACGGGCAATACGAGCTGGTGGAATACCGCCATTCTCCCGCCGTGGCCACGATGGAGGGCCTCCGTTTCCGGGAGCATGCCTTCGAGCTGCACCCCGGGGACAGCCTGTTTGTCTACACCGACGGCGTGCCGGAAGCCACCAACGCGCAGAACGAGCTGTTCGGCACGGACCGTATGCTGGCCGCGCTGAACCGCGATCCCGACGCAGCGCCCAGGAGCCAGCTGGACGCGGTGCGGCAGGATATCCGTGCGTTCGTGGGCGGCGCGCCGCAATTTGACGATATCACGATGCTGAGCCTCTACTACGCGGGAGGAGGAGGGAAAAACACCATGAATGAACTGACCCTGGAAGCCAAGGTGGAAAACCTGGAAGAGGTGCTTGGATTTGTGGACCGGTTTTTGGAAAAAAAGAAATGCCCTCCGAAAGTCCAGATGCAGATCGACGTGGCGGTGGAAGAGCTGTTCGTGAATATCGCCAGCTATGCTTATACCCCGAATGTGGGGATGGCGACGATCCGGGTGGATACGGTGCAGGACCCCGCGCAGGTGGCCGTCACCTTTATTGACCGGGGTATCCCCTACGATCCTTTGGCCAAGGCCGATCCGGACATCACCCTGCCCGCCGAGCAGAGGCAGATCGGCGGCCTGGGTATCTACATGGTGAAAAAGAGCATGGACAAGGTGGAATACGAATACCGGGACGGGCAGAACATCCTGACCATCCGCAAAGCTATCTGAGGAAAACGAAGAACGCCTGGAAAAAACTATTTCCAGGCGTTCTTTTTGTTTGTAAAGCCGGTATATCCTTCGGCCGCTCCGGGGCCGTTGTACTGCAGGCACAGCATGGTCAGGTCGTCGAACTGGGGCGCCTTGCCGACGAAGGCGTCCACGTCGCTGCGGACCGCCCGGAGCAGCTCCTCCGGCGTGCCGTTTTCGGCCTTGCGCAGGGCGGTGATCATCCTGTCGGTGCCGAAAAGCTGCTCGTTTAAGTCGGTGGCTTCCGCCACGCCGTCGGTGTAGACGAACAGCTTCGTTCCCGGGAACATCTGGATGGTATATTCCCGATAGCGCACCCCGTCCATGGCGCCCACCACCACGCCGTGCCGGTCCTTCATCAGCTCGAAGCTGCCGCCCGGCTGCTTCAGGGCGGGGTATTCGTGGCCGGCGTTGGCGGCGGTAAGCAATCCGGTGGATATTTCCAGCACGCCCATCCATACGGTGATGAACATTTCCTCCGTGTTCCGGGCGCAGATCTGGCGGTTTACCAGGGTCAGGATCCTGGCGGGGCTAATTTCGTTCATGGCTGCGTTCCGGATCAGGGCGGAGGACAGCATCATGAACAGCGCCGCCGGCACGCCCTTGCCGGATACGTCGCCGATGGTCAGGGCCAGGTGATCGTCGTCGATGAGGAAGAAATCATACAGATCGCCGCCCACTTCCTTCGCGGGGGTCATAGAGGCGTAAATGTCAAACTCATTCTTGTCCGGAAAGGGCGGGAATTCCTTGGGCAGGGAATTGGCCTGGATACGGGTGGCCAGGGCCAGCTCCGCGCCGATGCGTTCGTTTTCCAGGGCCAGGCGCTGTTTTTCCCGGGCGGCCTTGGCGTACTGCACGGCCATGGCCCCCAGGAACAGCACCAAAATGGCGCAGGGCAGCCACAGGGGATGGGTGATGAGCCCGAAGCGGAACAGCAGCCAGCACAGCCCCGCGCTGCCCACTATCAGCCCGCCGCAAAGCAGGCAGGCCCGGCTTACCCGCAGCCGCAGGAACAGCAGCACCGCCGCGGCGCACACCGCGAAGAGCACCAGCTGCTGGGGCAGCTCCGGCACCTCGTATTTGTAATTGCCCTCCAGCAGGTTCTGGATCACGTTGGCCTGGTATTCCACGCCGAACATTTTCACGCCCTTGCTGGCGGCGGTGAAATAATCGTCCGAGAGCGCCGCGGCGTACGGGCCGATCAGCACGATTTTGCCCGCCCACGCGGAAGCGGGGATCTGGCCCATGACCAGGCGGTAAAGGGAGAACCCGTCGTAGAAATCCCCGGGCGTGCCGGTGAAGGAAACGTAGAAATGTCCGCCGGCGTTGACGGGGGGGAGAAGGAGCTCCTTCCCATTCTTTTCCAGGAAGGTCCGGGCCGTCTGGGCCGCCATGGAAAGGACCTTTCCGCCATCCGGCTTTTCTATCGCCAGCAGGGCGTGGCGCAGCACGCCGTCCTTATCGGCCATGGCGTTGATGTGCCCCTGCTTGGTCGCGTCCCGCAATCGGTCGTAGGGCTCCACGTAGCCGATGACGGAGGTGCTCCAGCTGACGGCGCGGCCGTTTTCCCACTGGATCACGTCGCCGTATTCCGCCATGGCGGCGGTGATCACGCAGCCCAGCTTTTCCGCGGCCTGGGCCAGCTTTTCATCCGCCTGGGAGCCGCTTTCCCCTTCGTAGAGCACGTCGATGGCCACGGCTGCGGGCAGCTTCTCCGGATCGGACGCCAGCTTTTCCAGGGCGAAGGCCATCACGCTCCGGTAATTGGGGCCGTAGGGGCCCAGCTCGGAAAGGGTTTCCTCGTCGATGCCGATGAGCACGATGTCCCTGGAGGGCACGCCCCGCTGCTGGAACAGCCAGTCCTGGGTCCATTTGTCCATGCGGTACAGCACGCCCGCGGCGGCCAGCGCCGTGACGGCGGCGGCTGCCAGCAGGGGGATCAGGTATTTTCGTATGATATTCATGCCGACGTATCACGCTCCGTCTCAGAAGTCTACGTGCCTAAAAACACCGTCAGCGTACCGATTTCGCCGTCGACAACCTCATAGTTGTTTTTGTTTGCCGTTCCGTCCTCCCAGATGACCTCGTAGGTATTCGGGCTGGAGCCGGGCTCGGTTCGGCTGCCCGTGGCATTGACGGTGACGGTTTCAGTGCCCACCAGGCCTGTGAAGGTTGCCGGCCCCAGGGTGTAAGGATTGCCGTCATAAGCGTGGCTTCCCGACGGTGTGGAAACGGTCAGGGTGGCCTTCGTTATGGTCAGGGTGCCCGGATTCGGATCTTCAATGATTTCATAATTGTCCGGGTTTTCATCGCCCCAGTCGATCTTGTAGTCGTTTTTTACGCTTCCGGCATTGGTGATCTGACCTTCTTTGTTTTGTACCGAGAACATAATGGTAAAGTCTCCGGGCGCGTCTTCGATTGTGATTGTGGGCGCCGGTACCTCCGTATCCTGGGGGTACGGTTTTCCGTCGTAGGTTTTTGATTGTGATTCAGTTTTGATCGTGACTTTAAGCGGTTTGATGGTTACGGTGGTGTTGTCGTAAGAAAAGTTGTAATTGGAAGCGTTTCCGGAGACGGAAGCGTTGCAGGTGAAAGAGTATTCGCCGGCGTCGTCTTCCACGGTGCCCTGGACGGTCAGCGTGGCCGTATCCCCGGTGAACAACGTGTATTTGACGGTGTAGGTTTCCACCTCGTCGAATGTAATCAAATCCGGGTCCACGGTCTCACCCGTGTGATTGCCGTTTGTGTAAGTCAGGGTCGGGTATAATTCAAAGTCCACGCTCCCGTAGGTCATTGTTTTGCCGCCCAGGTCAAATTTCAGGCCCAGCGGATCCACCGTCAGGGTGTCCGGAGCTTCCGATACAGTATAGTTTTTGGAGTTCACTTCTCCCCAGTCGATTTCATAGGTGTACGGTACGCTGTCTGCGTTGGTGATGGTGGCAGTGGCGGTCACGGTGGCTTTGCCGGCGTCGCTGCCCAGCAGCCCCTCCAGGCTGGCGGTCGTGTCCTTAAGCGGCGTGCCGTCGTAAACCTTGCTGGCCGTTCCGGCGGTCACGGTCAGCGCGGCGGGGGTGATCGTGAACGTGCCGAACTTCGTTTCCCCGATCTCATATTTATCCATCAGGTCTTCGCGGATCAGCTCCGCTTTGTAGCTCAGTTCGTACGTGCCCACATCCCGGACCCACGAATTAATGTGATCGGTGATGGAAAGATCTGTCGTCCTGGGATTGTCCCTGCCGTAAACGCCCGTCCAGCTGACGGTTGAGGTTTGATAAGAGGAGCCTTTGTAGGGCTGTGTGTCGCTGTTCGTCCAGACGTTGATTTTTTCTTTGCTCAGCGTCAGTGTGCCTTCGTTAAGGTGGATGTTGGTAAAGTATGCTTTCTTGTCTTCGCCGTTCTGATCCTTGATGGTATAGCCGGCAATGGTGTTGTTACTGGTGCCGGCCACCTCCTGGAATCCGGTGATTTCCACGTCCAGGGTGAGCGCCGCGGGAAGATCGCCCTCCACGGAGTAATCGCTGTTTTTCAGCCCGAAGGGCGTGTAGGTGCCGCTGGAGGTGCCGGAGGTAATGACGATGTACGTGTTGTTGGCCGTGACCTCCAGGGTGCCGATTTCGCCGTCCGTTACGGTATAGTTGCCTTCCTTGGCGGTGCCCCAGGAGAGGGTGTAGGTATTGTCGGAGGTGCCCACGTTCGTCTGACTGCCGGTGGCGGTGGCAGTGGCCGTCTCGCTGCCTATCAGGCCGGTGATTTCGGCGAGGGCGGTAAGGGCCGTGCCGTCGTAGGGCTTGCTGGCCGATCCGGTGGTGACGGTGAGGGGCGCGGGGCTGACTGTCAGGGTGCCCTTGGCGGTGCTCACGTTGGAGAAATTGGCCGTCACGTCGCTGCCGTCCTTCAGGATCGCATAGGACGATACGGTGTTGCCGCTGCTGCCGGCGTCCGTCTGGGTGCCGGTGGCGGCGGCGGTGAAGGTGAAGCCTGCGGGCAGGCCCGCCGCGGTCACGCCGCTGTCGGTGAGGGGAGATCCGTCGTAGGTCTTGCTGGTGGAAGCGGCGGTGAAGGTAATGGGCGTGGTGTTGGCCGTCACTTCCAGGGTGCCCAGGGTTTCCGTAATGGAATAGTTGCCCGCCTTGGCGGTGCCCCAGGAAAGGGAGTAAGTGTTGTCGGAGGTGCCCACGTCCGTCTGGCTGCCGATGGCGGTGGCGGTGGCAGTCTCGCTGCCCACCAGGCCGGTGATTTCAGCAGTTGCGGTGAGGGCCGTGCCGTCGTAGGCCTTGCTGGCCGACCTGGTGGTGACGGTGAGGGGCGCGGGGCTGACTGTCAGGGTGCCCTTGGTGGTGCTCACGCTGGAGAAATTGGCCGTGACGTCGCTGCCGTCCTTCAGGATCACATAGGACGCGACGGTATTGTCGCTGCTGCCGGCGTCCGTCTGGCTGCCGGAGGCGGCGGCGGTGAAGGTATAGCCCGCGGGCAGGCCCTCCACGGTCACGCCGCTGTCGGTAAGGGGAGTCCCGTCATAGGTCTTGCTGGTGGAAGCGGCGGTGAAGGTAATGGGCGTGGTGTTCGGCGTCACTTCCAGGGTGCCCAGGCTTTCCGTTACGGTATAGTTGCCCGCCTTGGCGGTACCCCAGGAAAGGGAGTAAGTGTTGTCGGAGGTGCCCACGTCCGTCTGGCTGCCGGTGGCGGTGGCAGTGGCAGTCTCGCCGCCCACCAGGCCGGTGATTTCGGCGGGGGCGGTGAGGGCCGTGCCGTCATAGGATTTGGTGGCGGACCCGGTGGTGACGGTGAGGGGCGCGGGGCTGACTGTCAGGGAGCCCTTGGCGGTGCTCACGCTGGAGAAATTGGCCGTCACGTCGCTGCCATCCTTCAGGATTGCGTAGGACGCGACGGTATTGTCGCTGCTGCCGGCGTCCGTCTGGCTGCCGGAGGCGGCGGCGGTGAAGGCAAAGCCCGCGGGCAGGCCCTCCGCGGTCACGCTGCCGTCGGTGAGGGGAGATCCGTCGTAGGTTTTGCTGGTGGAAGCGGCGGTGAAGGTAATGGGCGTAGTGTTCGCCGTCACTTCCAGGGTGCCCAGGGTTTCCGTTACGGTATAGTTGCCCTCCTTGGCGGTGCCCCAGGCGAAGGTGTAAGTGTTGTCGGAGGTGCCCACGTCCGTCTGGCTGCCGATGGCGGTGACGGTGGCAGTCTCGCCGCCCACCAGGCCGGTGATTTCGGCGGTGGCGGTGAGGGCCGTGCCGTCGTAGGATTTGGTGGCGGAGCCGGTGGTGACGGTGAGCGCTGCTGGGCTGACTGTCAGGGTGCCCTTGGCGGTGGTCACGCTGGAGAAATTGGCCGTGACGTCGCTGCCGTCCTTCAGGATCGCATAGGACGCGACAGTATTGTCGCTGCTGCCGGCGTCCGTCTGGCTGCCGGTGGCGGCGGCGGTAAAGGTGAAGCCTGCGGGCAGGCCCGCCGCGGTCACGCTGCCGTTGGTAAGGGGAGATCCGTCGTAGGTCTTGCTGGTGGAAGCGGCGGTGAAGGTAATGGGCGTGGTGTTCGGCGTCACTTCCAGGGTGCCCAGGGTCTCCGTTACGGTATAGTTGCCCGCCTTGGCGGTGCCCCAGGAAAGGGTGTAAGTGTTGTCGGAGGCGCCCACGTCCGTCTGGCTGCCGGTGGCGGTGGCGGTGGCAGTCTCGCTGCCTACCAGGCCGGTGATTTTTGCGGGGGCGGTGAGGGCCGTGCCGTTGTAGGATTTGGAGGAGGATCCGGTGGTGACGGTGAGGGGCGCGGGGTTGACTTTCAGCGTGCCCGTCGCGGTGCTCACGTTGGAGAAGCTGGCAGTGACGTCCGCCCCGCTTGCATCCAGGATCGTCCAGGAAACGACGGTGCTGGTGCCGGCGCCCGCGTCGGTCTGGCTGCCTTCGACGACGGCGCTGAAGGTATAGCCTTCGGGCAGGCCGGCGGCCGTCGCGTTGCTGACGGTCAGCGGCGTGCCGTCATAGATCTTGCTGGCGGAGCCGGCGGTAAAGCTGACGGCGCCGGGGGTGAGGGCGTCGGTGACCGTCAGGATGCCCAGACTGTCTGTTACGGTATAGTTGCTTTCCTTGGCGGTGCCCCAGGCGAGGGTGTAGGTATTGTCGGAGGTGCCTACGTCGGTTTGGCTGCCGGTGGCGGTGACGGTGGCAGTTTCGCCGCCCGCCAGGCCGGCGACGGAAGCATCTTCGCAGGTCAGCGGCGTGCCGTCGTAGGCTTTGGCGGCGGAGCCGGTGGTGACGGTGAGGACGGCGGGGTAGACCGTCAGGGTGCCCAGGTCCTCCACCACGGTAAAATTATTCGGGTTGGCGTCGCCCCATTTGATTTCATAGCCGTTCTTGCTGGAGCCCACGTCCGTCTGGCTGCCGGTGGCGGTAACGGTGATGGTGGGGTCCAGGGGAATGGAGATGAATTTCGCTTCCTGGGGCCCCAGGGCGCGGCCGTCGTAATTGGTGACGGAGGAGTCGACGTGGATCTGCACGTCGGTAAAGTCCAGGATCAGGCTGTCCGCGCTGGCGGCGCTGACGTTCAGGCCGTCCCGGGACGTAAGATCCGCGGTATTCGCGCTTCCCAGGGCCGCCTTCCTTTTTTCGATGTCGGCCTTGGTCCATCCCGTCTGCTCGCAGGCCTTTGCCAGCAGATCCGGATTGTCCAGATACAGGTTTACCAGCTCCGGGGGAAGCGCGTCGGCGGCAACGGCGGTTTTTTCAAATCGGATGGTTTCCCCGGTGCTGTTCAGATAGATGGTCAGCTTTTCGCCGGCGTTCACCGGGATATCCTGGGTGGCGCCGGTGAGGGGGCTTTTGCCGTGGACGATCACGGTGCCGCAGATGCCGTAGAGGGTCTGCTCGTTGACGTTGGGGGAAACCAGGAAGGAGCTGTTTTTCCAGGGGGCGTCGTTCTTCTCATAGCCGGGCACCCGGTGCAGCTTTGCTTCCTTCGCCGTCAGCGGCGCGCCGTCATAGGTCTTTTCGGCGCTGTCGGTCCACACGGTGAGCTGAGCTTTTTCCACGGTGAGGGTGCCGTTCACGGTTTCGATATCGATAAAATGATCCGTTACGTCCTCGTTGTTTGCGTTATAAATCGCATAGTCTTTGATGACGTTGCCGCTGCTGCCGGCGTCGGTCTGCTCGCCGGAAATGCGGACAGAGCAGGAAAACTCCACGGGCAGGCCGTCCACCAGCACGTCGGGCCGGGAAAGGGGCTTGCCGTCGTACATTTTCGTGGCGCTCTGGGCCACCAGCGTGACCTTGGAGAGCCAGAGCCAGCTGCCGGAGGCGGCATAATCGGATTCGGCGGGGCCCGCGCCCGGGACGCCTTCGCCGCCGCCGTTCTCAAGATCGTCCAGGGTCAGTCCGGTTTCGTTGGTCACGCGCAGGAGCGCGGACGGATTGTTTTTCAGATAATCCACAAAGGCAGCCGGTACGGCTGTCGACGAGATTTGCTGCATCAACGGCTGGGAATCCGCCGTGCCGTTCCCGTCCTGGTCCGTCAGGATCACCGCGGTGCCGGCGGATGCGCGGAACGTGTTCCGGTTGCCTTCGCCGTCCACGAATTCCACGTGACCGACGCCGGCCATCATCCACAGCGTAACGATCTGGCCTTGGCCGTCGCTCTGCAGGCCCGTTTCCGTTCCAGGATTGGGTGTTTTCGGGCGGGCCGGCTGCACGGATATGCCCACGATGGTGCCGCGGATGCCTACGGTCATGGTGGAGGTCTGGATATCCACGGCTTCGTTTTCATCCAGCTTTTTTTCCACGTCCAGCAGCAGCGTGCCTTCTTTGAGGGACAGAAGGATGTGGTCCTCCTGCTGGATGAATTCCACGCTGCTCAGTTCGTCCACGGTGACGATCTTGCTTTCGTCCAGGCCCACGGAGGCCAGGCTGCTTTCGCCGGTCATCATGGTTTCGCCGCTGGAGAAGCGCACGTTTTCCATTACGAACCGGGGGCTGCCCTCGGCGTCCAGGATCTGCACGTCGCCCGTGTACTGCAGCAGGCGCATGGTCTGGGCGGCGTATTCTTCTGTTTCGGCTGCGGCACCGCACAGAAGCACGGCGATCAGCAAGACCGCAGCGGCGGAAAGAAAGATTTTTTTCCGGAGCGGAATTCTCATAAATAGCTCCCTTCTTTTCCAGCGCGTCAGGGCGCTGCACAGACGAAATACGGCCGGGAAAACGCGTCGGCCGGGAACGTGCGCGGAAGAAAACGGCGGGCGGATCCGCTGCTTTTGCAAAGGATGCCGGGGCTTGCCCATCCATCCCCATTTTCCCAGAATATTATAACCGATTTCCCGCTTAGCGTCAACGCCGATATCGCCGGGAGGACGCCCGGAATACGCGGAAAAACAGCAGAAACGGGGCTGCCATTCATTGATACGTGACGCAGGGGAACGATGGCAGTTTTACGGGAAAGAAAACCCGCTTCGCGCCCCGGAAAACAGTTCCGGGATCACGAAGCGGGTGAATGATGCGTCAGCCTTTCCCTGAAGGGAGCCGCTTACTTGAAATAGTACCCGTCGTCCGGCGCCTTGCCGCCCACGGACTGGGGGTTGGCGGCGAAGAGGATGTCGTACAAGGGCGCGGCCTGGGCCTGCATGTCCGCGCCGGAAACGAACACCAGCGTGCAGGAGGGCAGGGCCTTTTCCGCCACCGCCGCGGCGGGGATGATCTCCAGTTCGGCGATCTCCTGGGCGGCTTCGTGCACGTTTTCATTGGCGAAGGCGATGGAGGCTTCCAGATCCTGCATGAACTGCGCCACGGCTTCGGGATTGCTTTCCAGGAATTCCCGGCGCACGATCACCACGCTCATGGAGAGCTGGGCGTCCTCCAGTCCGTTTTGCCGGGCGGCGTCGCCGAACAGCTCGGTTACGTCCAGGGCCTTGCGGTAGCCGTCGCCCTTGATGAGCAGGTTGGTCACCATGGGCTCGGGCAGCAGCACCACGTCCGCGTTGCCGGCCAGCGCCTGGGCCACCACCTCCGCGTGCTCGGAGAGGTATTCCATCTTCGCGTCCACCCCGTTGGTTTCCAGAATGTAGTTCATCACGTATTCCGGCGTGGCGCCCTGGCCGGCGGTGACGACGGTCCTGCCCGCCAGATCGGAAACGGACTGGATGCTTTCGCCCTTTTCCAGCACGTAGAGCATGCCCCGGGTGATGAGGGAAAGGGCCTTGACGCCGCCCTCGGTCTTGTTATAGAGCACCGCGCCGGCGTTGATGGGCACGGCGGCGATGTCCGCCTGGCCGGAAATGATCAGGGCGTTGACGTTGGCAGGCTGGGATTCGATGAGGAATTCGTATGCGCCCTCGTTCTGCTTCATCATGTGGGCCACGGCCATGCCGGTGGGGCCCTTCAGCGCGGCCACCCGGACGGGGCGGGCCGGGGAGGTTTCGGCGGTGCACACCACCGTCGCCAGGGACAGGACCAACGCCAGGACGGCGATGGTTTTGATGATCTTTTTCATGGTTCGATTCCTTCTTTCTTTTTAACGTTTTGTCATTGCGCTTTTTACCTGTACGCCGGGGATGTTGCCCAGCTTCCCGGTGAACGCGCCCAACTGTGTATCGCTCCCCCGGAGCAGGAGGCCGATCACCGCCATGCCCCGCTCGTGGTCCGGCACGCCGATGCGGCCGGTGACGATCTCCTGGTACTGGGAGATCACCTGGTTCACCCGGGGCGCCTGGGTGAGATCCTCGATCACGATGCCCAGGAACCCGATGCGTTCCTCCGCCATAGCTTTTCCTCCTTTGCCGGAAAAAACGCACGGAGATAAGCGCCGTGCGTCCTTGCTCAGCTTATGCTGCCTCCTTTCGCTCTCGGGCCCGGACGCGTCCCTGCCCTCAAGGGAAACTGTGTTTTCCGCGCCGGACGCTGACCCTTATGGAAGCCACTTGGGCTTGCGATCCGGACGCTGATCGTATTATACACGGTTTTTCCGCGGTTTGCAACCCCGCCTGTCAGCCGCCTGCGGGAACGCCGGCGAAGGACGGGCGGCGGGTCAGACCAGGGTGGAAAAATAATCCTCCGGGGTCTCGGCCCGGCGGATCAGTTTGAAATCGCCGTCCTTCGTATAGAGCACCTCGGCGCTGCGGAGGCGGCCGTTGTACTGATAGCCCATGGAAAAGCCGTGGGCGCCGGTATCGTGGATCACCACAAGATCGCCGATTTGGATTTCCGGCAGCATCCGGTCGATGGCGAATTTATCGTTGTTTTCGCACAGGCAGCCGGTGACGTCGTACATGTGATCCGCGGGGGCGTTCCGCTTGCCGCAGACGTGGATGTGGTGGTACGCGCCGTACATGGCCGGGCGCATCAGGTTGGAAGCGCAGGCGTCCACGCCGATATAGTCCTTGTAGATCTTCTTTTCGTGCACGGCCCTCGTCACCAGCCACCCGTGGGGGCCGGTCATATAGCGGCCCAATTCCGCCTTGATGCCCACGCGGCCCTTTGCGGGATCGCCGAACACCCGGGCGTATTCCGCCCGGACGCCTTCGCCCACCTGCAGGATATCCGTTTCCGTTTCCTCCGGGCGGTAGGGGATGCCGATGCCGCCGGAGAGGTTGATGAAGGCGAGCTCCAGCCCCGTTTCCTTTTCCAGCTCCGCCCCCAGATCGAACAGGATGCCCGCCAGGCGGGGGTAGTAGGAATTATCCATGGTGCTGCTGGCCAGGAAAGCGTGCAGGCCGAATTTCTTCGCCCCCAGGGCCCTGAGCCGGGGCAGGCCGGCGCGCATCTGCTCCTTGGTCCAGCCGTATTTGGATTCGCCGGGCTCGCCCATGATGGCGTTGCCCAATGTGAAGCTGCCGCCGGGGTTATAGCGCACGCACACCGTTTCCGGGATGCCGCCGTTGGCGGAAAGCAATTCGATATCGCTCAGGTCGTCCAGGTTCACGATAGCGTTCAGCCGCCTCGCGTGGGCCAGCTCCTCCGGGGGCATGGCGTTGGCGCTGAACATGATGTCCTCCCCGGAAAAGCCCGCCATTTCGGCCAGGAGCAATTCGCATTCGCTGGAGCAGTCCAGCCCGCAGTGCACCTGATGGTATAGTTTCAGCACCGCCGGGTTGGGCAGGGCCTTCACGGCGAAATATTCCTGAAAATGCGGGGCCCAGGAAAAGGCCGCGTTCAGCTTTTTCGCGGTATCCAGGATGCCCTGCTCGTCATACAGATGAAAGGGCGTGGGAAAGCGGCGGGCGGCCTCCTCAAACACTTCGTCCGGCAAACGGAAATTCGGCATACACGAATCCATCCTTACTTCCGCGCTTTTGCCGCGGCTGCGGCAGTGCGGTCTGGTCCATTATATGAAAAGCCGCAGGCGGGTGCAAGCGGGCCGGGCGGAAAGGACAAATTAAAAACAGCATCGGAGGCGGAGCGCGCCGGGTTTCTTGACAATTCCCCGCCGCCGCATTATCATGAAAACGACCGAAGGGGGAAAGAAAATGCTTTTGATCGGGATCACGCCCGACTGGGACCGGGAGAAGGGCAAAGTGACCGTGAACCGGGATTACATGGACGCGGTGAGCCGGGCGGGGGCCGTGCCGGTGCTGCTGCCGCTGACGGGGGACGTGTTCGCCTGGGAGGAGATCGTATCCCGGGTGGACGGGCTGCTGTTCTCCGGCGGCGGGGATATCGACCCCCGCATGTACGGGGAAGAAAAGCTGCCCTGCTGCGGCGAAGTGTCTCCGGAGCGGGACTGGATGGAAATGGATCTGCTGCGCCTGGCCATGGACCGGGACGTGCCGGTGCTGGCCGTCTGCCGGGGGCTGCAGGTGATGAACTGCGCCCTGGGCGGCACGCTGTACCAGGACATTTCGGCGCAGTATGCGGGGGCGCTGTGCCATCCCCGGGAGGACGTTCCCCGGGAGAAAGCGCATGACGTGATGATCCCGGAGGGGCGGCTGCTGCACCGCATCCTGGGGGTGGGGACCCTGGCGGTCAACAGCCGCCATCACCAGGGGATCAAGGCGCTGGGCCAGGGGCTTTTGCCCTGCGCCATTGCCCCGGACGGGCTGATCGAGGGGATCGAAATGCCGGGGAAGCGCTTCGCCCTGGGGGTGCAGTGGCACCCGGAAAGCATGTGCGAAAAGCACCCGGAGCAGCAGGCGATCTTCAATGCGTTTACGGAGGCGTGCAACGAATGACGGAAATCGCGCTGGTGGCCGATCTGCACGGCAATCTCCCCGCCACGGAGGCGGTGGACGCCGATCTGCGCGCCCGGGGGATCGGGAGGATCTGGTGCCTGGGGGACGTGGTGGGGAAGGGCCCTTCCTCCGCCGACACCTTCGATTGGGCGGTCAGCCGGTGCGAATTCATCCTGCAGGGGAACTGGGACGAGGGGATCGGGAAAAAGCTGTTCCCCAAGGACGAATTCTATTACCGGCAGCTGGGGGAAAAGCGGATGCGGATGCTGACGGAATTCCCCCTGGAGCACGTCTGCCGCATTTCCGGGCGGAAAATGCGCCTGTTCCACGGCCGGCCCACCATGCCCCAGCCGTATTACGTGCACGACGAATACGACCTGCTTTCCCCATATTTCGCGCCGGATTATGACGTGGTGGGCTATGCCGACGTGCACCGGCAGGGGATGCGGGTGCTGGGATTCAAGGGGATCTTGTTCAACACCGGCAGCGTGGGCAACGGCCTGGGCGTGGCCATGGCCCAGTACGCCATCCTGCGGGGCGACGTGGACGGGGAGGAAAAAACGCCCCTGGATATCGCCCTCATCACCGTGCCTTACGACCGGGAGAGGGCCGTCCGGGATGCGGAGGAGGCCGGAAAACAGGGCCTGCACAACTGGGAAGCGTTTATCCAGGAGATCCGGACCGGGGTGTACGCCCGGAACAACGGCACCGTGAGGAAAAATCTGTGAGCATTTTATTCGGCCCCGCGGGCAATTCCGATTCCTTCTATGCCCAGGGCTACAAGGCCAGCTGGCAGGCCCCGGCGTGGCTGCACGCCATGGGGCTGAACGCCTACGAGTATTCCTTCGGCCGGGGCGTGCAGCTTCGGGAGGACACGGCGGATAAGATCGCCGGGGAAGCCCGGAAATACGGCGTCACGGTGAGCGCCCACGCGCCGTACTTTATCAACCTGGCCAACCCCGATCCGGAAAAGAGGGAAAACTCCTTCCGGGATATCCTGGAGAGCGCGCGGCTGGTAAAGCGCCTGGGGGGCGACCGGGCGGTGGTGCACGTGGGCGCGGTGATGAAAATGGAGCGCCAGGAAGCGCTGGCGAACTGCCGCGCGGGGATCCGGGAGGCGTACGCCCGGCTGGAGGACGCGGGCCTGGGCGAAATCCATCTCTGCCCCGAAACCATGGGCCGGCCCGGACAGATCGGGAGCCTGGTGGAGACGCTGGATTTTTGCCTGACGGACGAACGGCTGATCCCCTGCGTGGATTTCGCCCACCTCCACGCCCTGAGCGGCGGGGGCCTGAAGGAAACGGAGGATTTCGCCAGAGTGCTGGACGCCGTGGAAGGCGCCCTGGGCCTTGAAAGGGCCAGGAGCATGCACGTGCACTTTTCCACCATTGAGTTTACGGAAAAGGGCGAAAAGCGCCACCGCACCTTCGCGGAAGCGCAGTACGGCCCGCGGTTCGGGCACCTGGCGCCGCTACTGAAGGCGCGGGGCTATCGGGCGCGGATCATCTGCGAATGCCACGGCACCATGGCGGAGGATGCCCGGGCCATGAAGGACATATACGACGCGCTGTGAATCGGCAACATGAAAACAGCCTCCCGCAATTTTCGGGAGGCTGTTTGCTGACGTTTTCAGAATTCCTCGGCAGGGCTGAGGGACTGCAGGAAGCCGTGGGGAATGAAGCCCCGGGCTGGCTTGCCCGCCGCCGTGGTTTCGATATAATCCCAGATCTGGCCGTTCTGGTTGGTCATGGAGGTCAGGTATTTCACGGTATCCCCCTGGCTCAGGGTGCGGATGGCGGTGTTGGACAGCATGGGGTCGTCGGTGAGGGTCACATTGCCCAGCACGGCGCTTTCGTCGTAATCGAACTGCAGCATGGTGTTGCAGTCCACCCGGCCCGTGATGCTGGAGGGATGGACGTAGCCCACGCGGATGGAACGGTTGTTGGTTTCATAAAAGACCAGCAGCCAGCCGCTTTCCCAGCCCGCGGCGTATACCGCGCCGTTGGTGCTGACGGCGGCCTTGCCGTTGGCCCCGCGCCAGGCGTCGAAGCTGGGGGCGGAATAGACGGGCAGGGTCTGGTCCGCTTTCAGATTGACAAAGGAAAAGCCGGACAGCATCAGCCCCGAAAGGGGAGGCGTGTAATCGGCGTAGCATTTCCGCCCGGGGGTGTGCTTCTTTTCCCCCAGGTCGTCCATCTGGCCCGCCACCTTTTTGATGGTGTAGTAGTTGTCCCACTCCAGCTGGGAGAGCTTGGGATACACCTGTTTCTGATTGTCGGGGTTGGCGTTGGGCGTATACCAGGGCTGGGAACGGAACCACATATCGTACTTCCCGCCGGCAATGAACACATAGCCGTGACGGGCGAAGATCTCATTGAAAATATAGCCGAGGGATTCCCGGTCCCACTCCCAAAGCTCCTCTTCGGTGAGACGGCGGGTGTTGCTGTCCGGGATCAGGTACATCTGGTCCGCCAGCGCGGGAAAGGCACAGGTGAACAGGAGAGAAAGCAAAAGCAGCACGGCCACGGTTTTTTTCATGCGACAGACCTCCTTTTTTGATCCGGCTTTTTATGCGCTTCTAAGCATTGCTATTTTCAGGGTTATTATACACAATTCGGCTGCGTCAGTCAATGTTCGGGCATTGAAAAAGGGCCGCCGGAGCGGCCCTCGGGGATTCGGAAAAACCTTTGCGGCGCGATCAGTACATCCCGCCCATGCCGGGGTTGCCGGCGGGGGCAGCGGGTTCGGGCGCGGGGATGTCGGTCACCAGGGATTCGGTGGTCAGCACCATGGCGGCCACGGAGGCGGCGTTCTGCAGGGCAGAGCGGGTCACCTTGGTGGGGTCGATGATGCCGCGGTCGATCATGTCCACGTATTCGCCCTTCAGCGCGTCGTAGCCGTAACCGGTCTTTTCGCTGCGGCGGATGTTCTCGATGATCACGGCGCCGTCGATGCCGGCGTTCAGGCTGATCTGGCGGATGGGCTCTTCCATGGCGCGAAGCACGATCTCCACGCCGGTCTTGGCGTCGCCGGTGTTCTTTTCCACCAGGGGCTTCACCTTGGCGATGGCGTTCAGCAGCGCGATGCCGCCGCCGGGCACGATGCCCTCTTCCACAGCCGCGCGGGTGGCGGCCAGGGCGTCTTCAATGCGCATCTTGCGCTCTTTCATTTCGATCTCGGTCGCGGCGCCCACCTGGATCACGGCCACGCCGCCGGCCAGCTTTGCCAGCCGCTCCTGCAGCTTTTCCCGGTCGTAATCGCTGGTGGTTTCGGCGATCTGGGCCTTGATCTGGTTCACGCGGTTCCGGATTTCTTCCTTGTCGCCCGCGCCGTCGATGATGGTGGTATTTTCTTTGTCCACCTTCACCTGATGGGCCTGGCCCAGCATGTCGATGGTGGCTTCCTTGAGCTCCAGCCCCAGCTCGGTGCTGATGACCTGGCCGCCGGTGAGGATGGCGATGTCGCGGAGCATTTCCTTGCGGCGGTCGCCGAAGCCGGGAGCCTTGACGGCCACGCAGGTGAAGGTGCCGCGCAGCTTGTTCACCACCAGGGTGGCCAGGGCTTCGCCCTCCACGTCCTCGGCGATGATGAGCAGCTTCTTGCCCTGCTGCACCACCTGCTCCAGCACCGGCAGGATCTCCTGGATGTTGCTGATCTTCTTATCGGTGATCAGGATGTAGGGGTTATCCAGCTCGGCCACCATCTTATCGGTGTCGGTGACCATGTAAGCGGAGGCGTAGCCCCGGTCGAACTGCATGCCTTCCACGGTGGTCAGCTCGGTGCGCATGGTCTTGCTTTCCTCAACGGTGATGACGCCGTCCTTGCCCACCTTCTCCATGGCGTCGGAGATCAGCTGGCCGATGGTTTCGTCGCCGGCGGAAATGGAAGCCACCTGGGCGATGGCCTGCTTGCCGCTGATGGGACGGGAAATTTCCTTCAGGCCTTCCACGGCGGCGTCGGCGGCGTCCTCGATGCCCTTCTTGAGCACCATGGGATTGGCGCCGGCGGCCAGGTTCTTCAGGCCTTCGCGCACGATGGCCTGGGCCAGCAGGGTGGCGGTGGTGGTGCCGTCGCCGGCCACGTCGTTGGTCTTGGTGGCCACTTCCTTGATCAGCTGGGCGCCCATGTTTTCAAAGGGGTCTTCCAGCTCGATCTCCTTGGCGATGGTGACGCCGTCGTTGGTGATGAGGGGCGCGCCGTATTTCTTATCCAATACCACGTTGCGGCCCTTGGGGCCCAGGGTGATCTTTACGGTGTTCGCCAGGGCGTTGATGCCGTTTTCCAGGGCGCGGCGGGCGTCCTCGCCGTATTTCAGCTGCTTTGCCATATTATTTCCACTCCTTCTGATTTGATGCTGTGCTGGATCATTCCACGACCGCGAGGATATCGCCCATCTTGACGATGATCACTTCTTCGCCGTCGATCTTCACTTCCGTGCCGGCGTACTTGCTGTAAATGACCTTCTGGCCGACGCTGACGCACATGGTGGTGGTCTTGCCGTCTACCATGCCGCCGGGGCCCACGGCCAGCACTTCCGCCATCTGGGGCTTTTCCTTGGCGGCGGAGGTCAGGATGATGCCGCTCTTGGTGGTTTCTTCCGCTTCCACGTTTTTGATGACCACGCGGTCAAACAAAGGCTTGATGTTCATAAGGCTCCTCCTCGTCATTGGATTGCTATTCCGGGGACTGTTAGCACTCTTGATAAGTGAGTGCTAAATCATCCTTGCATAGTGTACTTCATAAACGCCCGGGGCGCAACTGGCGATTGCGCCGGATTCATGGAATATTCCTGAATACGGGAAAATATCTGGAAATATCGCCGGATAATGCCATGTTTTCTTGAAATATCTTTGAAAAACGCCGGATTTCATTTTCGATATTCAATTCCGGGCTGCGCTGTGCTATAATGATCGGCAAAAGACCGGGGAAGGAGGGAATGGCCGTGTTTTCCGCGCTGCTGCTGGCCTGGTACGATCTGAACGGACGGAAGCTGCCCTTCCGGGGCACCAAGGACCCTTACCGCGTCTGGGTGAGCGAAATCATGCTGCAGCAGACCCGCACGGAAACCGTGGGGGCGTATTACGCGCGCTTCCTTGCCCGCTTCCCGGACGTGTTCGCCCTGGCGAATGCGGAGGAAGAGGACGTGCTCAAGTGCTGGGAGGGGCTGGGCTATTATTCCCGGGCCCGGAACCTGCACAAAGCGGCGAAGATCATCGTATCCCGGCACGGCGGCGTTTTTCCCGCCGACGAAGCGGCCCTCCGGGCGCTGCCCGGGATCGGGGCGTACACGGCGGCGGCGGTGGCCTCCATCGCCTTCGGCCTGCCCTGCCCCGCGGTGGACGGGAACCTGACCCGGGTGCTTTCCCGGTTCCACGGCGTCCGGGAGGACGTGGGCATCCCCTCCGTGCAGAAGCGCCTGGCGGCCCTGGCGGCGGAGGACATGCCCCCGGCGCGGTGCGGGGATTTCAACCAGGCGCTGATGGACCTGGGCGCCACGGTATGCACCCCCGGCACGCCCGACTGCGACCGCTGCCCCCTCAGCTCGCTGTGCGACGCCTGCCGAGCCGGGGACGCCGACGCGCTGCCCGTGAAGGCGGCGGCGGATCCGCCCCGGGAGATCGAAGTAACGGTGGCGCTGATCACCTGCGGGGGCAGGGTCTGGATGCGGCAGAGAAGGGAAACGCTGCTCCAGGGCCTGTGGGTGTATCACCTGACGGAAAACGCGGGGGATATGATGGATGCGGAGAAGGCTATGCGGGCCTTGGGCATCCGGGCGGCCGTGAAAAAGCGGCTGGGGGAGGCCCGGCACGTATTTACCCACCGGATCTGGAACATGACGGTATATCATTATGAAGCGGAAAGCGCGGACTGCCGGGAAGGGCGGTTCGTGACGCTTTCCGAAATGAACGCCCTGCCCGTGCCCACCGCCATGCGGGCAGCGAAAAAATGGGCGGTGGAGCTGCTGGAGGAGAAACGGGATGAAAGTTGAATGGCTGGCCGGGGAATTCAGCGTGTGCCGCATCCGGGAGGTGAAGGACGCGGATCTGAGCGCGCCCTTTACCTTTTTCGCCGTTACGGATACGGAAAAGTCCCTGGTGTGCCCCACGGAGGCGTGCCCGGCAAACGCGCTGAAGCGGGAGGACGGCTGGCGGTGCTTCCGTCTGCCAGGGCCGCTGGATTTTTCTTTGGTGGGCGTTCTGGCAAAAATCACGGGATGCCTGCGCGATGCGGGCATCCCGGTGTTTGCGGTATCGACCTACGATACGGATTACGTGCTGGTGCGGTCCGCGGACGCGGAGAGGGCCGCGTTGGCGCTGTCGGCGCTTTCCTGAACGCCTTCGGCCAGATCCCGGAGGGTGACGGAGGAAAAATAGCCCTGCACTAAGGCGTTCAGGTTCCGCCACAGGGGCAGCGTGGGGCAGTCCCCCTGCCGGGGGCAGGGAAGCGCGCCTTTTTCCAGGCAGGCCACCGCCGCCAGCTCCCCTTCCGTCAGGCGCAGGATGTCCGCTACGGTATATTCCCCGGGTTTCCGGCTCAGGCGGTAGCCCCCGCCCTTGCCCCGGACGCCGGTGAGCATCTTGCCCGCCACCAGGCCCTTGAGGATGCTTTCCAGGTATTTTTCGGAAATGCCCTGGCGCTGGGCGATTTCCTTGAGCGGCAGGTAGCCGTCCCCCTGGTTCTTCGCCAGGTCCACCATCACCCGCAGGGCATAGCGCCCCTTGGTGGAAACCATGATCATCCTCCCGCCTCCTCTTCCTGATTTCAACCTATTATACCACGGGGTTGATGGGATTTTCAACGGCCCGGGCAAAATACAATGAAAATACCGCCCGGGGGATTGACAGGCGGCGGGGGGACGGCATATAATGCCATTAACCTATTTGAAAGGTGGGTAATTTGGATGAACGGGCGCATGTTTTTCCGGATGGGGCGATGTCGGGGCGCGGAAGCGCGGCGGAGTCACAAATAAAGAATGAAAAAATGGAGGAAGAAAACATGAGCCGTATTTATACGTCCGCGGATCAGCTGATCGGGAACACCCCGCTATTGGAGATCACGAATATCGAAAAAGAACTGGGGCTGCAGGCAAAGGTGCTGGTGAAGCTGGAATACCTGAATCCCGCCGGCTCCGTCAAGGACCGGATTGCCAAGGCCATGATCGACGACGCGGAGGAAAAGGGCCTTCTGAAGCCCGGTTCCGTGATCATCGAGCCCACCTCCGGCAACACCGGCATCGGCCTGGCTTCCGTGGCGGCAGCCCGGGGCTACCGCATGATCCTGACCATGCCGGAAACCATGAGCGTGGAGCGCCGCCAGCTGGCGAAGGCCTACGGCGCGGAAATCGTGCTCACCGAAGGCGCCAAGGGCATGAAGGGCGCCATCGCCAAGGCGGAGGAGCTGGCCAAGGAAATCCCGAGCAGCTTCATTCCCGGCCAGTTCGTCAATCCGGCCAACCCGGCTATCCATTACGCCACCACCGGCCCGGAGATCTGGGCGGATACCGACGGGCAGGTGGATATCTTCGTGGCGGGCGTGGGCACCGGCGGCACCGTGACGGGCACCGGGAAATACCTGAAGGAAAGAAAGCCCGGTGTGAAGGTGGTGGCGGTGGAGCCCACGGCGTCGCCCGTGCTCAGCGGCGGCGCGCCCGGCCCCCACAAGATCCAGGGCATCGGCGCGGGCTTCGTGCCGCAGGTGCTGGACACCTCCGTGTACGATGAGATCATCCCCGTGGATCACGAGGACGCTTTCGCCGTCGGCCGGCTGATCGGTAAAAAGGAGGGCGTGCTGGTGGGCATTTCCGCCGGCGCCGCGGCCTGGGCGGCCATCGAGCTGGCCAAGCGCCCCGAAAACCAGGGCAAGACTATCGTGGCCCTGCTGCCCGATACCGGCGACCGGTATCTGTCCACCCCGCTGTTTGCGGATTGACAGGAACAGAAGCACAGAAAATCCCCCTCTCCGGAGAATCATTTGGAGAGAGGAGGATTTTTTATTGCAGGGCATTTTCCTGGGAAGCGGCGGGACGGGGGGAGAGGGGCGCGTCCTGCAGGGCGGTGAGACGGCTGATGGAAACTTCGTAGGCCGTGCGGTTCAGCACCGTGCCGTCGGGCAGCTGCTTTTGGTAGTCCCGGCTCTGGAACCGGCCCTGGATTTCCAGCCGATCCCCCACGGCCAGGCCGGAAGCGTACCGGGCGGTGCGCCCCCAGGCGATGCAGGGGATGTAATCGCTTTTCCCGAAGGCGCGGTTCACCGCCAGCATCAGGTCCGCGATTTCCCGGCCGAAAGGCGTGGTGCGGAAGGAGGGCGGCTTGCAGATGGCGCCGGTCAGGCGGATGACGTTGGGGTTTTCGGCGCTGTCGGGAGGAAGCAGATGCTGGGCGAAGGCGGTGAGCAAAAGCCTCCCGCTGCCGGCCACCACCTTGTTGTAGGACCTAAGCTGGCCCACCACGCACAGCCGTGTGCCCGCCGCCACCTGGCTGTTCATCAGCCGTTCGCTGACCGTGACGGGCAAAAGGTCTGACGCCCCGGACAGGCGGGGCACCTTCAGGTCCATGCGGTAAAAGCGCTCGCCCAGCACCTCGTGATCCAGCACGGGGGCCGTATCGATCACGCCGCAGAGAGTGAGTTGGTTGTTTTCGGTATCCATGATTTGCTTACACCTCCGGTACTGTCGTAGGCGCGGGGCGCTGACGGCCCTGCGCGTCGATGGTGGTATTTCCGGGCAGCAGGAGCTGGGATACGGGCACCGCGGTGAGCCCCTGCTCCCGATAGCTTTTGAGGATGGCGGGCAGCGCATCCAGGATATATTTGGCATCGTTGTGGAACAGCACGATATCGCCGCTTTTGACGCTGCGGGTGGCCCGGCGGATCAGGTCCTCCGCGCCGCGGTTTTTCCAGTCCAGGGAATCCACGCTCCACTGGATCACCTCGTAGCCCGCGCCCCGGGCGGTCAGCACCACGTCGTTGCTGTAATCCCCGTAGGGCGCCCGGAACAGCGTGGGCCGCGTGCCGGTGAGGGCTTCGATGTGGTCCGCCACGGTGGTGAGCTCCTGCAGGATCTTCCCCCGGCTCATCTGGGGATGGGTGGTGGAGTGGCTGCCGATCTCATGGCCCTGGGCGGCGATCTCCTTCACCAGTTCGGGATACCTTTGCACCCAGGTGTCCACCAGGAAGAAGGTAGCCTTCACGCCGTTTTCCCGGAGGATCTCCAGCAGCCTTTCGGTATTGTCCCCGCCCCAGGCGGCGTCGAAGCTGACGGCGATCAGATTGTCCCCGCGCTCCACGGAATAGATGGGCAGCTCGCGCTTCCGGGCGGCCACCTCCGCGGTGCGGCCGTTCAGGGCGTAGATCCCCGTGACGCCGCACAGCAGCGCCAGGATCCACAGCCCGCCCGCGGCCAGGAAGCGCTTTGCCTTTCCCTGCATTGTCATTTTATTTTTCCCCCTTCCCGCTCTACGGTATGCGTTTTCATTCCCGGATAGAAGGGCGGCGGGGGACGGACAGGGAAGGACGCCGTTTATATGTTTACGAAAAAAAGCCGCCCCTTATGACAGGGGCGACAAAACAACCCGGAAAACGGCAGTTTTTTCGCAAAACGCCGCTATTTATGATATTTTTCGCCCGCGCTGATTTTGCAGGCGCGGTAGATCTGCTCCAGCAGCAGCACCCGGGCCAGCTGGTGGGGGAAGGTCATTTTGGACAGGGACATTTTCTCGTCCGCCCTTTGGAGCACCGCGGGGGAAAGGCCCAGGGAGCCGCCGATCACGAACGCCGTGCGCTGCCCGGTCAGGCCGCACTGAGCGAGGCGGGCGGCGAAGCGCTCGCTTTCGTACTGCGGCCCGTCCACGCACAGAGCGATCACGTGATCGCCGGGCTTCAGGCGGCTGAGGATCGCTTCCCCTTCCTTGGCGATGATCCGCTGACGGTCCGCGTCGGAGGCGCCCGCGGGCTCCGGCAGGTCGGGCAGCTCCGCGATTTCCATTTTTCCGAAGCGGGACAGGCGCTTCAGGTATTCCGCGGCGGCGTCGGCCCAGTATTTTTCCCGCAGCCGCCCCACGCACACGATCGCCCCGTTCATGCCGTCACCAGGGGGATCACGGCGGTCAGATCCGGCAGCACATGATCGCAGTAAGGGGCCAGCTCGGGGGTGAAGGGGATCAGGTCCGGGATCATGCACACCGTCATGCCCGCGGCCCGGCCGGCCTTCACGCCGTTCACGGAATCCTCCAGCACCAGGCAGTCTTCCGGGACGGCGCCCAGGAGACGGGCGGCCTTGAGGAAGATGTCCGGCGCGGGTTTGGACCGGGTTTCGCCGTTGGCGGATACCAGGGTGGCAAAATCCTCCGCCACACCCTGCTTTTCCAGGTAGAGCCGGATGGTTTCCGGATAGCTGGAGGAAGCCACGGCGCAGGGGATGCCCCGGTCCCGGAGCGCCTTGAGCAGCTCCCGGGCGCCTTTTTTCAGCGGGATCTTTCCTGCCCGGGCCAGGGCGTGCATGTATTCCGTGAAATCGGCGAACAGCCTGTCCGTATCCAGCCCGGGATAATACTGATGATAAAAGTCGCTGGCGGCTTTGGCGTTGATCCCGATGGTCCTGCGCACGTGCTCCAGAGGAATCTCGTATCCCTGGAGGCGGCCGCACACCTGGATGCCCGTGAGCCCCGGGGCCTCGCTGTCGGTGAGCAGGCCGTCCATATCGAAAATAACTGCCCGGATCATTCGTCCACCACCGTAAAGCCGAACAGGAAATCGTGCAGCACGGCGCGGTTCCCCAAATAGTCGATTTCCTTCGTGGCCATGCCGGCATAGCCGCTTTCCCAGTATTTCGTGCCGTCGGCGGGCATGCGGATGTGCTGCACCGGAGCGCCCCGCAGGGCCATGGCCAGCGTCAGCGCTTCCTCAAAATCCCGGGTGGTCATATTGGTGTAGACGGTGTTGGAAAGGATCACGTCCAGCAATGCGGTGGCCCGGTCCAAGGTCACGTCCTTCAGGCTGTCCGCCAGGGCGGTGAGCACCATCCGGTCCCGGTAGGTGCGGCCGTAATCCTGGTTGTCGCTGTGGGTGGTGCCATCGGCGTGGAGGTACGCCTTGGTTTCGATCTTGCGGATGCGCATGTAGATCACCGCGGCGTAGCCGGTCATGTGGTACACCCCGCCCCGGGAGCCCTCCTGCAGGGAAGGAGAGGTGGCGGACGCGCCGATGGGATAGAGGAACAGCTTCCGCGCTTCCCGGTTGGTGATCTCCACGTCCACGCCGCCCACGGCGTCGATGATGTTCTGCACCTGGCGGAAATCCATGACGATGAACTTTTCGATGTTCAGGTCAAAGTGGCTGTTGATGGTGTCCACCAGGTCCTGAAAAGCCTCGGTGTCGCTCTTTTTATTCACCCAGGCCCAGCCGCCGGTCTGGGTGGTGGGATTGGCGTAGAGGAAATTGTTGATGCGGCCGTATTCGCCGTCCGGCCGCTGGATGAGCATATCCCGGATGAAGCTGGTAAGCTTGACGGAACCGTCGTTTTCATTGACGGTCACCAGGATCAGCCCGTCGGTGTTGGTGTCGTAGGTTTCATCCCAGATATCCTTGACCCATTGGTTTCGCAGGGTATAATCCCATTTGTCCAGGCAGATCAGCAGATAATGATGGATGCCGGGGGGCGTGGGGGTGCGGTCCTCCGGGGCGACGACGGGGATGGGCTGGGGGCTCTCCTGGGCCGCCAGGGCGGCGGGCAGGGCGGAAAGCAGGCAGATCAGGGCCAGCAGCAGGGCGATGAGCTTCTTCACGGCGTTTCCTCCTCCGGATACTTTTCCAGCTTTACGCCGGTCTCCCCGAAAATCTCCAGGGTGAAGGGGTCGGGATACCCCTGCTCGTACACCACCCGGCGGATGCCGGCGTTGACGATCATTTTGGCGCAGATGGAGCAGGGCTGATGGGTGCAGTACAGCGTGGCGCCGTCGATGCTGATGCCCAGCTTCGCGGCCTGCAGGATGGCGTTCTGCTCGGCGTGGGCGGCGTAGCACACCTCCGCCCGGGTGCCGCTTTCGATGCCCAGCTTCCGCCGCAGGCATTCGCCCTTTTCCCGGCAGGTCTTCATCCCCGCGGGGGCGCCGTTGTAGCCGGTGGTCATGATGCGCTTGTCCTTGACGATGACGGCCCCGATGGCCCGCCCCGGGGCGAAGCAGCTGGTCCAGGTGGATACCGTCCGGGCCAGATCCATAAACCGCTGATCCCACTTGTCCATTTTATTTTTCCTCCTTGGTTTGCCGGTACAGCGGAAGGAATTTCCGCAGCAGCGTTTCTTCGTTTCTGCAGGCCAGGGCCGCCTTTTCCATGTATTCCCTTTCGTCGCCGTCCCGGGTGTCCGAGATCAGGCGGCAGGCGGCGTAGGGCACGCCCATTTCATAGCAGCATTGGGCGATGGCCCCGCCCTCCATATCGCAGGCGGCGGCGCCGAACGCTTCCGCGATGCGCCGCTTGTTTTCCGTGCCGGTGATGAACTGGTCCCCGGTGGCGACGGCGCCTTCCTCCCAGCGCAGATCCGCCTCCTGCGCGGCCCGGCGCAGCAGGGCGGAGAGGGCCGGATCGCAGGGGACGTGCACGATATCGGGGCCGGAGATCATGCCCGGCGGGTCCCCCAGGGGAGAGGTGTCGATATCGTGCTGCACGGCGGAGGAGGCGATCACCGCGTCCCCGATCCCGAGGGAGGGGCGCAGCGCCCCGGCCACGCCGATGTTCAGTAGCGCGTCCACGGGATGCCGCAGGATCAGGGCCTGGGCGCACAGGGCGGCGTGGACCTTGCCGATGCCGCACTGGGCCAGGCAGACCTGCGCCCCAAAGAGCGTTCCCACCGTGCAGCGGGTGAAGCCGATCTTTTCCTCCCGGGTGTCCGTCATGGCGGCGCGCAGGGCGTCCACCTCTTTGTCCATGGCGCCGATAATGCCGATCAAGGGTCATTCCTTCTTTCGTTCTGGTGTTGGATCTGTCCGGCCGTAATACCGCAGCAGGTTTTCTCCCGCGATCCCCCGGAGCAGATCCCCCGTGACGCCCCGTTTTTCCAGCGCCCGGAGCAGGGCGGGGAAATCCTGGGGCCCGGCAAGGCCCCGGGGCTTTTTTTCGATGCCGTCGAAGTCCGATCCGAAGCCCACGTGCCCTTCGCCGCCCAGATCCAGCATGTGCAGCACGTGGCGGCACACGGTGTCCAGCCCGGCCCGGCCGCGGGCGTCCAGGAACAGGGGATAAAAATTCACGCCCACGTAGCCCCCGGCGGAAAACAGGGCTTTGAGCTGATCGTCGGTCAGGTTCCGGGGGTGGGGGCAGAGCGCGGCGCAGCAGGAATGGGACGCGATCGGCGCGATCCCCATGTCCATCAGATCCCGGAATCCGCGCCGGTTCAGGTGGCTCACGTCCGGGGCGATGCCCAGGCGCAGCATTTCCCTGACTGCTTCCCGGTCGAAGGGGGTCAGAGGCGCGTCCTGGTCCCGGACGGCGGGGGTGCCCAGGGCGTTTTCAAAATTCCAACACAACGCCGCCATTCGCACGCCCTTTTCCCGCCAGAGAGAAAGCAGCGAAGGGTCTTCCCCCAATAAATCGCACCCCTCCACCGAAAGCAGGAAGGCGCATTCCCCCTCCCGGGCGTCCCGGTAGTCCCCGATGCGCTTCCAGCCGGACGCTTCCAGCGCGTCCGCCTGGGCGAACATCCCGGCGAACGCCCGGGCGATGTCGGGAAGCGCCGGGCTGCCGCCCACGTACAGCGCCAACGTCTGCACGCTGACGCCGCCCCGCATCGCCTTTTCCTTCGTCACGTCGCAGGGACGGCCCGGGTGCATGGCGCGGACGTAGAGGGTGTCCGCATGGGTGTCGCAAAGGATCAAGGAAGCACCTCCGCAGAAAAATCCGATTTTCATTATATCATATTCACAGCCCGGGAACAACGCCCGGCGGCGGGAAAACTTTGGCGCGCCGCCGCTTCCACAATTTGGTATCCATCTTCGCCATGGGGATGGCGTTTCCGGGGGCGGAAAGGCCGCGGTTTGTGCAATTTATTCATATTGATGCAGAAAACAGGCCATATTTCGTCAAAAATCAATCTGGTATTTTTCCGGATGCTATGGTATAATACTGTCAGATTGGTTATGGTCCGTCTTGCAGCGCCCCCGCGGGGGCAGTTCTGAATAAGAATCGGATGCGATGAAAAATCGTTTTTCTTCTTTACAACCAAACCCTGAAAGGAGGCCTTTATGGCGCAGCCAAGCAAACTGAGGATCATTCCGCTGGGAGGCGTGGATGAGATCGGGAAGAACCTGACGGTTCTGGAATATGAAGACGATATCCTGGTGGTGGACGTGGGGAGCATCTTCCCCAACGAGGATATGCTGGGCATCGACCTGGTGATCCCGGACGTGACGTACCTGGTGGATAATAAGGACCGAGTGCGGGGCTACGTGTTCACCCACGGGCATGAGGACCATATCGGCGCCACGCCCTATGTGCTGCAGCAGGTGCCCGCCCTCATCTGGGGCACCCGGCTGACCTTGGCGCTGATCGACCTCAAGCTCCGGGAGCACCGGGTGAACGGCATCCAGATGAACCCCGTGGTGCCCCGGGACGAAGTGAAGATCGGGAAATTCACGGTGAAATTCGTGAAGGTGAGCCATTCCATCCCCGGCGCCTGCGCCCTGATCATTTCCTGCCCCGCCGGGGTGGTGGTGCATTCCGGGGACTTCAAGATCGACTTTACCCCCGTGGACGGGGAAGTGACCGATCTGAGCGCCCTGGCCGCCGCCGGGGACGCGGGGGTGATGGCCCTGCTGTGCGAAAGCACCAACATCGAGCGCCCGGGCTATACCATGAGCGAGCGCAAGATCGGCGACACCTTCATCAACCAGTTCCGCAACGCCCAGGGCCGGGTGATCGTGGCCATGTTCGCCAGCAATATCAACCGGCTGCAGCAGGTGATCGACAGCGCCATCCGCTTCGGCCGCAAGGTGTGCTTCGTGGGCCGCAGCATGATTTCCGTCAGCCGGGTGGCCATGCAGCTGGGCGAATTGGTGATTCCCGAGGGATATCTGCTGGAAATGGACGACCTGGATTCCTACCGGGACGAAGAATTGCTGATCCTCACCACCGGCAGCCAGGGCGAACCCATGAGCGGCCTGACCCGCATGGCCTATTCCGAGCACCGCAAGCTGCAGATCAAGCCCAGCGACAAGGTGATCATTTCCGCCACGCCCATCCCCGGCAACGAAAAATTCGTTTCCCGGGTGATCAATCAGCTCTACCGCTGCGGCGCCGAGGTGATTTACGAGGCCATGGCGGAGGTGCACGTGTCCGGCCACGCCTGCCAGGAGGAGATCAAGCTGATGCACGCCCTGGTGCGGCCTCAGTATTTCATCCCCGTCCACGGGGAATACCGCATGCTCTGGCAGCACGCGGAATTGGCCGAGGCCATGGGCATGGACCGGAAGAACATCGTGCTTCCCTCCGCGGGCCAGGTGATCGAAATGAACCGGGAAAGCCTGTCCCTGGGCGAAACGGTGCCCACGGGCGAGGTGCTGGTGGACGGTCTGGGCATCGGGGACGTGGGCAACGTGGTGCTGCGGGACCGCAGACACCTGAGCCAGGACGGCCTGATCATCGTGGCGATGGCTTTCGACCGCACCAACGGCGTGCTGGTTTCCGGCCCCGACGTGATCAGCCGCGGCTTCGTCTACGTCCGGGAGAACGAGGACATCATCGAGTCCACCCGGGAGGTGGTGCGCTCCATCATCGCCAGCTACGGCCGCATCGAGGGCAGCGACTGGCCCAGCATCAAGAACCGCATCAAGGACGAGCTGCACCATTATATCTATGAAAAGATCAAGCGCAATCCCATGATCCTGCCCATCATCGTGGACCTGGGCTGACCTTTGCCCTTCTGCAAATCCGGCGGCGCGCGGGCATGCTGCGGAAGGAAGAAAGAAGAAAACTGAGGAAAGCATGAAAGGACAGGCCATATCAGCAGGATGATATGGCCTGTTCTGTCAGGGAGAAACGAAATGCAGTATCAGCCCCGAAACCGCAGAAGGAACCGTCGCCGCATCCGGTGGGGACGGCTGATTGCGGTGCTGCTGGGGCTGGGCGCGGCGGCTTTCGGGCTGGTGAAGGTGATCGGCTACGGCGCGGATCTTTTGTCCTCCCGGCGCACCGCCCGGGAGCTGCGGGCGGTGTA
>JAILBG010000061.1:0-2569 GCA_024681215.1 Clostridiales bacterium
ATACGCCTTCTTCGCCCTTCACAGCAAAGCGCACGAAGGCGGACTTTTCCTTTACGTTTTTATAGCCCTGGGCTACTTCGTGGCTGCTCAGGGCGGTGCCGCAGCGGGGGCAGTAGGGCACGATCTTGTGCCCCTTGTAGATCAGGCCCTTTTCCGCGATGGTTTTAAGGCTCCACCATTCGGATTCGATGTAATCGTCATGGTAGGTCACATAGGGGTGTTCCATGTCCACCCAGTAGCCCACCCGGTCGCTCATTTCTTCCCATTCGTGCAGGTATTTCCACACGCTTTCCTTGCACTGCTGGATGAAGGGCTCGATGCCGTACTGCTCGATCTGAGGCTTGCCGTCCAGGCCCAGCTTTTTTTCCACTTCCAGTTCCACCGGCAGGCCGTGGGTGTCCCAGCCCGCCTTGCGCAGCACGTTCTTCCCCTTCATGGTGTAATACCGGGGGATCAGATCCTTGATGGCGCGGGTTTCCACATGGCCGATATGGGGCTTGCCGTTGGCCGTGGGCGGGCCGTCGAAGAACGTGAAGGTGTCCTTGGCGTTATCCCTGGCATGGAAGGATTTTTTTACGATCTCGTTTTCCTTCCAGAACCGGATGGTTTCCAGTTCCCGTGCGGCGAAATTCATGTCGGCGGTTACTTTTTTGTACATTCTTTTCTCCCTCCATAGAAAAAGCCCGTCCCAAACGAATTGGGACGGACTGATGATCAGCAATCCGCGGTACCACCCAACTTGACGGTTTCCCGTCCAGCTTTCGCGTCCTCTATCGGGGACGAAACGCCGATTCTTCAATCGGAGGCTCCCAGGTGATCCGGCGCGCGGCCCCCTTGCCGGCTCGCACCAGCCGCCGTCTCTCTTCAAGGGAGATTCGCGGGCCCGTCCTGTTCACAGCCCGAATGCAGACATTATACAGGCATTCAGGCGTTTTGTAAAGCCTGAATTTTTCGCCCGGTCAATACGTTCCCCCGCCGTTTTCCACGGGGTTCAGGGGCTGATCGGAGAGGGTCCCGTTCGCCAGGCGTTCCTTGGCTTCCTCCATGATCTTCACCGTGGCGCTCACGCCGCAGCGGGCGGCCCCGGCGCCGCGGCAGGCCAGCACCATATCCAGGGTGCGGATGCCGCCGGAGGCTTTCACGCTGACTTTTTCGGATACCGCGGCCCGCATGAGGCGCACGTCGGCCACGGTGGCCCCGGCGGAGCCGTAGCCGGTGGAGGTTTTCACGAAATCGGCCCCCGCCGCTTCGCTCAGGCGGCAGGCGGTTTTTTTCTGTTCGTCGTTCAGGTAGCAGGTTTCCAGGATCACCTTGAGCAGGGCGTTCCGCGCGTGAGCAGCCTGGGCCAGAGCGGCGATCTCATCCTGCACGTAAGCTTCCCCGCCGCCCAGCAGCCGGCCGATGTTCAGCACCATATCCAGCTCCCGGCAGCCGTCGTCCAGGGCGCGTTCCGCCTCGAACACCTTCACGGCCTTGTGATGGGCCCCGTGGGGGAAGCCGATCACCGTGCAGGGCTTTACATCGCTGCCGCGCAGCAGCTTCACCACCAGCGGCATATCCCCGGGCCGGGCGCACACGGTGGCGGTGTCGTATTGCAGGGCGATATCGCAGCCCTTGCGGATGTCGTCCTCCGTCAGGAAGGGCTGCAGGGTGGAATGGTCCAGGGTCTTAGCGATGTCGCGCAGTGTAACGGCCATTTTTCATTCCCCTTTCGATCAGTGAGGAGTGCGGGATAAAAACGATCCTATCAGAGCGTGCGGCGTTTATTTCCCCTTGCAGTATTTCCCTACCCAGGCCGCCGCCAGATCATATTCGCCAGCGGGAAGCTTGAGCACCAGGGGAGCGCAGCGGGGGATGTGATACAGCAGGATCATGGAGCGGGCGGGCCGGTACTGCACGGAAAGCACGTCCTGCCACAGCATGTGGCGCTCCTGGCTCAGATGCATCACCGAGCCGTCCTGCTGGGGGATATCCTTGGCGGGGTCCGCGCTTTGAAGCCGGGCCCAGCTTTTCCATTTTTGGGGGTCGTGCCAGGTGTGCTGATGCGCGCCCTGGGAATCCAGGGTGAACACGTTGGTTTCCCTGCCCTGGATCAGCAGGAACAGGAACACCACCCCCAGGCCCACCGCCACGAAAGCCAGCGTGACCCGGATGAACGCGCTGTTCCACAGCAGATTCACGCGGGCCGGGCCGCCGAACGCGGCTTCCAGCCCAAACACGGTCAGAAGCAGCAGCGCCGCGGCCCCCAGCAGCGCCCCAATAGAAGTCCGCCACGCGCGGCTGTCCGCCAGCGGTACGGAGGCGATGCTCCACTTGTCCCGCTGGCAGGCCGCCGTGGCGCGCTTGCCGCACCCGGAGCACACGTCCCCCGGGCTTTCCATGCGGCAGCGTTTGCAGTAGGAATAGATCATTCGATCAGGCTCTTTCCGGTCATTTCCTTAGGCACCTCCACGCCCATGCAGGACAGCATGGTAGGCGCGATATCCGCCAGACGGCCGCCTTCCCGCAGTTTGCGGCCCACGAGCTTTTCGTCGCACGCGATGAAGGGCACGGGGTTGGTGGTATGGGC
>JAILBG010000049.1:0-3097 GCA_024681215.1 Clostridiales bacterium
TTTTCGGCTTCTGCTCGATCAGGGTGACGGCCACGCCGCGCTTTGCAAGCTGCCAGGCCGCTTCGCAGCCCGCCAGGCCCGCGCCCACGACGGTGACGCTCATGCTTCCTCGTCCTCCGTGTCCGGCGTTTTCACTTCCACCCGGTGGCGGCAGGTTTCATTGCTGCACAGATACCAGGTTTCGCCCTTGCGGGAGCGTTTCAGAGTCATATAGCTGCCGCATTTTTCACATTTCTGGTCCACCGGCATTTCCCAGGAAACGAAATCGCATTCGGGATAGTTTTCGCAGCCGTAGAATTTGCGGTTTTTCCGGCTGGTCTTTTCCAGCAGCCGCCCGCCGCACTTGGGGCATTTGGCCTCGATATAGGTGAGGATGGGCTTGGTGTTCCGGCAGTCGGGGAAATTGGGGCAGGCCAGGAATTTGCCGTACCGCCCCACCCGGTACACCATCTGTGCCCCGCATTTATCGCAGATCACGTCGCTGGGCTCATCCTTGATTTCCACCTTCTCGATGGCATCCTCGGCGTTTTCCAGCATTTTTTCAAAGGGCGGATAGAATTCCTGCAGCACCTTGCGCCAATCCTCGGCGCCCTCCTCCACCGCGTCCAGTTCTTCTTCCAGTTCGGCGGTGAATTCGGTATCCACGATGGGCCCGAAGTATTCCGTCATCATGGAATTGATCATTTTGCCCAGCTCCGTGGGGAACAGGCGCTTGTTTTCCCGCATCACGTAGCCCCGGGCGATGATGGTTGTGATCGTGGGAGCATAGGTGGAAGGCCGGCCGATGCCCTTTTCTTCCAGCGTTTTCACCAGACTGGCTTCGGTGAAGCGCGCCGGGGGCTGGGTGAAGTGCTGCTGGCAGTCCACCGATTCGATGGTGACCGGCGCGCCTTCTTCAAACTGGGGCAGGGTGGATTCCGCCGCTTCCTCCACCTCGTCGGTGCTCTCCTCGTATACGCTGGTGAAACCGGCGAAGCGCTTATGTTCGCCGTAAAAGCGCATGCCAACGCCGTCGCCCGCCACGTCCATGGTCATGGTATCGTAAAGCGCGGGCTTCATCTGGCTTGCCAGGAAACGGGAATAAATGAGCCGGTACAGCTGGAACTGTTCTTTGGTCAGCGACGCCTTGATGGATTCGGGGGTGCGCTTGACGTCGGTGGGGCGGATGGCCTCGTGAGCGTCCTGGGCGTTGCGGCGGCCCTTGAATTCATTGGGCGTTTCGGGCAGGTATTCCATGCCGAAGCGTTCCGGGATATAGGCCCGCACGGCGGAAAGCGCTTCATCGGAAATGCGCACGCTGTCGGTGCGGATATAGGTGACGATACCCTGCGTGCCCTCGCCCTCCAGATCCACGCCTTCATAAAGCTGCTGCACCACCTGCATGGTTTTCTGGGTGGTGAAATTCAGCTTCCGGCCCGCCTCCTGCTGGAGGGAGGAGGTGGTGAAGGGCGGCGCGGGCACCTTTTTCTTTTCGCCGTGCTTGATGCCGTACACGGCGAAACGGGCGTTTTCCACCCGCGTGCGGGCTTCGTTCGCTTCCTGTTCGTTATGCAGCTCGGCCTTCTGATCGTCCAGGGTGTTCAGCCGCAGGGAAAAGGTGGTTTTCCGGCCCCTGGCGCTGGGCAGCAGGGCGTTGGCGGAAATATCCCAGTATTCTTCCGGGATGAAATCCTCGATATCCTGCTCCCGGTCCACCACCAGCCGGGTGGCGACGCTCTGCACCCGCCCGGCGGACAGGCCCTTTTTCACTTTGGCCCACAAAAGCGGGCTGATCTTGTAGCCCACCAGCCGGTCCAGGGCGCGGCGGGCCTGCTGGGCGTCCACCCGGTCCAAATCGATGGGCCGGGGGTTTTTCAGCGCGGTTTCCACCGCCCGCTGGGTGATTTCATGGAATTCGATGCGGCAGGGGGCGTTCACATCCATGCCCAGGGTTTGGGCCAGATGCCAGGAGATGGCTTCTCCTTCCCGGTCAGGGTCGGTCGCTAGGAATATTTTGGAAGCGTTTTTGGCTTCCTTGCGGATCTTGGTCAAAATCTTGCCCCGGCCGTGAATGGTGATATACTTCATGCCAAAGCCGTTTTCCACGTCCACCCCCAGCTGGGATTTGGGCAGATCGCGCACGTGTCCCTGGCTTGCTTCCACCTTGTAGCCCCTTCCCAGGAATTTGGCGATGGTGCGCGCCTTGGCGGGAGATTCCACGATGATCAGTTTCGATGCGGTTGCCACGTTGATGTCCTCCAAATAAACAATATTCAGTTCCGAACCAGGGCGTAGGCCCGTCCGGCGCGGCGTTCGATTTTGCCGCTGATTTCCAGCAGCGTCAATTGGGTGCCAAGCTCCCCTGCGGCAAGGCCGGTTTCGGCGATCAGTTCTTCCAGCGTTTTTTCCTCCAGGGCCAGAGCCCGCAGGATGGGATCGGCTTCCTCCCCGGGGTCGGCCAGGAAGGAGCCCTGCTCCGGCGGCTTATCCTCCCATCCCATGCGGCACAGGATATCCTGGGCGCAGGTGCACAGGCCTGCCCCCTCTTTCAGCAGCGCCAGGGGCAGCTCGCTGCCCGGCGCGTCCACGCAGCCCGGCAGCGCGAATACCTCCCGGCCCTGGTTCAGGGCGTAATCCACGGTAAAGTGGGTGCCGCTTTTCCGCTGCGCCTCAATGAGCAGCACGGCGTGGGACAGGCCGGAAATGATGCGGTTGCGCACGGGAAAATGGTAAGGCAGGGGCGGCGCGTCCGGGGCCAGCTCGGAAACCACGGCCCCGCCGGACGCTAAAATGCGTTCGGCCAGTTCCTTGTTTTCCGGCGGGTACAGCATCCCAACGCCGCTGCCCAGCACCGCCACGGTGCGTCCGTGCCCGTCCAGCGCGCCCCAGTGGGCGGCCGCGTCAATGCCGCGGGCCAGGCCGCTCACCACGGTCACGCCCTTTTCCGCCAGTTCCCGGGCGATGCGCCTTGCCTGGGAAAAGCCGTACCGGGTAGCCCGGCGGGATCCCACGATGGCGACGGCGGGCGTGCCGGCCGGCGGCATGCTGCCCCGGACGAACAGCACGTCCGGCGGGTTTTCGATGGGCAGCAGGGCGGCGGGTAATCATCCTCTCCATA
>JAILBG010000081.1:0-6005 GCA_024681215.1 Clostridiales bacterium
GCGCCACTCCAGTCCGGCGCGGGTGCAGAAGTTTTCCAGCACCTGCATCAGGGGCTCGTTCTGCCGGCCTTCGATAAAGCCGTTGTTGGCGATCGCGTATACCTTCGGGCGGAGTCCGTTCTGCCGGCAGAAGGCTTCCATTTCCTTCAGCAGGGGCAGGATGTGGGACGGAAGGCCGTCCACATACAGGGGTGTGACGAAGACCACGGTATCGGCGTCCTTCAGCGCCTCCGGGACGGCCACACGGTCCGCCGGCGTCCGCGGCTGCAGGTATTCCTTTTTCCCCCGGACCAGGAATCCGGCGCACTTTCCGATGAATCCCGAGACGCTCAGTTTCTTTTTCGGGCTGCAGTTGATGAATACAGTATTCATAAGACGGCTTCCTCCGCTTCTTCCGCCTCCGCGCAGAATGTGACGCTGTGTTCCCGGAATCCCATGTTGACGGCGTTGCGTTCCGCCATCAGCCGCAGGGTGCTTTTTTCCGCTTCCGTCATGTCCCCGTAGACGATCACCCGGAGGCTGTGCCGCTTCCCGTACCGCAGGGTGTGGTGCATTTCGCCGCCTCTGTATGTGCTCAGCGGGGTGGACGTGCCGATGCTTCTGTCCAGCAGGTTCTTGATGGCCGGGCTGTAGCCGCCATAGCAGTTTTCGGTGACGAGGGTCAGTTCGTCGGCGTTTCCCAGCGCCCGGCAAGCATGATGAAGCGCGTCCTTCATTTCGCAGGCGGCGGGGTGCTTGGTCCAGCATTTGAAGCATCCCTGGCAAGGCGCGTACCGCCCGTCCGCGCAAACCACCTGATCCGCCGCGGCCAGCAGCCGGCTGTTCTCTTCTTTTCCCAGATCGTGAATGATCGTTTTCATGTTCCGCCTTCCTTCCGGTCGTTCTCTTTGGTTTCCCGCGCTCACACAGCGAATGATACCGCAATCCGGAAAAAATACAAGAGGATTTCGACCAGGATGCACGCAAACAAAACCAAGATGCATTTTTTGCAGCCCGGGAATGAAACAAAGCCCTTTCTGACCGATTGATTCAGGCAATGCCAAACGGCATATATAAAAAGACTGTGAGTCAATCTATATATGAGAAGTGTTTGATCCGCAATAAGCGGCCAATCGTCACAGGTCCGCCCCGGCCCGCTGCATCGCCAATTCCGCGAAGAAATTCGCGGCAGGCCACAGGGCGGCGGGATCGGCGGTGAAGCGGGGGTGATGATTGGTATAGCCCCCGCCGGTGCCCACCCGGACGAACACGCCGGGGCCGATTTTCAGGAATTCGCTGAAATCCTCGCCGCCCATGGTGTTTTCCTGCCGGTCCACGTTCAAGCCCGTCTGGACAGCCACCCGGGCCGCCTCCCGGCACAGGCGTTCATCGTTGATCACCGGATCGGGGCCGATCATCCAGGAAAACGACGCCTGGCAGCCGTGGGCCTGGGCCACGCCTTCGGCCATTTGGCGGACGCGCTTATGCATCCGCCGCCGCAGATCCTGGTTCAGCGTGCGCAGCGTGCCTTCGATGAGCGCCTCTTCGGGCATCACGTTCCAGGTGCTGCCCGCTTCCACGTGGGTGACGGACAGCACCGCGGGCTCGAAGGCGTCCTTTTCCCGGGACAAAAGCGTCTGCGCCGCCTGGATGAAGGCCGCCGCGGCGGGGATGGGATCGATCCCCAGGTGGGGATTGCCCGCGTGGGCGCCTTTGCCGATGATCCGCAGGGTGAAGGCGTCCGGCGCGGCCATCACCGGCCCAGGTTTAATGCCCAGGGTGCCCGCCGGGAAGCCGGGATAGGCGTGACCGGCGTAGAATTCCGCGCAGTCGTTCAATAAACCCGTATCCGCCATCCGCTTGCCGCCGTCGGAAATCTCCTCCGCCGGCTGAAAGGCGATCTTCACCGCGCCGGGCAGTTCCTCTTCCCGCGCTTTCAGCAGCAGGGCCGCGCCCACCATGCAGGCAGTGTGGAAATCGTGGCCGCAGGCGTGCATTTTGCCGGGCTCCAGGGAAGCGTAGCTGAGGCCGCTTTCCTCCTGGATGGGCAGGGCGTCCATGTCCGCCCGGAGGCCGATGGTCCGGCCGGGACGCTGCCCCCGGATCACCGCGATCAGCCCTGTGCCCAAGCCCGGGTCTACGGTCTCCACGCCCGCCTCCGCCAGCGCCCCCCGAATCTTTTCCGTGGTTCGGAATTCTTGCAGGCCCAGCTCCGGATGCCGGTGCAAGTCCTGAAAAAACGCGATCAGCGCCTGTTCGCTGACGGGCGATATACGATCCTTGGGCAAAGCGCATCCCTCCCTTGCGATCCGGCGCGGTCTTCGCAAAAAAAGCACCCCGTCGGGCGCCCCGATTGCTTCGTTGTCTGCATCTTACCACGATCCGCCCGGACCGTCAAGAGACGACGGGAATCTTTCGGTGACTGATACTATTTCTCATCTAAAACATTGTATCTTCGGGCGTCTTTTCCGTTCTGGCCGTGCGTTACTCCGGTCAACGTAGCGCTGCTACGCCTCCCTGCGTTCCGCTTTGCCAGAACAAAAAATCTATACCAAATCTGTTAAGATTTTAGAACGCGAATAGTATTAGAATGTGTCATCACATTCGTTTTCCACTTCACTCTCCATGCCTCACGCTTCGCTCCTTCAGCTAATCATGATAAACTCCACTCTTAACTCTCCACGCTAAACACTCTTCTCCCTCCGCCTTGACGCGCTCCGCGGGCCAGGATATAATAACGGTAGCCTATCAAGCGGGAGGGTTGCCCCATGGAACAATTCGCGCGGACGGAAAGGCTGCTGGGCCGGGAGGGGGTCCGGCGTCTGCAAAAGGCCCGGGTGGCGGTGTTCGGCGTGGGCGGCGTGGGCGGCTACGCGGCGGAGGCGTTGGCACGCAGCGGCGTGGGCGCGCTGGACCTGTTCGACTGCGACCGGGTGGCCCCCTCCAATCTGAACCGCCAGATCATCGCCCTCCATTCCACCCTGGGCCGGGAGAAGGTGGAGGTGATGGCGGAGCGCGTCCGGGACATCAACCCCGCCTGCGCTGTGACCGCCCATTCCCTGTTCTATATGCCGGAACGGGCGGCGGAGGTGGACTTTGCCGCCTTTGATTTTATCGTGGACTGCATCGACACCGTCACCGCCAAACTGGACCTGATCTGCCAGGCGTATCGGCGACGCATCCCCATCATCAGCGCTATGGGCGCGGGCAACCGCCTAGACCCCGCGCAGCTTCGCGTGGGGGATATTTATGAAACGCAAAATTGCCCCCTGGCCCGGGTCATGCGGCGGGAACTGCGGAAACGGGGCGTGCCCGGCCTGCGGGTGGCGTACTCCACCGAACCGGCCATGCCGCATGACGCGCCGGCGGACGGCGAATCGCCCGCCGACGAGAATCCCAGCCAAACCCGCCGGGATACCCCCGGCAGCATGGTGTTCGTCCCCGCCGCCATGGGGATGATCCTGGCCTCCGTGGCGGTGCGGGCGCTGGCCGGGAGATAGGCAGAGGAGCGGCTCAGGGGCCTGCGCGGCCCCTGAAACCCCCGGCAAGGGATTTCATCCCTTGCATCCCGCTCTGGCGACCAACAATCGCATAAACCAAACGATTTGCGCCAATTTGTGAAAAGGCGAAAAAGTAAGCTCCTGGGCACTGGAAAACGGTGGATATACCAGGAAAAAGCTCGCTTTTTCCTTGGCAATATCCCCGTTTTCCCGGTGCGCTTCGCGCACCGCAGGGCTGCGTTGCAGCCCGCCCAGGAGCGATGACCTACGTCCTAATTGCGGGTCCAGGGGGATCATCCCCCTGGTTGGGGTCTGGGGCGAACAGCCCCAGCGTTCCCTTTGTAAGCTCTGAAATCTCACCGGCCCGGCAGGAATTTGTCTGTTTTTCCCGAAATGTATGAACAGGACGATGCGCCGGGAACATAGCCGGCCCGGCGGCGCGTACCAACGAAAAAAACAAGGAGGTCGGCTTCATGACACGGCCGGACAATCGGAACCCCAAGGAGATTCGCCCCTGCGAAATCATCACGGACTTTGTGGGCACCGCCGACGGCAGCTGCCTGATCCGCTGCGGCGGCACGCGGGTGATCTGCACCGCGTCGGTGGAGGAGGGGGTTCCGCCCTTCCTGCGGGGACAGGGCCTGGGCTGGCTGACGGCGGAATACAGTATGCTGCCCGCCTCCACGGGCCGCAGGAAAGCCCGGGACGGCGTGAAGAAGGACGGCCGGGGCGTGGAAATCAGCCGGCTCATCGGCCGGGCCCTGCGCCAGGCGGTGGATCGCCGGTTTTTAGGCGAGCGCACCGTCACCATCGACTGCGACGTGCTGGAAGCCGACGGGGGCACCCGCACCGCCTCCATCACCGGCGGCTTCGTGGCCCTGTGCTGCGCGGTGGACAAGCTGATCCGCCAGGGGAAGATCAAGGAATCCCCCATCGTGCATCAGATCGCCGCCGTCAGCGCCGGCATCGTGAACGATACGCCCTGCCTGGATCTGTGCTATCTGGAGGACAGCGCCGCCCAGACCGATATGAACTTTGTGATGAACGAAAACGGCGCGTTCATCGAATTGCAGGGCACCGGCGAGGGCCGCGCATTCAGCCGGGAGGAGCTTTTGAGCCTGCTTTCCCTGGGCGAGAACGGCATCCGGAAGCTGCACCGGCTCCAGCGGGAAGCCCTGGGGGACCGGGCCCGCCACATCGCCCCCAAGCGCGTGCTGGTGATCGCCAGCAACAACCCCCACAAGATCGCGGAGATTTCCGATATGGTGGACGACCGGATGCGGGTGATCTCCATGCGGGAAGCGGGCTTTGACGCGGACATCGACGAAAACGGCGAAACCTTCGAGGAAAACGCCGTCATCAAGGCCCAGGCGGTGGCGAAGGCCACGGGGTACTGCGCGCTGGGCGATGACAGCGGTCTTTCCGTGGACGCCCTGGACGGCGCGCCCGGGGTGCATTCCGCCCGGTACTGCGGCTATCACGGCAACGATCAGGCTAACAATGAGCTTTTGATCCGCAACATGGAGGGCGTGCCGGTGCAGGATCGAACCGCCCAGTTCATCTGCGCCATGGCCCTGGCCCTGCCCAACGGCCAGGTGACCACCGTACAGGGCAGCTGCCCCGGCGTGATCACCTTCACCCCCCGGGGCGCGGGCGGCTTTGGCTACGATCCCTATTTTGAGTATCTCAGCGGCGAAACCTTCGCCGAAATGGCCCAGGAAGAGAAAAACCGCATCAGCCACCGGGCCCAGGCCCTGCAAGCCATGATGCCGTATTTGGAGGAGCTGTCATGCGGATCGGGGTATTGAGCGATTCTCACGGGGCTACGGGCCGGCTGAGCACCATTCTGATGGTGATGGAGCTGGGCGGGCCCATCGACGCCCTGATCCACCTGGGCGACGGATACCATGATCTGAGCGAACTGAACATCACCTGTCCCCTGTATCAGGTGGCGGGAAACTGCGATTTTGGCCGGAAGCTGGCCACGCTGGATACCGTGCAGCTTTCCGGCGCGCGCATCCTGCTGACCCACGGCCATCGCCAGTACGTGAACGAAGGCCTCTACGATCTGACGGAACTGGCCATCGAGGAAAAGGTCCACGCCGCCCTCTTCGGCCACACCCACATTCCTTACTTCTGCTGGGAAAACGGCATCCTGCTGCTGAACCCCGGCGCGGCCAAAGACGGCAAATACGCCATCCTGAACATCAACCGCCTGGGCGCCATCGAGCCGGAGCTTTGCTCCCTGTGAAGACGGGATACGGACGACGACATACAGAATCTGGAAATTTGAAGCTGCAAAGAACAACTGATACCGTTCTCAAATAAAAAATGACAGATACTCAGGGGCCTACGCGGCCTCCAAACCTTTGCGCTTATTATTTGATACTTTTCTCAAATAGAAAGCGCAAATCCTTGGGGGCTTCTTCAGCCCCCAAACCCCTGAACCAGGGAGGTGACCTCCCTGGACCCGCAGCCTTTGTCGCCGGTCATCGCTCCTGGGCGGGCGACTTCGTCGCCCTGCGG
>JAILBG010000131.1:0-20965 GCA_024681215.1 Clostridiales bacterium
CCCCGGGGCCGGACGCCGGATGCGCGCCGCGCGGGCCGGCGGGCCGCTGCGCCTGAAATGGCGGGGCCGTACCAGATCTGCTGGCGCAGCGCGCCGATGCAGCGGTTGACGATGTACTGATAGGACGCTTCGCCCGCGGGATCGGCGGAAACCAGCCGGTGGGGAAGCATCAGGGCGCGGCCCAGCGCGGTGCTGAACCCACGGGAACCGAACCGGGCCATCATTTCTTCAATGCGGATGCGCATGGGCGCAAGCAGCGTTTCCGGCGGCGCGCCGTGGCCGGTGGAAAGGGCGTAGCCCTGCTGTACCCGGCGGATCAGATGGCGGATCCCCGAATCGATGTGCCCGTCCAGGGCGGAAAGCAGCCTTTCCGGCAGGAAGCGGCCCAGCAGGGGCTTGAGCGCCCCAGCGGATTCTTCCCCGGGCAGCTTCTGCACCGCTTCCAGCAGCGCCTGGATAAAAAGCAGGGCGGAGCCGCTGTCCCGGTTGAGATAGAGCAGCCCCAGCACCGCGCGGAAGGCCGGGTCCGCCCAGCAGGGCGAATAGCAGACGGCGCGCATCCCGGCATCCGGGGGGAATACCCGGCACCTGCCCACGTGGAGCAGCGCGCCCACCCGGGGGATCATATCATCCGCATTGATGAGATGAAACAAAGGCAGGGCGGCAAGATCGCACCCCGGGTTTTCGTACAGCACGCTGGGGGAGGCGAAGCCGTAGCCGATCATGTGCTGCCTCAGCATGCCCCGGCGGATTTCCCGCCAGGCGAAGAGCTGCATCACCGCGCCGCCCTGGCTGTGCCCGGCCATCCACAGGCGGAAGCGGCTGTCGGCCCGGCGGCATTCCAGCAGGATATCCTGAAGGGTCAGCTGTTCCAGGCCCAGGGCCCGGGCGGTTTCGGGAAACAGGATCTTATCGCAGTTGCGCTCAAATTCCTTTGTCAGCTGCAGGAACCCCAGGTGCATGCCGTCCTCGTGGGCCAGGCGGAAATTGCTGATCCAGTCGAAGACCCTCTTCCCGGTGCCCATGAAGCCCACGGCCACCACGTACCGCCCGCCGGGGGCGGGATGGATCATGATGACAGCCTTGCAGGTATCGCTGCCCTCCCGCTGACGCAGGGTGCCCAGCACCTGGGTGACGGGGTTGATCCGCCGGATGCGGGACCGGGCCATGTGCTGGTAATAGCCGCTCATGATGGCGGAAAGGCCGCCGCCCGTGCCGCCGTTGGCCGACGGCCCGGTGAGGAGGGTATTGTCCGTCAGATAGGAAATATCCGTCCAGCCGCCGGCGCGCCAGGCGGACATGTCCATTCGGTACGCGCTGGCCGCCAGCTCCAGGGACAGCGCGGCGGCTCCCGGGGAAAACACCGGAACAGCCTGGCCGTTTTCCTGCATCCAGGGCATGCACAGCAGCGTCACGTCGGACAGTTCGCAATGGGTGTAAGGCGCCATGGGGCCACAGCCTCCTTGATTCTGCATGACCAGTATATATCATACCATACACCGCCTGTCCGGGCAAGTGAAAAAACCGAAAAGATGCGGACGGCGCGGGGCGGGATCTGGTAACTTGTAACAATATCGTAATATTCGTTTACAATTTTGAAACGATATGGTATAGTATTGCTGTCTGATACGAAAGCAGGGAGGCGATACGCATGAAGCATGGGACGGGCAGGCGGCTGCTGGCGGTCCTGGCCGCGCTGATGCTGTTGGGAAACACGGCGCTGGCCTATGAAAAGCTGCAAAGAGGCGCTGCGGGCCTTCAGGTGCTCACCATGCAGCAGGCGCTGTCTTCCCTGGGCTTTTCCCTTGACCCGGACGGGAAGTACGGCCCCGCCACCCAGCGGGCGGTGAAGGCGTTTCAGCAGAAATACGGATTGAAGGTGGACGGCGTGGCGGGAAATCAGACCCTGGGGCTGCTGTATTCCCTGGTCCCGGGCAACGGCGGCCAGAGCGCGGCGCCGGCCCAGAATACCGCCGTACCGGAAAATGCCGGCGTCATCGCCACGGTGGTGACGCCGGGCGGCTCCCTGAACCTGCGGGAGAAAGCCAGCGGCAGCGCCCGGATCCTGGCCACCATTCCCCAGGGTGGGAAGGTGCAGGTGGTGAACCGGGGCAGCGCCTGGTGCTCGGTGTGGTACAATGGCATGGCCGGCTGGGTGATGACGAAATTCCTGTCCTTCGGGAGTGCCGCCGCGCCCACGGCGGCGCCTTCCACCCCGGCGCCGGCCCCTGCCGGCGGGGTGCAGGCCCAGGTGGTGACGCCTGGGGGATCGCTGAACCTGCGGGAGCAGGCGAACGGGAGCGCCCGGGTGCTCGCCACCGTGCCGCAGTACGCATTTTTGACGGTGACGGCCCGGGGAGACGCCTGGTGTGCGGTCCGCTACGGCGGGATGAACGGATATGTGATGAGCCGGTATCTGCGCTTCGAGGGCGCGTTCGTGCTGCCCACGTCCGTTCCTACCGCCGCTCCCACCGCAATACCTACGGCTGCTCCCACCGCAGCCCCCACGGCGGTGCCCACCGCGCCGCCCGTGCAGACGGCGGGCCTGGGTACGGCGATCGTAACCACCTCCGGAGGCACTTTGAATCTGCGGGAAGCCCCTGGCGAAAGCGCCCGGGTGATCGCGGAAATGCCCAACGGCTCCGCCGTCACCGTCACCAGCCGGGGAGACGCTTGGTGCGGGGTGATCTATCAGGGCCAGGCGGGCTTTGTAATGACGAAATTCGTGACGGTGCTGGGGGAAACGCCGGCGATGCAGAATACGGACCGGGAGGAGGACCCGTCCGCTTATACCCGCACGCTGCGCAAGGGCATGACGGGGGCGGACGTTACCTGGGTGCAGACGCGGCTCCAGGCCCTGGGCTACGGCGCGGCGGAAACCGGCGTGTATGACGACGCCACCTTTGAGGCGGTGAAGCGCTTCCAGAGCCAGAACGCCCTGACCGCCGACGGCCTGGCGGGAAAGCAGACCTTTGCCGCCCTGAAAAGCGCCTCGGCCCGGCGGGCGGACGCCGCGCCGCTTTCCTATGAGACCCTGCGCATCGACGATACCGGCGATGGGGTGCGCCAGGTGCAGACGGACCTGAAAGCCCTGGGCTATCCCGTCGCCGTCAACGGCACATACAATGAAAGCACCCACAACGCCGTGGTGGCTTTCCAGCAGCGCAACGGCCTCACCATCAGCGGCATCGCCGATCCCCTCACAAGGCAGGTGCTTCACGGCGGCGAGGGCAAGCCCTATTCCACGCCGGTGGAGGAACTGCCCGCCGACGCGGGGAAGATGGCGGCTCCGGCGGTGAGCGAAATGAAGCTGTTGCATTGGGTGAACGATATCAAGCCCACCGTGAAATCGGGCCAGGCGTTCACCGTGTACGATCCCAATTCCGGCCTGGGCTGGACGCTGGTGTTCTATTCCCTGGGCCGCCATGCGGACAGCCAGCCTGCCACCTGGCGGGACACCCAGATCATGAACCGGGCCTTCGGGGCCACCAACTGGAACATTCATCCCGTGTACGTGAAGCTGCCCTCCGGCCAATGGACGGTGGCCACCATGCACAACCGGCCCCACCTGTACGGCACCATCACGGATAACGGCTTCGGCGGCCACCTGTGCGTGCATTTCCTGCGGGACATGGCGGAGGCCCAGAAGAACGATCCCAATTACGGGGTGAACAACCAGGTGACGCTGCGCAACACCTGGAAAGCCCTGACGGGAGAAACGGTGAACTGATGCCGGCCGACAAACTGCCGCTGATTGCGGCGGTTTTTTTCTTTGAATGAAACAATCGCCACGTTCCGGGCGTCATGATGGATGAAGCGAATGAAACGGGAGGGAAAAACGAATGAGAAGATTCATCTGCTGCATGCTGCTGGCGGCGGCGCTTCTGCCGCTGACGGCGCTGGGGGAAGAAATGCCGCGGGAAGTGAAGACGCTGTTCCTGGCCGATGCGGGCGGCATGGAAACGGTATCGGACGTGCTGAATCTCCGGGACACGGCGGGCAGCGCCTGGTGCCTGATCGCCGGGGACGGCGGGGAAACGTGGGGTTACAGGCAAAATGCGTCCGGAGAATGGATCTGCGAATGGTCCGGGAACCTGTGGCCCGGCGGCGGGGACGATCGTCTCGCGCGAGAGGGGGAAACGGCTTTCCGGGTGGAAAGCCAACGCCTGGACGCCTGGATGCGGTATGAAAGCCGGGGCGCGGGGTTTTCTCTTGCGGCCTGGCGGGACGGCGGCGCTTACCGGGGATACGCCGTCATCGGCGAGGGAGAAGTGACGTTTTTCCCGGAGGGGGGCGGGGAAAAAGAAGTGATCCCCATCGGGGAAGAACTGATAAACTGGCTGCATGATTTTGATTCCCTGGCCAAGACCCCGGAGGAAATGCGCGCCCGCGCCGCCATCGGCAGCAAAGCGGCCGCGGCCCTGCTGCCGGGGTGGACGATGGCGTGGTATGAAATGTTCAACGACGGCACCGATGCCGACGCCGCTTTTTACCGCGTCGAAGACGGGAAACTGACCGTCCGCAGGATGAGCCTGAGCAGCGAGAAAGGGAAGATATGGGAAACCGAATCCCTGGCCGTACCCCTGTCGGCGGCGCTGCTCCAAAGGCTGGAAACGGAGGATGCGGCCGGGCTCCTGGACGTAAGCGGTTACGTCAGCGTGTTTCTCACCCAGGACGCCTGGGACCGGGATCTCATTCCCATTCAGGGAAAGATCCTTGCAAACGATCTGCAGTCCCATTGCCTGCTGGCCCTGACGGAGCGGGAGGGAGAACGGCGCGTCGCCGTGGCGGAAATGGACGAAGGGGGCGTGTGGCAGGTGCGGGAAAGCAGGCCGCTGCCTTCCGGCGCGGGGCTGGATCTGTTCCACAGCGGGGACGGGGAGCTGTGCGTGAAATGGATGCGGGGAGACGGGGAATATCAGTGCGGCTTCGTCCGTCAGGCGGACGGGCAGTGGCGTATGGCCTGGGCCTGGGCCGGGGAGGGGGAGTACGTCCTCTCCTGGTACGGGCTCTGCCTGGAATGGGACGGGCTGTATGAGAGCGTTTACGCCTACGGCACGCCGGCCTTCGCCGATCTGTTTGCAACGGATCTGAACGGGCTCCCCCCGTCCGGGGAGAAAGCGGCGGCACAGATGGATACCGCGGGCTGGGCGGCGGTGATGAATCCGGACCCCGCCGACCGGCTGCATCTGCGCTCGGAGCCCGGAAAAAACGGCGATTCCCTGGGAAAATTCTACAACGGCACGCCCCTCCGGGTGCTGGAGGAGAAGGGCGATTGGGTGCGGGTGCGCATCGGGATGGGGGACTGCCTGGAGGGCTGGATGATGCGGGAATACCTGGCCCTGGGCGGCGCGCTCAAAAGCGTGCGGCAGGCGTTTCCCGAATTGTTTCTGCGGGAGGAATTTATCGGGCGTCGCCCCCTGCGCATCGACGGCGGGGGCGAAGCGGAATTTGCCCTGCAGGGCGGGGAAGCCATCGTCGGCATCCGGCAGGAAACGCGGCAGTGGATCGTAATGACCGGGAACGGAAGGCTGTGCCTGGCGCCCCTGGATTGGTTCTGGGAAGGGAACGGCTGAGCGGACGGAGAATCATGACGTAAGAAGCCTGCGGCAGCCTTTCGTCCCGTCAGCGGCCGTGCCTGCGCAACCGGGCATAAGAAAAAGAGGAAGATAGAGGAAGCAAATTCCATTTGCTCCTCGGCGACGTACATGCCGCCGCCTGCGGATGAAAATCGAAGGGGCTGCGGCCCCGGTCACATTCATGGAGCGATAAAACACAAAAGGACGCAATTTCACCGGTACGGTGTATGGTTGCGCCCTTGTTTTCTATTCTTCCCCATGATATGATGATAACGACAAATCGGGATTTTTGGAGGTAAGTATGGCTACATTATCAGAAGCCAGAGGAACGGGAGACAATGCGATTTCTCGTGAAAAAACAATCGTCAAGACCAGCATTATCGGAATCATAGCAAATGTATTCCTCGCTGGCTTCAAAGCTGTGATCGGGCTGATGACCAACTCCATCGCCATCGTGCTGGATGCGGTCAACAACATCTCCGACGCGGGCAGTTCATTGATCACCATTGTCGGAACGAAACTGGCCGGCAAAGAACCGGATAAAAAGCATCCGTTTGGGTATGGGCGGATTGAATACCTGAGCGCCATGATCATTTCTGTGATTGTGCTGTACGCAGGCATAACATCCTTCGGGGAATCCGTAAAGCAGATCATCCATCCGGAAACATCCGATTATAATGTGGTTTCACTGATCATCATCGCCGTTGCGGTAGTGGTCAAGATTTTGTTGGGTCGCTACGTCAAAGGTGTAGGCGTCAAGGTGAATTCGGATTCCCTGATCAATTCCGGTGAGGACGCCACACTGGATTCCGTCATTTCGGCCTCCACGTTGGTCGCTGCGGGAATCTTTCTCATCTTCCACATCTCCCTTGAGGCGTGGCTCGGCGCGATCATTTCCGTCGTGATCATCAAATCCGGTATTGAAATGCTCCGTGAAACGATTTCCCAAATCCTCGGAGAGCGCAATGATACTGAGTTGGCCAAGGCGATCCATGACACGGTCATGAGCTTTCCGGATGTACAGGGAGCCTATGACCTTGTGCTGAATAATTACGGGCCGGACACGTGGAATGGCTCCATCCATATTGAGGTTCCTGATACATATTCCGCAGATCAGTTGGATCAACTTCTCCGCGAGATTACTATGAAGGTGATCCACGAGCATCAGGTTATCCTGACGGCTATTGGCTTCTACTCGGTGAATACGAAGGATGAGGAAATCATCCAGACAAAACGGCAGGTTGAAGAAATCGTCTTTACCCATGAACATGTCAGGCAGATGCATGGCTTCTACTTATTGAAGGATCAGAAAACAATGCGCTTCGATCTTGTGATCAGCTTTGACGCAAAGGATCGCAGGGTTGTGTGCAATGAAGTTGTCGCTGATGTACAGAAATCGTTCCCGGACTATGAACTTCAGGTTGCAATGGACACCGATTTCGCGGAAGAATAAGACAAATTCCAGTTTATCGCTTTCTGAACGCAGCCCTTTCGATGTATCCCCTGGGTTTTCCGACAGACTGATTCCGGCCTGCGGGCCGGTTTTTTTCGCTTTTCTTTTCTGCGATCCTGTGATATACTAAAGCATGAAAGCGCGTAAAGCAAAAGAAAGCGGGGGCCGACCATGAAGCACGACGACGCGGGAAAACTGCTGGACGCCATCCTGAGCCTAAAAAGCCGGGAGGAGGCCATGGCGTTCCTGGAGGATCTGTGCACCATCCAGGAGATCAACAGCATGGTGCAGCGCTACGACGTGGCGCTTTTGCTGGATCAGGGGCTCACCTACGCCCGGATCGCGGAAATCACCAAGGCCAGCACCGCCACCATCAGCCGGGTGAACCGCAGCCTGGTCTACGGCGCGGACGGATACCGCCTGGCCATTGAACGCATGAAAAAACGAGAGGGCAAGGCATGAATCTGGACGCTTTGAACCCCATGCAGCGCAGGGCGGCGGAAACGCTGGAGGGGCCTGTGCTGATTCTGGCGGGGGCGGGCAGCGGGAAGACCCGCACCCTCACTTACCGCATCGCCAATCTCATCGACCACGGGGTGCTGCCCTGGCACATCCTGGCGCTGACCTTCACCAACAAGGCGGCGAAGGAAATGCTGGCCCGGGTGGAAAAGCTGGTGGGCGCCGACGCCCAGGACATGTGGATCGGCACGTTCCATTCCGTGTGCGTGCGCATCCTGCGCAGGGACATCGAAAAGCTGGGCTATCAGCGGTCCTTTACCATCTATGACGACGACGATCAGCTGCGGCTGATCAAGGACGGGCTCAAGCGGCTGAGCCTGGACGAAAACCGCATGCCGCCCAAGGAGATCCGCGCCGCGATCTCCGATGCGAAAAACCGGATGCTGACGCCGGACGAATGGTTTCAGGAATCCCTGAAGGATTACCGCAGCCAGCAGATCCACGATCTGTTCTGCTATTACGAGGAGCGGCTCCGGGCCGCCAACGCCCTGGATTTCGACGATCTGCTGCTCAAGGCCCTGGAATTGTTCGTGGATCATCCGCCGGTATTGGATTATTACCGGCAGCGCTTCCAGTACGTCCACGTGGACGAATACCAGGATACCAACACCGCCCAGTATACCTTCGTGCGGCTGCTTACCCAGGAGCACCGGAACCTGTGCGTGGTGGGGGACGACGACCAGAGCATTTACGGCTGGCGCGGGGCGGATATCCGCAATATCCTGGATTTTGAAAGCGATTTCCCGGATGCGAAAGTGATCAAGCTGGAGCAGAATTACCGCTCCACCGCCAATATCCTGGACGCGGCCAACCAGGTGATCGCCCACAACGTGGGGCGCAAGGAAAAAGTGCTGTGGACCGACGCGGGGGAAGGGGAAAAGATCCATCTGTTCAGCGCCGGGGACGAAAGGGAGGAGGCCGCCTGGATCTGCGAAAAGATCCGGAAAATGCAGCGGCAGGAGGGCACGCCCCTGTCCCAGATCGCGGTGCTCTACCGCATGCACGCCCAGAGCCGCGTGCTGGAGGAAATGTTCACCCGGGCGGGGATCCCCTACCGCATCTTCGGCGGCACCCGGTTTTACGACCGCAAGGAGGTGCGGGACGCGCTGGCGTACCTGCGGGTGCTGGTGAATCCCGCGGACGACGTGTCGCTGCTGCGCATCATCAACACCCCCAAACGCGCCATCGGCGACAGCACGGTGGAAGCGCTGCAGGCGCACGCCCGGGAGGAAGAGATGCCGCTGTTCTCCGTGCTGTGCGATCCGCCGGAAACGCTGTCCTCCAGGCCGAAAAAGTGCATCGGGGAGTTTGCGCTGCTGCTCATGCGCCTCACCGCCATGAAGGATACCATGGCCCTGGGCGATCTGGTGGAGGCGGTGCTCGGGGAAACGGGGCTGCGGGCCCAGTTTGAAATCGAAGGCAGCGAGGAAGCCCAGACCCGCCTGGAAAACCTGATGGAATTCGCCGGGGCGGCCAAGGAATTCGAGAACCAGTCCGAGGATAAGACGCTGGAAGCGTTCCTGGAAAACGTCGCCCTGGTGACGGATCTGGACCGGCAGGAGGACGCGCCACAGTACGTGACGCTGATGACGCTGCATTCCGCGAAGGGATTGGAGTACGAAGCGGTGTTCCTGGCCGGGATGGAGGAGGGCATTTTCCCCTCCGTGCGCTCCGTGATGGAGGAAAAGCGGCTGGAGGAGGAGCGCCGGCTTTGCTACGTGGGCATCACCCGGGCGAAAAAGCGGCTGTTCCTTTCCTTCGCCCGGCGGCGGCTGCTCTTTAATCAAATCACCCACAACGCGCCGTCCCCCTTCCTCAAGGAGATCCCCCGGCGGCTGATCACGGACGAATGGGCCGCGGCGGAGCGCCAGCCCTTCGGGAACGCGCCCCGGAGCGCGGCGCAGCCGTCCAGGCAGCCCCAGAGACAGGAAATGGGCTTCGGCGCCCCGGGCATGGCCGCGGGCAGCCGCGGCGCGCTGAATATCCCCGGGGTGCAGAAGGGATTCGTGGCGTCCCCCGCCCGGGCGTACGCGGCGAAGGCCGCCGTGTTCCGCGCCGGCGACCGGGTGATGCACCGGAAATTCGGGGAGGGCACGGTGACGGAGGTCCGGGGCAGCGGCGCGGAGGAAAGGATCGTCATTTCCTTCCCGGCCTACGGGACGAAGGAATTCTCCGTTTCCATCGCGCCCATCGTGAAGATCGCGGATGAATGACGGCACAGCCGGGAGGGAAAAGACGTGGAACAGTTCCGGGACATGCGCTCCCTGGTGGATTATCTGAATCAAATGGCCCACGCGTACTACGTGCTGGACGATCCGAAGATCTCTGACATGGAGTACGACCGGCTGTACAATCAGCTGCTGGCAATGGAAAAGGAAACGGGCACGGTGCTGCCCGATTCGCCCACCCATCGGGTGGGGGGCGAGCCGCTTTCCGATTTTCAGAAGCACCGGCACATCACCCGCCTGTGGAGCATGGACAAGGCCCAGAGCGAGGAGGAGCTCAACGCCTGGTTCGACCGGACGGAAAAGCTCTGGGCCCAGGACGGGACGCTGCCGCCGCTTACCTACGGCGTGGAATACAAATTCGACGGCCTGACGCTGAATCTGACCTACGACGGCGGCGTGCTCACCCAGGCCGCCACCCGGGGGAACGGCGAGGTGGGCGAGGCCATCCTGCCCCAGGCCCGGACGGTGAAAAACGTGCCCCTCTCCATCCCCTGGAAGGGAAAAATCGAAGTGCAGGGCGAGTGCATCATGCGCCTGAGCGCCCTGAAAAAATACAACGAAACGGCGGCGGAGCCCCTGAAAAACGCCCGGAACGCCGCGGCTGGCGCCCTGCGCAATCTGGACCCCGCGGTGACGGCCAGCCGGAACCTGACGGCGTATTTCTATCAGGTGGGCACCATTGAAAACCCGCCCTTCCGCGATCAGACGGGCATGATTTCCTTCCTGCGGGAGCAGGGCCTCCCCGTCAGCCCGTATTTTGAAACGGCCGCGTCCCGGGAAGGGGTGATCGCCCTGATCCGGCAGATCGAAGCGGACCGGCCCGGGCTGGACTTCCTCATCGACGGGGCGGTGATCAAGGTGATGGATCAGCGCACCCGGGAAACCATGGGCTTTACCGATAAATTCCCCCGGTGGGCGGTGGCGTACAAGTTTGAGGCGGAGGAGGCCACCTCCACCCTGGAGAAGGTGACCTGGGAACTGGGGCGCACGGGGAAGCTGACCCCCCTGGCCCACGTGACGCCGGTGGATTTTTCCGGGGTGACGGTGAAAAAGGCCACGCTGAACAATTACGGCGATATCCTGCGCAAGAAGCTGACGCTGGGCTGCCGGGTGTGGATCCGGCGGAGCAACGACGTGATCCCGGAGATCACGGGCCGGGTGGAGGACGATGGAACGGGCGGAGAGATCCTGCCGCCGGACAAATGCCCCGCCTGCGGCGGAAGCGTGACGGTGCGGGGGGCGAACCTGTACTGCCTGAACCGGGAAAGCTGCCGCCCCCAGGCGGTGGCGCGGCTGGCGCACTTCGCTTCCCGGGACGCCATGGACATCACCGGTTTTTCGGAAAAAACCGCCGGGCTTCTGTACGACGCCCTGGGCGTCCGGGACGCGGCGGATTTGTATCACCTGACGGTGGATCAGCTCCAGGCCCTGGAGGGGTTCCAGGACAAGCGCGCCCAGAACCTGCTGGACGCCCTGGAAAAAAGCAAGCACTGCGCCCTGTCCCGGTTCCTGCTGGCCGTCGGCATCCCCAATATCGGCCGCCGCACCGCCCGGGACCTGGCCGCGCACTTCGGCGCCCTGGAAAAAGTGCGGGCGGCGACGGCGGAGGAGCTGCTGGCCATCGACGAGGTGGGGGAGATCGTGGCCCAGAGCGTGGTGGACTTTTTCTCCTTCCCGGAAAACCAGCGTATGATCGACCGGCTGCTGTCGGCGGGGGTCACGCCCCAGGAGGAGGAGAAGCAGTCCGGCGGCGCGCTGGGCGGGAAAACGCTGGTGGTGACGGGCACCCTGCCCACCTTCAGCCGCCAGCAGGCGGAGGAGTTCATCCGCGCCCACGGCGGCACGGCGGCGTCCTCTGTCAGCAAAAAGACCGCTTACGTGGTGGCCGGGGAAAGCGCGGGCAGCAAGCTGACGAAGGCCCGGACCCTGGGGATCCCCGTGATCACGGAAGAGGAGCTGATCCGACTGGCCCGGGGAACGTAAGGGCCCGGGGATCGTGAATTGGCCAATATCGGCTGAAATGGGAATCCTGTCAAAAAAGGTTGACAGCGGTATAAATGCCTGTATAATCGTAAGCAGGCGACGGAAGAAAAAACGCGCTGATCCAGCGGGGAAAGGGGCGATGCGGGGATGCTACGGGCGGCGGTGAGCGGAAGAGAAGGATGGAGTGACAAGATCATGAGCGTGCTTCGGGAGCAGCAGCTGGAAGCATGCCAGGACCGCCTGTCCCGCTGCCCGACGAAGGATCTCTTTTCCGATCTGTGCCAGGATGAAGCGGCGCAGCTGTTCGCCGTGTCATTTTACGCCAAGGAAAACCGGGGCAAGAAAATGGAGCTGTCCGAGCTGCGGGCGCTGGTGCGCGCCCGGGTGAGGAAGGAAGCGTGCTTCCTTACGCCCCGGGAGGACGATCTGGTGAAGCGCATGCTGATCAGCGGCGGGGAAACGCCCCTGCAGGACTGGGACGAGATCAGCGCCGCGGAAGCGCTGATTTCCCGCTTGTGGTGCACGCTGGGGATCGTGGACGACGAAACGGCTATGCTGCGCCTGTCCCCGGCCCTGACGGAAGCAGTGACCGGGGCCATGACGGAAGCGGAATATGCCCAGGTGCGCCGGATGATTTTTTCCTTCGACGCCACGCTTCATTCGCTTCTGTATCTGTCCGGCTTCCTGCATGCCGCCGTGCCCATGGAGCATTTCCGCCGTCAGTGGACGGGGGACGAGGGCGCGGTGGTGCGGCTGCTGGTGGCCCGGTATCTGCGGGCGGCCTTCGATTACACGGAAACGCCCCAGGGGGAGATCATCCTTTTGCATCCCGGCCTGGCGGACCCGGAAAAGCTGCTTGCCGGGCTGAGCGGCATGGAGAGCACTCAGGTGCATCTGACCCGGGAAATGATGCTGGGCGGGATGAACGAGGTATTGCCCGAGGAAAGGGCCAGCTGGGCTGCCATGCGGGGGGAACTGTGCGGCGCCGTGCGGCCCGAACTGGACGAGGGGGACGTGCTGGAGGACCTGCGGATGATGGCCAAGCAGGGGGCGACGCTTCCGGAAATGCGGGAGGTATTGGAAAACGCGCTGTGCGTGCTGCCCTCTCCCCGGATGCTGGCGTGCCTGGAGCAATTGCATACCCAGACCGTGCGCTGGCTGGGCATGGCCCCGGCGGTGCTGAACTGATGCGGATCTATGCTGCTTTGGTCCCGCCGGAGGCGGAAGGGATGCGGCTGGACGGGTACATCGCCCTGTCCATGCCGCTTTTGCCTGCCCGGACGGTGCGGGACGCCTTCGCCCGCCGGGACGTGAAGATGGACGGGCGGCGCTGCGCCGGGGATACCCCGGTGATCCCCGGGGCGCAGGTGACGCTGTACACCGGATACGCGGCGGAGCTGCCCGTGGTGTACGAGGACGAACGGGTGCTGCTGGTCAATAAGCCCGCGGGCATCTCCTGCGACGAGGACGGGCGGGGCGGCATGACGGTGCTGAGCCTGCTGACGGAACGGGCGGGGGGCGCGTACGTTCCGCGGCTGTGCCACCGGCTGGACAATCCCACCCAGGGGCTGCTGCTGCTGTGCAAGGATGACGAAAGCGAAGGCCTGCTTCTGGACGCCTTCCGGGAGCGGCGGATGGAAAAGATTTACCAGTGCCTGGTGCGGGGGGAAATGCGCCCGTCGGCGGACACGAAGGAGGCGTTCCTCATCAAGGACGCGCAGCAGGCCCGGGTGCGGATCGTCACCCACGAAACGCCCGGCGCGCTGCCCATCGCCACCCGGTACGAAACCATGGATTTTGACGGCGCGGTTTCCCGGCTGCGGGTGACGCTGCTCACCGGGCGCACCCACCAGATCCGGGCGCACATGGCCTTCCTTTCCCATCCCATCCTGGGAGACGATAAATACGGCGACCGGGCGCTGAACAAGCGCTTGAAAGCCCGGACGCTGCGCCTGTGCGCCGTGGAAATGACCTTCCACGCGGGCGGCGCGCTTTCTTATCTGGACGGAAAAACCTTCGCGGTGGAGCCGCCGTTCTGAAAAAAGGAGCAGGATATGACTGATTTTCCCATCCGCCTGATCGCCACGGATCTGGACGGAACGCTGCTGGATTACAGGGGGCAGATGGTGCCTGAGAACGTGGGCGCCATCCGGGCCGCCCAGGAGATGGGGGTCACGGTGGCCGTCGCCACGGGGCGGTTCCCGGAAAACGCGTACCTGAAAATGCAGGACAGCGGGCTCACCTGCCCCATCATGGGGGAGAACGGCGCCAACATCGTGGATGCGCAGCTGCGTCCCCTGGCCATGCACGTGATGGACACGGAGGCGGCGAAACGGACGCTGGAGGTCATCCTCTCCTTCGGGGCGGACAGCTTCATTTTCGGGCACAGGACCATCTGCACCACCCGTCCGGACGCCCACCACCATTCGGAGCTTTCCCAGGGCGATCGGATCGGAAAACTGGGGATCGTCTATGTGCACGGGCCGGAAGCCGCCCGGGAGATCGTGCTGGGGCCGGTGCATAAATTCTATATCTGCGATAACGTGCCCCTGGAGCCGCTGCGCAGGGCGCTTCGGGAAATCCCCGGCATCGCGCTGACCCGGTCCACGGAAAACAACGTGGAGGTCATGCCCCGGGGCGTGGACAAGGGAAGCGGCCTGAGGGAATTCGCATCGTATCTGGGAGTGCCCATGGAACAGGTGATGGCCCTGGGGGATCACGACAACGACGCGCCCATGCTGCGGGCGGCGGGTTTCGGCGTGGCGATGGCCAACGGAAGCGAACGGGCGAAGAAGGCCGCACGCTTTCTGACCGCGGACTGCCGGGAGGGCGGCTTCGTCCGGGCGGTGGAGCGGTTTGTACTCGGCGGGGAACGGGAGGAATAGCATGCCCACGCGGCGCAGTCAGGAAACGCTGAACATGATCCGGTCGCACAAAAAAGCGGCGATGGGGTTCGGCATGGATTGGCTCATGCGGGTGAATCCCACGGCGGACACCGTGGCGAAGATCCGCATGAGCGGCACCCGGGCCGATCCGGTCCGGGGCCTTGGCATGCCCGCGCTGATGCTTTCTCCCCGGAAAACGGAAGTGGAGGACGGGGCGATCCTGCACCTCCACGGCGGCGCCTTCGTCAGCGGCGGCATCCTGCAGTGCCGGGCCATCGCGTCGCCCATCTGCAGCGCGGCGGGGGTGAAAACCCTGACGTTTTCCTACCGCCTGGCCCCCCGGTGCCCCTATCCCGCCCAACTGGAGGACGCCATGCGGGCGTACCGGTATCTGATGGATCTGGGCTATGCGCCGGAAAAGATCGCCCTGGTGGGGGAAAGCGCGGGGGGGAATTTGGCGCTGGCGCTGGCGCTGAAGCTCCGGGATGCGGGAAAGCCCCTGCCCGCCGCCATCGCGCTGATGTCCCCGTGGGTGGACCTGGCCCAGACGGGGGAAAGCTATGCGCTCCTTGCCGACGTGGACGCCACGCTGGACGCGGAAAGCCTGATGGAGGACGCCCTCGCCTATGCGGGCTGCCCCGCCCGGCTGACGGCCCCGGAGATCTCGCCCGTGTATGCGGATCTTGCGGGCCTGCCGCCGGTGCTGATCCACTGCGGCGCCAACGAGATCCTGCTCAGCGATTCGGAAATGCTGGAAAAGAAGCTGCTCGCCTGCGGGGTGGAAGCGCAGATCGTCCGCTGGGCGGGAATGTGCCATGTGTTCCAGGCCTTCGGCTTCAGGGAGAGCAAGGCCAGCATAAGCCAGATCGGCGCGTTCTTGCTGAAAGCCTTGCGGGAGGGAAAGACGGATGAAGAATGAAAAATGCAGCGGGGCGGTGGTGTTTGCCCGAAACGGGGAGGAAACGCGCTTTGCCATGGTCCGGGAGTCGGACGGGCATTGGAGCTTTCCCAAGGGCCACGTGGAGGCAGGAGAAACAGACGAGGAAACCGCCCTGCGGGAGATCCGGGAGGAAACGGGGCTGGACGTTCGTCTGGTAAGCGGTTTCCGGGAAGAGGAAAGCCATCCCCTGGCCCGGGAAGGCAGGCCGGACACCATCAAAACCGTGGTTTACTTCCTGGCCGAGGCGCAGATGGACGCGCTGGCAGCCTGCGATGAAACAGAAATTTCCCGCACGGCCTGGCTGACTTTGGAGGAGGCGGCGGAAAACCTTTCGTCGACCCGGCGGCAGGAGATCCTTTTTCTGGCGGGGAAACAGATTGAAATGACGTACCGGGTGAAATGATTTGTAAATCTGTTGTTTGACATAAACGGGAAATGCTTGCATTTCCTGTTTTTTTATGGTAGAATGCACGGTAGCGCTTTGTGCCCCGGGCCAAAGCCGACCATGCCGAGAGAGGCGAAATTGGAGGGTGTTCCTGAGATGAGTTACACGGTTGAAAAGATTTCCGGCAATCAGGTGAAGATCGCGTTTGAAGTGCCCGCGGAAAAATTCGACGAGGCGATGCAGAAGGCGTATCTCAAAATGCGCGGCCGCGTGAACGTGCCCGGCTTCCGCAAGGGCAAGGCGCCCCGGAAGATCATTGAAAATATGTACGGCGAAGGCGTTTTTTATGACGACGCCCTGGAGATCGTGTTCCCCGACGAGTACGACGCGGCGGTGAAGGAAAATGATCTGCAGGTGGTGGACCGGCCCGAAATGGACGAGCTCAAGCAGATCGGCGCGGGCAAGGACCTGCTTTTCACGGTCAAGGTGTTCGTCAAGCCCGACGTGGAGCTGGGGGATTACAAGGGCCTCAAGGGCGTCAAGTATACCCATAAGGTGACGGACGAGGAAATCGACGCCCGCATCCAGCAGGATGTGGAGAAGGCCACCACCATGGCCGACGTCACCGACCGGGCCGTGGAAACCGGCGATATCTTGAACCTGGACTACGCCGGCAGCGTGGACGGCGTGGCCTTTGAGGGCGGCACCGCCGAAAAGCAGACCCTGGAAATCGGCAGCGGCCATTTCATTCCCGGGTTTGAAGAGCAGATGGTGGGCATGCAGACCGGGGAAGAAAAGGATCTGAACGTGAAGTTCCCGGACGAATACCACGCCGAGAACTTAAAGGGCAAGGACGCCGTGTTCCACGTGAAGGTGAACGGCATCCAGGTGCGGGTGAAGCCCGAACTGGACGACGATTTCGCCGCCGACGTCAGCGAATTTGACACCTTTGCCGCCTACAGGGAAAACATCGTCAAGGAGCTGAACGAACGGGCGCAGAAGAACGCCTCCGTGCAGCTGGAAAACGAGCTGATCCAGGCGGCGGTGGACGCCTCCGACTGCGATATCCCCGACGCCATGATCGAAAGCGAAATCGACATGATGCTGCGGGAAATGCAGATGCGCATGGCGTACCAGGGCCTCAAATACGAGGACTATCTCAAATACACCGGGCAGACCGAAGAGCAGATGCGGGATATGTACCGCAGCGAGGCCAAGAACCGGGTGAAGATGCAGCTGGTGCTGGAAGCGATGGTGAAGAAGGAAGGCATCGAGCCCACCGAGGAAGACGTGGACAAGGCCGTTGAAGAAGAAGCCCAGCGCGCCGGCAAGCCCGCGGACGAATTCAAGGCGTCCCTCAGCGACCGGCAGAAGGAATACCTCAAGGAAAACGCCGCCATCCGCCGGGTGGTGGACCTGATCGTTGAAAGCGCCCAGGTGGAGGAGAAGGACGAAAGCGAGCGCGTCAGCGCCGCGGACGCCGCCAAGGCCGTGCAGGCCGCCGCCGAAGCCGCCGAAAAGGCCGGAGAAGAATAAGGACAGGCGGAACCTCATAAGATAGTGGTTGACGGAAGGAGGATGCAGATGTCTCTCATCCCGTATGTGATCGAACAGACCGCCCATGGGGAAAGGTCGTACGATATTTATTCCCGGCTGCTGAAGGACCGGGTGGTGTTCCTGGGCAGCGAAATCAACGACCAGGTGGCAAACGCCATCGTGGCGCAGCTGCTGTTCCTGGAAACGGACAACCCGGACGCGGATATCAATCTGTACATCAACAGCCCGGGCGGCTCCGTGACCGCAGGCATGGCGATCTACGACACCATGAATTACATCAAGTGCCCGGTGCGCACGGTGTGCGTGGGCCTGGCGGCCAGCATGGGCGCTTTCCTGCTGATGGCGGGGGAAAAGGGCAAGCGATTGGCCCTGCCCAACAGTGAGATCATGATCCATCAGCCCTCCGGCGGCGCTTCCGGCCAGGCCACGGATGTGACCATCCATGCCGAATGGCTGCTGCGCACCAAGAACAAAATGAACGCCCTGATGGCGGAAATGACGGGCCAGCCGCTGGAAAAGGTGCAGCGGGACGTGGAGCGGGACTATTTTATGTCCGCCCGGGAAGCCCTGGAATACGGCATCATCGACGAGATCTATCAGCCCCGGAAGAAATAAGACCGGACAGGACCAGAAAGGAACGCCATGGCGAAGGAACCCATCAATATGCCCAAGCACCGCTGCTCTTTCTGCGGCAAAACCCAGGATCAGGTGCGCCGGATCATCGCCGGCCCGGGCGCGTACATCTGCAATGAGTGCATCGCCCTGTGCCAGGAGATCCTGGCCGACGATATGGACCTGATGGCCGCAGCGCCCACCATGAAGGAGATCCCCACGCCTTCGGAAATGAAGGAAGTGCTGGATGAATACGTGATCGGGCAGGAGCAGGCGAAGCGCACGCTGTGCGTGGCGGTGTACAATCATTACAAACGCATCGGCGCGAAGCTGCCCAAGGATGGGGTGGAGCTGCAGAAATCCAACATCCTGATGGTGGGGCCCACCGGCTGCGGAAAAACCTACCTGGCCCAGTCCCTGGCCAAGATCCTCAACGTGCCCTTCGCCATCGTGGACGCCACCGCCCTGACGGAGGCGGGCTACGTGGGCGAGGACGTGGAAAACATCCTGCTGCGGCTGATCCAGGCCGCGGGGAACGATATCCAGGCGGCCCAGCGGGGCATCATTTACATCGACGAGATCGACAAGATCGCCCGGAAGGGCGAAAACGTGTCCATCACCCGGGATGTGAGCGGCGAAGGCGTGCAGCAGGCGCTGCTCAAGATCCTGGAAGGGACGCTGGCCAACGTGCCGCCCCAGGGCGGGCGCAAGCATCCACACCAGGAATGCCTGCAGATCGACACCACCAACATCCTCTTCATCTGCGGCGGCGCCTTCGACGGGCTGAGCCGCCTGATCGAGCAGAGGATCGGGAAAAAGGCGCTGGGCTTCGGCGCCGATCCCCAGGGGAAGAGCAGCCAGAACGTGGGGGACGTGCTCAGGCAAATGCGGCCGGAGGACCTGATGAAGTTCGGGCTGATCCCGGAATTCGTGGGCCGGCTGCCCGTGACGGTGACGCTGGACGCGCTGGATGAAAACGCGCTGATGCAGATCCTGACCGAGCCCCGGAACGCCCTGGTCAAGCAGTATCAGCAGCTGATGGCCCTGGACGGGGTGGAATTGGCGTTTGACGAAGACGCCGTCCGCGAGATCGCCCGGCAGGCCATCGCCCGCAAGAGCGGCGCCCGGGGGCTGCGCTCCATCATCGAAGGCGCGCTGCTGGATACCATGTTCGATCTGCCGGGGAAAAAGGACGTGCGCAAGTGCACCGTGACCAAGGCAGTCATCGAAAACGGGGAAAAGCCGAAGCTGGAAAACGGCGAGCCGGCCAAGCCCGCCCGCCGTCCGCGGCGCGCGCCGGTACAGGCCGCTGCCGAACCGGAGGAACCCAGCGCCAGCTGATCGACCGACACACAGAAAAACCCGCCGGGATTGTCCGGCGGGTTTTTGCGTACAGCGATCAGGCGGCGCCGTCCTCAGGCGGCATCCTCTTCCTTCACCGGAGCATCCGGTTCGGCGGGGGCCGCTGCTTCTTCCGATACCGGGGCGGGGTCCGCTTTTTCCGCCGGGGTTTCCTCCGGCACGGCTTCCACGGGCGTTTCCTCTGCCGGGGCTTCCTCTGTTCCCTCCGCCGGGGCTTCTTCCTGCGCCGCAACGGTATAGGGCAGCTCCAGCCGTCCCGCTTCCGTTTCCCCGTGCAGGATGCGGAGGATCAGCACATATTCCCCGGGAGCCAGATCGGCGTTCTCCAAAGCGGAAAGGCTGTCGAGCTCCAGCACGGCTTCGCGCGCTTCGCCCTGCACCACGGTGACTTTTGTTTGTTCCGTTTCCGCCAGGGCCGCGGTGACGGCCTCGTCGATCCGGCCGGGGAGGCTGTCCCGCAAAGCGGACAATTCCGCCTGCACGTCCTGCAGCGCCTGATTGACCGCTTTCGTTTCCTTCTGGGCTTCTTCCAGCGCCTGGCGGTGGGCTTCCTCGGCCTCGGCGGCCGCCTGCTGATAGGCGGCGATCTCATCCTGAGCGGAGGAAAGCAGCACCTGGGTCTCCTCCAGCTGCGTCTTAGCTTCCCGCAGATCCTTTTCCGGGCCGGCTTCCTCGCCGGTGAGGGCGTACAAGGCCTGCTGGGCCTGGCGGATGCCGTCGTTGAGCTGGCTCACGGCGGCGGTATTTTTGGCCTGCAGATCGTCCCGCTCCGCGGTAACGGCGTTGAGGGCGGCCTCCGCTTCGTTGAGGGCGGCTTCCGCTTCTTCCTTCTGCTGATTGGCCGCGTCCAGGTCGCTTTCCACGGCGGCGACCCGGCTGTCGGCCAGCTCCTGGGTAGTTTTCACGGCCAGGTCCGCTTCGCTGAGCTGACGGGTCAGCTCCTGATTCTGGTCGGACAGGGAATTCCGCTGGCCGGCGTACATGGCCACCAGCACCACGGCGATGATGACCACGGGCAGGATGAGCCAGATCGTTTTTTTCATAGCGTCCGCTCCCTTCAAAAAAGATCCGAAGATGGAGAAACGCCCGGCGAAAAAGCCGGGCGTTCCCGAATGTGGATTATTCTTCTTCTTCCTCGTCCTTCTGCGCGCTTTCGATGATCTTCTTGGCGGCGTCGGCGGGCATTTCCTCATAGCGTTCAAACCGCATGGTGAAGGAGCCGCGGGCCTGGGTCATGGAGCGCAGATCGGTGGCGTACTTGAACATTTCACCCATGGGCGCTTCGGCGGTGACGCGCTGCAGCCCGTCCACCTGATCCATGCCCATGATGCGGCCGCGCCGCTTGTTCATATCGCCCATGATATCGCCCATGTATTCGTCGGGCACGAACACTTCCACGTGCATGATGGGCTCCAGCATCACGGGGCTGGCGTCCATGCAGCCCTTCTTGTAGGCGATGCGG
>JAILBG010000029.1:0-11891 GCA_024681215.1 Clostridiales bacterium
GTGAAAAAACCAAATGATAACTACTCTGAAGCCTGTAAATGATTACAGGTCTGTTTTTGTTTTTTCCTCAGTCAATAAGCATGCATTTAGCGAAAGATAAAATTTTCTTCTGCCTCTTGAAAGAACATATGTTCTCGTGTATCATATGAGTTAGAGAAAAACCCGGTCAGGGAAAGGAGGCTTTTCAGTATGTCTGTTGGAACGCGAAAAACAATTTAGGTTTTTTGCAAAACATGAAAGGATGACTTTAGCATTTGTCTTGTGAGAACGAAAAACAGACAGAGGGAAAACAAAAAATCGTTAAACGAGTATTTGTAATTTTTTCTGATTGCCTTAATACCAAGATAAGATCTGCGCCTGAAAAGAAAAAGAGGAGAAACCATGCATAGCAAAAATCAATTCAGTTCTCATAGCAGGGTATCAATCGATGAGAAAGGCTGTATTACGGTCCGGAACCTTTCGGCTTATTGGATTCCCAAAATCACCCTGAAACGCAAAATCCACGGAACGACCTACATCGTTTCCGGCAGTTACGAGGGAACGGAGTGCTTCACCCGGAAGTTGGAGCGGATTATGGAGAGAAAAGAAATATGTTGTGATCCCGGAGAAAACGCGGAGGAAAACCATGACAGAGCAGCTGAGATATGATATAATCAAATCGACCAATCCTGTACCGACAGATGCCCCGACAAAAAAGGAGGAAGAACATATGTCAGGGGCAAAAATCACGGCATTGTATTGCAGGCTTTCCCAGGAAGATGAGCGGATGGGTGAGAGTACTTCCATCGAAAACCAGAAGGATGTTCTTCTCAGCTTCGCTAAGGAAAAGCGTTTTCCCAATCCCACTTTTTTCGTAGACGACGGCTACAGCGGAACCAATTTCGAGCGGCCAGGGTTTAAACAAATGCTGGCGGAGATCGAAGCAGACAGAGTGGGCGTGGTGATCACGAAAGACCTTTCCCGCCTGGGACGCAATTCCGCAATGGTGGGGCTTTACACCAACTTTACGTTCCCACAGCATGGCGTCAGGTACATCGCCATCACGGACAATTTCGACACCATCGACCAGGCCAGCGTGAACAATGATTTCGCCGGGATTAAAAACTGGTTCAACGAGTTTTATGCCCGCGACATCAGCCGGAAAGTCCGCGCAATCAACCGCTCCAAAGGCGAGCGCGGCATTTCCATCGCATCCAATCTGCCATACGGTTATGTGAAGGATCCCCATGATCCGAATCGTTGGCTGATTGATCCGGAGGCGGCGGCAATCGTCAAGCGTATCTTCGATATGTGTCTGGAAGGCCGAGGCCCGCACCAGATCGCCAATCAGCTCACAGCGGAAAACATCCTGTGTCCGGCAGCCTACAAGAACCAGCGAGGCATCCACGCTTTCAGCGTGATCCCGGAGAATCCCTGCCATTGGAACTGCGCCGTGGTAGCGCAGATCCTGGAGATGCGGGATTATACAGGATGTTTGGTAAACTTCAAGAGTTACTCCAATTCCCTGTGGGATCAGAAGCGGCGTCTGAACGCGGAGGACAAACAGGCGGTCTTCCCCAACCATCACGAAGCGATCATCGAAGAAGATGTATTTCAGCGCGTGCAGGAAATCCGCAAGCATCGCCATCGCAGGACCCGCTCAGGCAAAAGCAGCATCTTTTCCGGGTTGGTGTTCTGTGCCGATTGCAGGGAGAAGATGTACTATTCCAGTCGGATCATGACAAGCCCCAACCAGGAACGGTTTACGTGCAAGACGCATCAATTAGATGGTACAAAATGCTCTTCTCACTACATCCGGGAGATCGTGCTGGAAGAAATGGTGCTGGCACATCTGAAAATGGTGATGGGCCATATCCTGCGATATGAAAACCATTTTCGCCGGGTGATGGAAGAAAGAAAGCTACTGCAATGTCGGGAAGCAATCAGCATCCGGGAAAAGCATCTTTCTCGCAACGAAAAACGCATTGGAGAACTCAAGAGCCTGTTCATCAAGATCTATGAGGACAATGCAGCCGGCAGACTGAATGATAGCCGATACGAACTGCTCAGTCAGAGTTACGAAGCGGAGCAGAAACAGCTTGAGGAAGAAGCGGCTCGCCTGCAGAAAGAGATCGAAGTACAGGAAAAGCAGAATGAAGGAATCGAGCAGTTCATTCAATCGGTCAAGACCCATGTCGGTATCGAAAAGCTGGATGGTTCTGTGCTGCATGAATTGGTGAAAGCCATCTACATCGGCGCACCGGACAAAAGTAGCGGGCATAGAGTCCAGCACATCTACATCGAGTACAACGGCATTGGATTCATTCCATTGGAAGAACTGACGAAAACAAAAACGGCGTGAACGATCACGCCGCAAGCCTTGAAAACACGATGTTTTTAGGGGATCAAGAAATGATACTGTTTTACGGAGCTCAAGAGGAACCGCTCTTTGGAGGCCAAAAAGCGGTTCCCCCCACGCCCCCTCCCGAGAAAGCCGCATGGGATTGATCGGGGACGCAAGCGGTTTTTGAGCTGTTTCATAGTAGGGAACGGCATGGCCTGCATCGGGTAAAAAAACACGCACGCAGGATTATCCTCCTGCGTGCGTTGTTTTTTATTCCGTCCGGTAAATGGCGATGGTCAGCGCTCCGTCCTGGGAATATCCGTCGATGCGGATAGGGAAATCATAATCGTTGCGGAAACGGAAATTCAGCGTGGAATTGCCCACCGCGGCGTCCACGCCGATGGGCAGGTAAGACGCGCCGTTGTCCCCGTGGGCCCGGCGCTGCAATACCGTCAGCCCCGGCAGCTGCAGCACCACGTTGTACAGCGTGGAGCTCACCTGGCAGGTGCCCCCGCCGTAGCCCTGCTGCAGCTCGCCCTCCACCAGGACCCCCGCGGGCATGTAGCCTTCCGACGCCCGGTAGGGGCCGATATCGGCGTTGAAATCCAGCCTGCCTCCCGGGGCAGGGGCACCTCCCCCAGCTTCCGGCAGGCCACGGCGATATTGGTCATGCGGTTCAGGTTGCTCTCGTCCGTGGTGATTTTGTAGAAGGAGGTATAGGCCGCGATGGGCCGGGCGGCGTCCGCGTCCTCCGGGCTCTCGTACACCGGCAGGATCTCGTCCAGCAGCCGGGCGTCCACGTAGCCGTACTCCCGATGGTAGATCAGCTTCCCATATCCGTCCACAAACCCGATCAGGCTCAGGCGCGCCCCCGCGTGCAGGGTGATGAACGTATCCCCGCCGCCGGGAGCGCTGGTTACCGGCGCGTCCTGGGCGGCCACGGTGGAAATAAAGTGATTGAAGTCCACGCCGTAGGGCGGGGTGGTAAAACTGTCCACTGTTTTTGGATAATCCAGGCACACGCGCTTCACATAGCCCGTCAGGTTATCCGATTTGTAGGTCACCAGGGCGAAGGTGGGGTACAGGGCGTGCACCGTCACATACCGGTCCTTGGCGATGGTGCCGATCTGATCGACGCCCGTCGTTCCTTCCCAGGAGGAAAACACCCGGGCGCTCACGCACACGTGAGCCGTATACAGCCTCGGCAGGGAGGCCCATTCCGGCTCCGTCCCCCAAGCGGACGCCGGCAGCGCCAGCCCCAGCGCAAGGAGAAGGATCAGCACGCGCTTCATGGATCAGATCTCCTTGTAAACGGCGATGAACAGCACCAGATCGTGGGTGGAGGCGTCGATGCGGATGGGGAAATCGTAATCATTGCGGAAAATAAAGTTCTGGGTGGGGGTGCCGGAGGCGGCGTCCATGCCGTGGGGCAGGTAAGAGGCGGCGTTGTCCCCGTGGGGATTGCGGTGCAGAACCGTGATGCCGGGCAGCTGCATGAGGGTATCCCACAGCGTGGAGGACACCTGGCAGCTGCCGCCGCCGTAGCCCTGCTTGGTCTCCCCGTCCACCAGCACCGGCGCCAGCTTATATCCGTTGGCCGCGCTGAAGGGCGACACTTCGTTGTTGAAATTCATTACCTCCCCGGGCTGGAGCACGTGGCTGATGAAATTGCAGCACACGCCCAGGTTCACGATGCGGTCCGGGTTGTCGTTATAGAAAGAGGAAAATACGGAAATGGGCGTCTGGGCGTCGGCGGCGTCCTCGCTGCCGGCCACGGGATAAACTTCCTTCAGGTCCCGGGTGTCGATGTAGCCGTACACCCGCTTGTGGATCACCACGGCCCAGCCGTCCTCAAACCCCGCGATGGCGATGCGCGCGCCCTCCGTCAGGGTGGACAGCGTATCGCTGGCGGCGTCCTTTTCCTTCTTCACTTCCACCGTCCGGTCCACGACCGTATAGTAAGGCATGGGCCAGATGGGATAATCCGGGGTCACGCCGGGGTTGGCGTTGCCGATCACGTCGATGCGCTGCCGGAGGATATAGCCCACGTCGCCGTTATCCATTTTGATCTCCACCCAGCCGGGGGTGACCATGGTGATGTTGATTTTTCTCCCGGCCCCGTAATAGAAGGGATACTGCGGGCCTTCCTTGTCCATTTGCTTGTAGATATGCGTATCCGCGCTGGTCCAGCGCTGACGGCTCACCTCGCCGTAATAAATCACAGGCTTGCCGCCCGCGGCGGCCGTGGGCACCAACGCCAGGCACAGAATGAGCGCAAGCAGCATGACGCGCGCGATTTTCACGGTTTCATCCTCCATTTTCTTCCTCTGTCAGCGCCCCAGAAATCCGCCCATGAGCCCATTCTAAGGCTACATTGCATTATAACACTTTTTCCCCCGAAGCGCCATCCCCCGGAGGAAAATTTTACACGGAGAAAGCCCCCTGTTCCCGCTGTGTTCTCTTTCTTTACATCCCCGGGGGTTTTTGGTATACTGATATCTGGAAAAATAGGCCGAAAAAGGAGGGAGACGCCGTGGCGTTCGCGCACCTGCATCTGCATACGGAATACAGCCTGCTGGACGGCGCGTGCCGGATCAAAAAGCTGGTCCGGCGCGTAAAAGAGCTGGGCATGGACAGCTGCGCCGTGACGGACCACGGGGTGCTCTACGGCGCCGTGGAATTCTATATGGCCTGCAGGGACGAGGGCATCCGCCCCATCATCGGGTGCGAAGCCTACGTCTGCCCGGACATGGAGGACAAGCGCACCCTGAGCCGGGAATACAGCCACCTGATCCTGCTTTGCGAAAACGAAACGGGCTATCAGAACCTCATGTATCTGGTGAGCGAGGCCTTCACCCGGGGGTTTTATTACCGGCCCCGGATGGACTATGCCCTGATCAAAGAACACCACGAGGGGCTGATCTGCCTGTCCGCCTGCATTTCCGGGGACCTGCCCAAATTGCTGCTGGAGGAAAGATACGGCGACGCGGAAAAATACGTCCGCACCATGCAGGACCTGTTCGGCCCGGATCATTATTTCATCGAGATCATGGACCACGGGCTGCCGGAGGAAAAGACCGTGCTGCCCCGGCTGGTGGAAATGAGCCGGAAAACCGGCGCGCCCCTGGTGGCCACCAACGACTGCCATTACCTGCGCCGGGAGGACGCGGACGCCCAGGAGGTGCTCATGTGCATCCAGATGGGCAAGACCCTGGAGGACGACCAGCGCCTGCGCCAGCACACCCAGGAGCTGTACGTCAAATCCGAGGAAGAGATGCGCGCCCTGTTCCCGGATTTGCAGGACGCCGTGTCCCGGTCGGAGGAGATCGCCCGGCGCTGCCGGGTGGATTTCGATTTCCATACCGTGCACCTGCCCCGCTACGACGTGCCCGCCGGGGAAACGGCGGAGGGCATGCTGCGAAGGCTGTGCGAGGAGGGTCTGCGAGCCCGCTACGCCCCGGACGACCGGGCGGCCCGGGAGCGGCTGGAATACGAGCTGAGCGTCATTATCCGGATGGGATACGTGGATTACTTCCTCATCGTGTGGGATTTCATCAAATACGCCAAGGACCACGGCATCATGGTGGGCCCCGGGCGGGGCAGCGGCGCCGGCAGCATCGTGGCCTACTGCCTGAACATCACCATGCTGGACCCTCTCCGGTATCAGCTGCTCTTTGAACGCTTCCTGAACCCGGAAAGGGTGTCCATGCCGGATATCGACGTGGATTTCTGCTACGAGCGCCGCCAGGAGGTCATCGACTATGTGGCCCGGAAGTACGGCCACGATCACGTCTGCCAGATCATCACCTTCGGCACCATGGCGGCCCGGGGCGTGATCCGGGACGTGGGGCGGGTGCTGGGGTATTCCTACGCGGAAGTGGACCAGGTGGCCAAGGCCGTGCCCATGGCGCTGGATATGACCCTGGAAAAGGCCATGAGCCAGAGCGCGGACCTGAAAACCATGTACGACACCGATCCCCGGGTGCGCCGCCTCATCGACACCGCATCCACCCTGGAGGGCATGCCCCGCCACGCCTCCACCCACGCCGCCGGCGTGCTCATCACCCGGGAGGCGGCGACACATTACGTGCCCCTGCAGAAAAACGACGAGGTGATCACCACCCAGTACCCCATGGGGATCATCGAAAAGCTGGGGCTTTTGAAAATGGACTTCCTGGGCCTGCGCACCCTCACCGTCATCCGGGACACCCTGGACATGATCGAAAAGCGCGGCATCCGCTTGAAGCCCGAGGACATCCCCATGGACGACCCCGGGGTGTTCGACATGATCTGCGCCGGGGACACCGACGGCGTGTTCCAGCTGGAAGGCGGCGGCATGCGCACCTTCCTTACCAACATGCGCCCCCGCACCTTCGAGGATATCATCGCCGCCATTTCCCTCTACCGTCCCGGCCCCATGGAATCCATCCCCCGCTATATCCGGGGCAAGGAGCACCCGGAGACCGTGCAGTACAAAACCCCCCTGCTGGCCCCCATCCTGGATGTGACCTACGGCTGCATGGTGTACCAGGAGCAGGTGATGCAGATCGTGCGGGACCTGGCGGGCTATTCCTACGGCCGCAGCGATCTGGTGCGCCGGGCCATGGCCAAAAAGAAAAAGGACGTGATGGCCAAGGAACGGAAGAATTTCGTCTACGGCAGCGAGGAGGATCACATCCCCGGCGCCGTTTCGAAGGGCATCCCCGCGGAAACCGCCGAATCCATCTTCGATGAAATGACCGCCTTCGCCTCCTATGCCTTCAACAAGCCCCACGCCGCCTGCTACGCCGTGGTGGCCCTGCAGACGGGCTATCTGAAATATCATTATCCGGCGGAGTTCATGGCCGCGCTGATGAATTCCGTCACCGGCAACGCCGCCAAGATCGCGGCCTATATCTACTACTGCCGCCAGAAGGGCATCCCCATCCTGCCTCCCCGGATCAATTCCTCCTTCCGCCCCTTCACCGTGGACGCCCAGGAAAACGGAAAGCAGGGCATCCGCTTCGGCATGGGCGGGGTCAAGAACGTGGGCGACAAGGCGGTGGAAAGCATCGTGCAGGAGCGGCAGGCCCACGGTCCCTTCCGGGATATTTTCGATTTCTGCCGGCGCGTGAGCGGCGAGGACGTGAACAAGCGCGCCGTGGAAAGCCTGATCAAGGCGGGGTGCTTCGACGGCCTTGGCGCGAAGCGCGCCCAGTGCCTGGCGGTGTTTGAAAGCGCCATGGACGCCCGGGCGAACCAGCGCAAGCAGAATGTGTCCGGCCAGCTTTCCCTTTTCGATTTCGGCCAGCCCGCGGAAAGCATGATTTCGCCGGAAACCTATCCCGATCTGCCGGAATACCCTCTCAAGGAGCTGTTGGCCCAGGAAAAGGAAATGACGGGGGTTTACTGCTCCGCCCATCCCCTGGACGAATACGCCGATTCCATGAAGCATCTGAGCTTCTCCACCGCGGATCTGGCCGCCCTTTCCGAACGGGAGGACCAGGGCTTGTCCGAGGACGGGAAGCGGGTCACCATGGGCGGCATCATCGTGGAGACCCACGGCAAGGCCACCAGGAAGGGCGCCATGATGGGCTTCCTCACCCTGGAGGACCAGACCGGCCAGGTGGAATGCCTGCTGTTCCCCCGGGTGTACGAGCGCTTCCACCGGGAGATCGCCGCCGACCAGGCGGTGCTGGTGACGGGCAAACTGTCCGTCCGGGAGGACGAGGACCCAAAACTCCTGGTCGACGTGATCGAGCCTATGGCCCACGGCGTCCCCGTGGGCGTCAGCAAAGAAGCGCCGCCCCCCATGACCGACGCCCAGAAAGCAAAGGCCGCCCCGGAAAAGCTCTATCTGCGCCTGCGCCGGGATCAGATCCCCGCGGTGCGGGAAATCCTTTCCGGATTGGCGGCCGGCGCCCCCGGCCCAACGCCGGTGTATATGAACCTGCCGGAGGAGGGCATCACCCTGCTGTTCCCCCCGGAGCTGTGGGTGTCCGACTGTGAAAACGCCCGGCGCTCGCTGCTTTCGCTTTTGCCGCCGGAGGATGTGAAGGCCGTCCGCCGGGCCTGAAAAACCGCCCGTAAGGAGATGAAGGAGTGAAGATCCAGCCACAGTTCAATCTGCGCAAGGCCGCGCTGTACGTCATCGTCATCAACGCCATGGAGATCGCGGCGGTGGTGGCGCTGGCGGTGCTGGTGCTCAACGACCGTTTCAATAAAATGCTCAACGGTCCCCTGGGCGATATCCTGGTGCTGGCGCTGGCCATCGCCGTCACCTGGGGCGCGGTCATGGACATCCGGGAGGCTGCGAAGGCCGTCCGGATGTCCGTAAAGCTCCAGGGCCTGGATGAGACCGTCACCCAGATGACGGACCTGAACACCGCCCTGCGGGCCCAGCGCCACGATTTTCTCAATCACCTGCAGGTGGTGTACAGCCTGATCGAAATGCGGGAATACGACGAGGCCAACCAATATATCGAGCAGGTCTACGGCGATATCCGCTCCGTCAGCCGCACCATGAAAACCGCCTGCGCCCCGGTGAACGCCCTGCTGCGGGCCAAGGTGACGGAGGCGGAAAAGCGCGGCATCCGGGTGGAATTGGATGTGAACGCTTCCTGGAAGGAGCTGCCCCTGCCGGCGTGGGAAATGTGCCGGGTGCTGTCCAACCTGATCGACAACGCCATGGACGCCCTGGAAGGGACGGAGCATCCCTGCCTGTGGATCGCGCTTTCGGAGGACGTGAAGAGCTTCTCGTTCACCGTCCGGAACAACGGCCCCATGATCCCCGAAAGGAACCGCGCCGCCATCTTCGAAGCCGGGGTGTCCGGCAAGGGCGAGGGCCGGGGCATGGGCCTCTATATCGCCCGGGAAACCATGCGCGGCGCCGCCGGGGACCTGACCGTGGAAAGCAGCGAGGGCTCCACCGCCTTTTCCGGCTTCGTGCCCAAGGTGCTCAAGGCCGCGGAAGAAGAGGAAAAGCAGCCATGAACGCGAAAGAATACCTTTCCATCCTCCACACGGCGGAGCGGCTCAAGGATACGCCCCGCCACTGCACCACTGCCAAAGGCCGGGTGGAAAGCGTGGCGGAGCACAGCTGGCGGCTGGCGCTGATGGCCTTTCTGCTCCGGGACGAATTCCCGGATCTGGACACAGACCGGGTGGTCCGCATGTGCCTGATCCACGATCTGGGGGAATGCTTCACCGGCGATATTCCCGTGTTCAGAAAAACCGACGCGGACCGGGAAACGGAGGATTCCCTGCTGGAAAACTGGGTGCGCTCCCTGCCCGCCGGCGTTTCGGCGGAAATGACGGCGCTGTACCGGGAAATGGACGCCCAGGAAACCCGGGAAGCCTGGGTATACAAGGCGCTGGACAAAATGGAGGCCCTGATCCAGCACAACGAATCGCCCCTGTCCACCTGGTCGGAAAACGAATACTCGCTCAACAAAACCTACGCCTTCGACGCCGCCGCCTTTTCCCCCTGGCTGACGGCGCTCAGGCAGGAGATCCTGCAGGACACCCTGCGCAAAATCGACACCGAGAAAGGCTGAAACCCTATGCAGCCCACCGATACCATCTGCGCCCTCGCCACCGCCCCGGGAGAAGGCGGCATCGCCATCGTGCGCGTCAGCGGGCCGGAAGCGGAAGCGCTTCTGAGCGCGCTCGTTTCCCCCGCCCGCCCCTGGGAAAGCCACCGGATGTACTACGGCCACGCCGTTTTTCAGGGCGAGACCCTGGATGAGTGCATGGCCGTTCTGTTCCGCGCGCCCCGGAGCTACACCCGGGAGGACGTGGCGGAGATCCACCTCCACGGCGGGGATTGGGCGGCTCAAAGCGTGCTTTCCGCCCTGTACCGCCTGGGCGCCCGGGCGGCGGAGCCCGGGGAATTCACCCGCCGGGCCTTCCTCAACGGCCGGATCGACCTGAGCCGCGCCGAGGCCGTGATGGACCTGATCTCCGCCGAAGGGAAGCGGGCGGCCCGGGCCGCCGTGCGTCAGCTGGACGGCGGGGTGAGCGCCTTCATCCGCACCGCCCAGGAGGAGCTGCTTTCCCTGCTCTCCGGTGCGGCGGCGGCCATCGACTACCCCGAGGAGATCACCTGGGAGGAAGCGGCCGCCGGCCTGGAAGCCGGAGCCCGCGCCCTGGCAGAAAAATTGGACGCCGCCTGCGACGAGCGGGGCGCCCGCATCGCCCGCCACGGGCTGGAAGCGGTGCTGTGCGGACGGCCCAACGTGGGCAAATCCAGCCTGCTCAACGCCCTGGCCCGGCAGGAGGCCGCCATCGTTACCGATATCCCCGGCACCACCCGGGACGTGATCCGCGCGGACGTGATGATCGACGGGCTGCGGGTGCGCATTTCCGATACCGCCGGGCTCCGGGAGGGCAGCGACCCCATCGAGCGCATCGGCGTTTCCCGGGCGCGCCGGGCCATCGCCGGGGCGGACGTGGTGCTGGCGGTGTTCGATTCCTCCCGCCCCCTTACCGACGAGGACCGGCAGCTGCTCCTGGACACCCGGGACGCGCCCCGGATCATCGTGCTCAATCAGTGCGACCGGGAAGTCGTCCTCTCCCCCGGGGATTTCGACGGCCCCGCCGTGGTTTCCGCCGTCACGGGAGAAGGCATCGCCGCCCTGGAAAAGCGCATCGCCGCCTTCGGGGCCGGAGCCGGGGAAAACGAACTGACCCAGGAGCGCCATATGCGCCTGGCCCGGCAGGCCGCCGCCTCCCTCCGGGCCGCCGCGGACGCCTGCGCCGCCGGACAGCCCGTGGACCTGGCGGCCATCGATCTTCAGGAAGCGCTGGGCGCGCTGGGCCGCATCACCGGGGATCAGGTGGACGATCAGCTGCTGGACGAGATTTTTTCCCGTTTCTGCGTGGGAAAATGAAAAAAGCCGCCCGGGGCTATGCAATCTGTAAAGGAACTGTAAATTTTTTTGTGACGAGCCTACGAATTTTGTCGGAGCCGTTGAAATGGCGGCGGATATCTGATATAATCAGCCCATCGACCGGCCCATTTTTGCCCCCATGCATTCCATTTTTCAAAGCGAGGTCAAAACATTTCACATGAAACGGAAGGACGGAAAATAAGGCCCCCGGTGCCAAAGGCTTATCGGTGATCGCCCCATAAGTCTTTTTCCATCTTTATTTCCGCCGCTCCGGTCCGCATTCACCCATTGCGTTTCAAGGAGGAACCCATGAGCGAAGATTTTGAAAGCTTATCCGTAGCAGAGCTGCGCCAGAAGGCCAAGGAAATGGGCGTCAAGCTGGGCGCCGGCATCAACAAGCAGGGCATCATCGAAAAGCTGCAATCCGCCGCGGAGGAAAACGCTCCCGCGGAGGAGAGCGCCCCCGCGCGCCCCGTGCGCAGCGCGGTGCTGATCACCGATGACGAGCCGGAGGACGACGAGGACGATATCCCCGTGCTGACCCCCAATCCCGCCCTGACCGCCGCACCCCGCATGCCGCGGACCCCCGTGCCCACCGGCGCCGCCGCCCCGGCCACCTCTTCCCTGTCCACCATTTCCGCCAAAGCCCCGGCCTTCACCATGGAAGGCTCCCGGGCCTGGCACAATCCCCGGGCGTA
>JAILBG010000032.1:0-40717 GCA_024681215.1 Clostridiales bacterium
CGGACATGCCCAGGCGATGAAGTACGACGAAATCGACAAGGCGCCTGAAGAGAAAGCGCGCGGAATCACCATCAACACGGCGCACGTGGAATACGAGACGGAGACCCGTCACTATGCGCACGTGGACTGCCCCGGCCACGCGGACTACGTGAAGAACATGATCACGGGCGCGGCGCAGATGGACGGCGCGATCCTGCTGGTGTCCGCTCCGGACGGCCCGATGCCGCAGACCCGCGAGCACATCCTGCTGGCGCGTCAGGTGGGCGTGCCGTACATCGTGGTGTTCCTGAACAAGATCGACCTGATGGACGACGAGGAGCTGCTGGAGCTGGTGGAGATGGAAGTGCGCGATCTGCTGAGCAGCTACGACTTCCCGGGCGACGACATTCCGATCGTGAAGGGCTCTGCGCTCAAGGCGCTGGAATACATGCAGAACGACGGCAGCGATCCGAAGAACGCGCCGGAGTGCCAGTGCATCTACGAGCTGATGAAGGAAGTGGACAACTACATCCCCACGCCGGAACGCGACAAGGATAAGCCGTTCCTGATGCCTGTGGAAGACGTGTTCTCCATCACGGGGCGCGGCACCGTGGCGACGGGCCGTATCGAGCGCGGCATGGTGAAGGTGTCCGACACCGTAGAGATCGTGGGCCTGATGGATAAGCCCAGGAGCACGGTGGTAACGGGCGTTGAAATGTTCCACAAGCTGCTGGACGACGCGCAGGCGGGCGACAACATCGGCGCGCTGCTGCGCGGCGTGCAGCGGAACGAGATCGAGCGCGGCCAGGTGCTGGCGAAGCCCGGCAGCATCAAGCCCCACACCCATTTCTTCGGCCAGGTGTACGTGCTGAAGAAGGAAGAGGGCGGCCGTCACACCCCGTTCTTCAACGGGTACCGTCCGCAGTTCTTCTTCCGCACCACGGACGTGACCGGCTCCATCAAACTGCCCGAGGGCGTTGAGATGGTCATGCCCGGCGACAACGTGGAAATGGAAGTGGAGCTGATCACCCCCATCGCCATCGAAGCGGGTCTCCGCTTCGCCATCCGCGAAGGCGGCCACACCGTGGGCGCCGGCGCCGTGGTCCGCATGGTGGAATAATCCAAATATAACCTTTGCTCCCGGCGGGGAGATTTTCCCGCCGGGGCGAAGGCGAAACGACCCCAAGAAAGAGGTGTTTTCACATGGCAGCCAAGGAAGCGCGGCAAAGCATCGTGCTGGCCTGCACCGAGTGCAAACAGCGCAACTACAACAAAAAGAAGAACAAGAAAAACACCCCGGACCGCATCGAGCTGATGAAGTACTGCCGTTTCTGCAAGAAGCATACCGCTCACCGCGAAACCCGATAAACGCAAGGATGTGACGATCATGGCAGATGAAAAGAATGTCGTGAAGGGCAAGGAAAAGGAAGAATCGAAGTTCGTCAGGTTCTTCAAGAATCTTCCCGCCAACATCGCTCGTCCCTTCAAAAACATGTGGCGCGAGCTGAAGAAAGTGACGTGGCCCACCCGCCAGGATTTGATCAACTATTCGCTCATCGTGCTGGCTTTCCTGGTGTTCATGGGCGTGGTGATCGGCCTGCTGGACCTGGGCTCCACCGCTTTGGTGAACCTGATCGTGTAATCAAAGCACGCGCCGCGTAAATCGGCGCGGTGTGGAACAGCACAGCGCAGATAGGAGATACCAAAAATGTCCGAAGACAGACCGGGCACCCTGGAATGGTATGTGGTCCATACGTATTCCGGCTATGAGAACAAGGTCAAGGACAACCTGGAAAAAGCGGTGGAAAACAACGGCATGCAGAACCTGATCCAGGAGGTCGTGGTTCCCACCGAAGAGGTTGTGGAGATCCGCAACGGCAAGCGGGTGACCAGCCAGCACAAGACCTTTCCCGGCTATGTGCTGGTGCACATGATCATCACCAACGAAAGCTGGTATGTGGTGCGCAACACCCGGGGCGTTACGGGCTTCGTGGGCCCGGAAAGCAAGCCCATCCCCCTGACCCAGGACGAACTGGACCGGATGCTCAATTCCTCCGCCGGCAAGGTGCAGCTCCGCATCAACGTGGGCGACGAGGTGCGCATCCTCTCCGGCGCGCTGGCCAATTTCACCGGCATCGTCGAGGAGATCGACATCATGCGGCAGAAGCTGCGCGTCACCGTCAAAATGTTCCTGGGCCGTGAAATGCAGATCGAGGTGGACCTCGATCAGGTCGAGAAGATCGACTGACGGGCCGGCAAAGGGCCTGACGCCCTTTCCCGCCCTGCTCCCGTTTCCCGTGGGAGGCAGCGTCCGGCGACGCCGCCGCCATTACCACATTTGTTAAGGAGGTGCCATCCAACATGGCAAAGAAAATCACCGCGTTCATCAAGCTGCAGGTGCCCGCCGCCAAGGCGACTCCCGCGCCCCCCATCGGCCCCGCGCTGGGCCAGCACGGCGTGAACATTCCTGGCTTCTGCAAGGAATTCAACGCCCGCACCGCCAAGCAGGAAGGTCTCATCATTCCCGTGGTCATCACGGTGTATTCCGACCGTTCCTTCACCTTTATCACCAAGACGCCTCCGGCCCCCGTGCTGATCAAGAAGACGCTGGGCATCGACACCGCCTCCGGCCGTCCCAACCGCGACAAGGTGGGCCAGCTGACCCAGGCGCAGGTGCGCGAAATCGCCACCACCAAAATGCCCGACCTGAACGCCGCCTCCATCGAGGCCGCCATGAGCATGGTCAAGGGCACCGCCCGCAGCATGGGCGTCACCGTGGCCGACGAGTAAAAAAGAAGGAACAACCCTCAAGGATTATTTGTGGGAGGACATAGCGCCGTTAACACCACAGGGAGGAATGAAAGATGAAACACGGCAAGAAATATACCGACAGCAAAAAGCTGATCGACTCTACCAAGCTGTACGATCCCGCCGAGGCCATCGAGCTGGTGAAGCAGACCGCGAAAGCGAAGTTTGACGAAACCATCGAGCTGAGCATCCGCCTGGGCGTCGACCCCCGGCACGCGGATCAGCAGGTCCGCGGCACGGTGGTGCTGCCCCACGGCACGGGCAAGAAGGTGCGCGTGCTGGTGTTCGCCAAGGGCGACAAGGCCAAGGAAGCCGAAGCCGCCGGCGCCGACATCGTGGGCGACGCCGATCTGGTGGCCAAGATCCAGAGCGAGAACTGGTTCGACTTCGACGTCTGCGTTGCGACGCCCGACATGATGGGCACCATCGGCCGCATCGCGCGTCTGCTGGGCCCCAAGGGCCTGATGCCCAACCCCAAATCCGGCACCGTGACCATGGACGTGACCAAAGCGATCCAGGAGATCAAAGCCGGTAAAGTGGAGTACCGCATCGACAAGACCGCCATCGCCCACTGCCCCATCGGCAAGGTCTCCTTCGACAGCGACAAGCTGGTGGAGAACATGACCACCCTGATGGAAGCGGTGATCAAGGCCAAGCCCGCCACCGCCAAGGGGACCTATATCAAGTCGCTGTACATGAGCAGCACCATGGGCCCCGCCATCAAGATCAACAGCCTGAAGTTCTGATCGTACTTCAGCACACGCCCCGCCGGGTAACTGGCGGGGCGTTTGTTCAGGGAAGGCGCGGCTGAATGAGAGGAGAGGAAAGCATGGATGTGATCCTGCCGTTTATCCTGATCATTTTGGTCCCGGTGTTTCTGATCGTGATGGTTTACCGGCTGCTGGCCCGGGTCACCACCCGGCGGAGCACCCGGCACGGGATCGAGATCGAGGAGAAGGAAGTCAAGCGGGACCGGGTGTTCCGGGACGGCTGAAGGAGGCTGCGCATGGAAAGGATCATCAGAACGGTGACTGAAAAGCACCGCGCCGCCGCGCTGGACTTTGTGGAGCGGGTGTTTGCCGAGTACGACTCCGCCCGGGAAGGGCGATTCGTGCGGCGGCTGGTGGAGGAGATCCGGGCGGGGCGGTATCATGTGCCCGAACTGGAGCTGATGATGGCCGATGAAACGGACGCGATCATCGGGTACGCCATGTTTTCCCGGTTTCCCCTGGAGGGGAAGCACGAAAACGAGCTGCTGCTGCTTACGCCCGTGGCGGTGAAAACCGAACTGCAGCGGCGGCATATCTCCAGGGACCTGCTGGAATACGGCATGAAAAAGGCCGCGGCATTGGGCTTCCGTGCGGCCATCGTGGAGGGGGATCCCCGGAACTATCGCGCCCGGGGCTTTGAAACGGCGGCGGATCACGGCATCCTGCCCGGGCCTACCGTGCACCTGCCCCACATCGACTGCCTGATGGCCGCGCCTCTGGTCCCCGGCGGATTGGAGGGAATCTGCGGCACCGTGGATTACAGCCTTTATCCCTGCCTGCTGGAAGAAGGCGAATGAGGGACGCCGCGCCGGGATGCCGGCGCTTTTTGTATATATTAAGAAAATATTGAAAAATATTACGAAAATATGAATTATCCTATTGTCAGCGGAGGAACGGCGTGATATAATAATCAGGCGACGGGCCCGCAGGGCCGTCGGCCGGGTCGGCGGCTCCCGGAGGGAAAGACGCCGACGATTATGGTATAATGAAAGTGCAAAGGAGGGGATTTTTCGTGAAAAGGTTTGCTTGTTTCCTGCTGGCGCTGGCGGTGCTCTCCGCCCTGCCCGCAATGGCGGAGGAGCCCGAATGGGATTGGTTCGAAAGCGATTTCGGCCTGTCGTTTCTCTACGACGCCAGCGAATTCGGCGTGGACGTAAGCGAAGAGGGCGAGGCCGTGCTGGTGTATCCCATGGACCTGGTGGAAGAAAAATACGAAGAGGGGCTTAACATCGTTTGGAAGGATACGGAAAACCAGGCGTGCATCTGTTTTTCCAATCTCAGCGCGGCGGATCCGGAATGGACCAAGCCCGCGGACTGGACGCCCCCGGAGGGCTTTGATCCGCTGGACGGGGACTGGGCGCTGCCCGGCTGGATCTGGCAGCATGAGATCGACGGCGTGGTGGACGGGCCGTACCCCAACGCAGAAATAGTTTTTGAAGGCCAGGATCAGATCTATCCCCTGTTCATCGTCTATCCGGACGGCGATCCCGACGGCTGGGGCGAAAAAATGTGGGAGATCCTGGAATCGCTGGAATTCCCGCCCCAGATGGCGGAAACCGCGGATCTCCGCATGGACTGGTTCCAGGGCGGTGCGGCGGGGATGCAGTTCATCCCCGTGACCGTGGATGAGGACGCCGATCCCTTTGTGATCGTGCCCCTGCGGGAGATGCGGGATTTTGTGCTGGAGCAGGTGGAATGGGACGATGAAACCTTCGCTCCCGCGGATGCTGCACCGCTGTGCACCGCCGACTCCCTTGCCCCCGGGGACAACCTGCAGGTTTTCGCTTACTTTGAGGATATTTTCCCCACCCTGCGCATCCGGTATACCGACGCGGAGGGCGAGGCTGTGTGCTGGTACATCACGGAAAGCGGCCGGGACGGCAGCCTGATGCTGCTGGGAGAGGACGAAATTTGACGGAAAAAGAAAACGTAAGCGGCAGCCGGTTTTTCCAGAACCGGGCCTGCGAATATTTCCCCTGCCACGGGGGCGTGCCGGATAAGGATTTCAGCTGCCTGTTCTGCTATTGCCCCCTGTACGCCCTGGGGAAGAAGTGCGGCGGGGACTTCGCCTATACGGAACAGGGGATCAAGGACTGCTCCGGCTGTACGTTCCCGCACCGGAAGGAAAACTACGACGCCGTGCTGGCCCGGTGGGGGGAGATCGCCGCGCTGGTGAAAAAAAGCGACGGGGATCCATAACGGGCTGCCAGCCGTTTTCCCGGCGTTTGCGCACCGTTTGATCGGGCGGATGATATCCGCCCCTACGCAGGAAAAACGAAACCTCGGGCTCCCGCCCGACGTGCAGCGCCCGAAAAAGGTCGCCTCAGATCAGAAAGCATATGCCGGTCAATAAAAATGCAAAAAACGGCCTGGAAATCCCACTGGATCGGCGGGGATTCCAGGCCGTTTTCATTTGAAATACGGAAAATTCGGGAGCCTGTTCAGCCGGGCGGAAAACGGCGTCCAATCCGTAGGGGCGGATACCATCCGCCCGCCGTGGCTTCGGGCGAATAATATCCGCCCCTGCGTCAGCGGATGATGTTTCCTTCTGCATCGGGCGGATGATATCCGCCCCTGCGCACCGATGAAGGAAGATGGTTTGCTCTTGCCAGACGGCTGAACGATCCCAATTCGGGAAAGTCTTTTTCATTCCGCAAGAATCGCTTCCAGCGCGTCCATTACCCGCCGGCAGACCGTATAGCCCTTGCCCAGCAGCGGCGCGGGGGCGTGGGCCATGATGTAAGGGCGGCCCACGGTGTCCAGCATGGCTTCGTCGTTGAATTGGTCCCCGAAGGCGGCGATATCGGACAGGGGGATCTGAAGCGCCCGGGAAAGCGCCGCAATGCCGTCGCCCTTGTTGGTGAGCGTAAAATCCAGCCACCGGTGGCCGGCGATGTCGCAGTGCAGCGCGCTTCCCCATTTCGCCTGCAGCGGCGGGGCCAGCCCCTCCACGCCCTCCTCCCGGAAGCCGGAGAGCTTGACGCACTGCCCGGCGTACAGCGCGGGGTCCGCCGCCAGGGCGACGGCGTTCTGCAGGCGGTAAAGGATATCGTCGGCATACGTCCGGGGCGCATCCAGGCGCAGCACGGAAAAGGCGGGGGTGGAAAGCAGAAGCAGCATGCCCGCGCCCTCGATATCCCGGATGATCTGCTCCGCCGTGTTCCGGGGGAAAAAGGAAGCCGTCTGCTTTCCGCCGGCCACGATCACCGCGCCGTTTTCGCACAGGAAATCCATGTGCTCCGCTTCGGGGGCGAACAGGCGGTACAGATTATCGTACTGCCGTCCGCTGGCGGCGGCGAAGCGGACGCCCTTTTCCCGCAGCCTTCGGATCACGTCAAAAATCCCGGCGGGCAGTTGGCCGTCGGGATACAGCAGCGTGCCGTCCAGATCGCAGGCGACCAGGCGGATCACGCCGGCTCCTTTTCGCTGCCGGCCAGCAGCCAGGCCACCAGGAAGCCCGCAACGAACGTCAGCACGGCCACCACGGCCAGCAGCACCGTGGTGCCGGTAAAATTGGTCTGGATCAGAAGCGCGATGGGAGAGGCCACCACCAGGCCCAGCACGCCGCAGTAGGTGGCGGTGGGGAAACGGTGGGTCAGCCATTCGATGAGCTTCGCCACGCCGAAAAGCCCCAGCACGATGCCCAGCACGAAGGGCAGCAGCATCAGCATGGGCTGGCCCAGGCCGGCAAAGTCAAAGTGCACCAGGCCGTGGGCCACGGTTTTCAGCGCCCCGGTGACGGCCTTGTAATAGCCCAGCAGCATCAGCACCAGGCTGCCGGACACGCCGGGGATGATCATGGTGCCGGAGGCGATCATGCCCAGGAAAACCATGATCAGCATCTGCCCCGCGTTCATATCGATGGTTTCCGCGTTCTGGATGCTGTCCCGGTTCTGCAGCCCCAGCCAGATGATCAGGGCGAACAGCGCGAGGAAAGCGATCACCGCGGCGGGGCCCAGCTTTTTCCGGTCGATCCTTTTCAGCAGCGGCTCCAGACCGCCCAGGATCAGGCCGATAAAGAGGGTATTGGTGGGCAGCTGATAGTTTTCCAGCCCCCAGTTGATGATGCTGGCGAAGGCCAGGATGCCCGCCAGCATCCCCACCGCGTAGGGCAGCAGCGCCTTGATGCTCTTCCAGAATTCCTTGAACAGATGGGTGATGGAATGGATCAGGGTGTCGTACACGCCCATGCTCACCATCATGGTGCCGCCGGACACGCCGGGGATGATGTTGGCCACGCCGATCACCACGCCCCGCAGGATCTTGAGGATCAGTTCTTTCATGGGTCTGCTTCCTTTCGGGAAAAATCAACGGGCTTAGTCTACCATATCGGGCCGCGTTCGTCAATGAAAATGCGCCGCCCGGATCAGGCGGCGCGGGGAAAGGCGCGGCGGTCAGAACAGATTCCGCACCTGGCTCCAGATCAGATCCCGGTAAGGGTTCAGGTAAGTGACGTTGCTGGTGACACGCATGTAGCCCGTCAGCTTCCGGGTATAGCTGCCCAGATCCCTGACCCTGACTCCGGTGGCGGCTTCGTACAGGCCGATGCGGACGTTGGCGTAATACACCTCCAGGCTGCCCTGGGGGTATTTGTCCCCGTTCCAGTCCACGGTGACGCGGACGATGTAATCCGTTTCCTCCGCGGAGGCGGGAATGGAGGCGGGGTGTCGACAAAGCCGACACCCCGCGAAAAAAGCGGGAAAAAGGATTCCGCTTTTTTCGATGCATCAATTTCTTGCAACATGGCATTTTCGCAAGCGAAAACGCTCCTTTTGCGGCCGGAAATTGATAGAGGAAGCAAATTACATTTGCTCCTCGGCGACGTACATGCCGCCGCCTGCGGATGAAAATCGAAGGGGCTGCGGCCCCTTCGATGCATCCCCTCGGTTTTTCGACAGACTGACACCGGGCCCCGAAGGCCCCGGCGGCGGGAAGACTTACAGAAGCACGATCCCGGCTTTTTCGCATTGCGCCCGGGTGTCGGCGTCCCAGTAGGAGGACTGCACCTCCCCGATGTGGGCCTTGCCCAGCAACAGCATGCACAGGCGGCTCTGCCCGATGCCGCCGCCGATGGTGAAGGGCAGTTCGCCCTTAAGCAGCGCCTGATGGAAGGGCAGGGCCCGGCGCTCCTCGTGGCCGGAGAGGCGCAGCTGCTCGTCCAGGGACTGCGGGCTGACCCGGATGCCCATGGAGGAGATCTCGAACGCGCACTCCAGCACCTTGTTCCAGAACATGATGTCGCCGTTCAGCTGCCAGTCGTCGTAGTCCGGGGCGCGGCCGTCGTGGGGCCTGCCGGACTTGAGGGCGCCGCCGATCTGCAATATGCAGGCGGTATGATGGTCCCGCAGGAACAGGTTCTCCCGTTCCTTGGGGGTCTTGTCCGGATACAGGTCCTCCAATTCCTGGGTGGTGACGAAGGCGATCTGCCTTTCCAGCACGGTTTTCACCTGGGGATATTCCCATTTGATCCGGTCCAGGGTGATGCAGATGGCGGTGACGATGCGCTCCATGGTATCCTGGAGAAGATCCAGCGTGCGGTCCTCCTCCCGGATCACCTTTTCCCAGTCCCACTGGTCCACGTAGACGGAATGCAGGTTATCCAGCGTTTCGTCCCGGCGGATGGCGTTCATATCGGTGTACAGCCCTTCCCCCAGGGGAAAACGGTACCGGGCCAGGGCGTAGCGCTTCCATTTGGCCAGGGAGTGCACCACCTGGGCCTCCTCCCCGGTTTCCAGCATATCGAAGGAAACGGGGCGCTCCACGCCGTTCAGATCGTCGTTCAGGCCGGAGGCCCGGTCCACGAACAGGGGAGCGGACACGCGCTTTAAGTTCAGCGCGTGGCACAGGTTGCTTTCAAAGGTCTTTTTAATCAGGGCGATGGCTTCCTGAGTTTCATATAAAGACAGGGTGGATTTGTACCCCGCGGGGATCGTAACGTGGCTCACAGGCGTTCCCTCCTTCTGCAGACAGGATAGCAAGAAGGATCCTGTTTGTCAATTCCGCGCCTGTTCTTTTCCTGGCTTTCTACGGCACCAGCAGCCCCGCCGCGATGCTGCCCGCCAGCCAGGCCAGCAGGGCGCAGGGCACGGTGTGGCGGGATTTTTTCACTCCCGCCGCCGACAGGTACACCCCGCAGGTGTAGAACACCGTTTCGCTGGAGCCCATCATCACGCTGGCCACCAGCTCCGCCCGGCTGTCCGGCCCGCACTGATCCAGCACGGCGCGCAATGCCGCCAGGGATGCCGAGCCGCTGACGGGCCGAAGCAGCATCAGCGGCAGCGTTTCTTCCGGCAGGCGCAGGGCCCGGAGCGCCGGGGCGCACAGGCGGCACAGATCCTCCGTCAGCCCGCTGGCCTCGAACCCGCGCACCGCGCAGAGCATGGTGATCAGCGCGGGCAGGATGCTCCGGGCGGTGGCCAGCCCCTCCTTCGCGCCTTCCAGGAACGCGTCGTAGACCGGCCCCCGCCGCCACGCCCCCGCCGCCAGACAGGCGAGGATCATCGCCGACAGCGCCCAGCTCACGAAAGGCGCTCCGCGATCTTGCAGCTGACGATCCCCACGAAGGTGGACAGGGCGGTGGCGATGAGGGCGGGCAGCGCGATGCCCCCGGGGTCCGCGGAGCCCGCCGCCGCGCGCAGGGCGATTACCGTGGCGGGCAATAATTGCACCGAGGAGGAATTGATCACCAGGAACATGCACAGGGCGTTGCCCGCGGTGTCCCCCGCGGCCATCCGGCGGGCGGCCTCCATGCCGAAGGGGGTGGCGGCGTTGCCCAGGCCCAGCGCGTTGGCCGCCAGATTCACGGCGACGGGCTCCAGCGCGTCCTCCGTCAGCCCGGCCCCCAGCAGCCGCCTCAGCGGCCTCCGCGCTCCCCGCGCAAGTATCGTCACCGCGCCCGCCCGACGGAGCACGCCGATCCATCCGCAGAAGAATGCGAAGCCCCCCGCCATCGTCAGCGCCGCCGTCACGCCCTCCTGGGCCCCGGACAGCATGGCGTTCACCACGCTGTCCAGCCGTCCCCGCGCGGCCCCGGCCGCCAGCGCCGCCGCCGTCAGCAGAGCGAAAATCCCTTGCAGCACCCCGGTTTCAGCCCCTTTCCGGATGACAATAATTGCGCTTTTTTGGCCGGGAATCGTGAAAATATGAGAAGTTTTTCTTGACATATGCGGAAATAATGGATAAAATATATAAAACAAAAGGAAAAAACACTTCCAGCACGGGAGGGGGAGAGCGGATGAAATCAACAGGCGTTGTGCGGAAACTGGACGATCTGGGCCGTATCGTCGTGCCCATTGAACTGCGCAGGACGATGGATATTGGCCTGAGGGACACGCTGGAGATCTTTGTGGAGGATGACAAGATCATCCTGAAAAAATATCATCCCGCCTGCATTTTCTGCAATGACGCCAGGGATGTGATCCGCTACAAGGACAAGCTGATTTGCAGAAACTGCCTGGAGCAGCTGAAAAAGCAAGCGTGAGGGGTCAGACGCTTCGGAGGGAAAGCCGCCAGTGAAACGGCGGCTTTTTTGCGCGCAGTACAGGGATATGCGGGAAAGGACCAAAAAATGAAAGCCGGGGGCGGACCATGGGTCTGTCCCCGGCTTTGCGGCGTAATCCGCTATTTGATTTTCGCTTTGGTCAGCTCCCAGCCCCAGTTGATCTCGTTCTGGTGGCTGACGGCATAGGGGCCGGTGGCCTCCGCCTCGGTCATGACCCGGGGGAAGTGGAGGCAGATATGGCCGTCCAGGTTGTTGCCAGGGGTATGGTCCACCTCGTGGCCGTGGCTGTGGATGGAGCCGATGTACACCCGCCCGTCGGCGAAGATCACCCAGACGTACTTGGGCGTCCAGCTGTTCACCCCACAGATCCGGTTGAGGACCTCGGTATCCTGGGCGGTGGAGGTCTCGCTGTCGGCGTGCTTGCCGAAGGAGAACATGTGCAGATTGAAATGCAGCCCGGAATCCGGATCGTAGATCACCACGTCGGGCATCACCTTGGCCCGGTCCCGGATCTCGGAATACCAGTTGGCGTAGCGCACCTCCGCCGGATCGGGCACCCGGTAAACGGCGACGGGCGCGGGGGTGGGGGTAGGCGCGGCGCTGCTGCCGGCGGGGATGGCGGAGGAGGAGTTCAGTTTCTCCAGCGTTTTTGCGCCGGCCACGCCGTCGGCGGACAGGCCGTTCTTTTTCTGGAAGGCTTTCACCGCCCGGTAGGTGGCCGCGCCGAAAATGCCGTCCGAATTGCCGGTGAGATACCCCAGGCCGGTCAGCTTCTGCTGCAGGGCCGTGACGGCGGCGCCCCGGTCGCCGGATTTGAGCAGCGTGGCGGCGGGGGCTTTCGTGGGCGCGGGGGTGGAGGTCGCTTTCGCGGCGGGCGCTTTTGCGGCGGAGAGCTTGTTCAGGGTCAGCGGCCCGGCCTCCCCGTCGGGGGTAAGGCCGTTGGCCCGCTGGAAAGCCTTGACGGCGCTGGCGGTGCCGGCGCCGTAGATGCCGTCCGCCGCGCCGGTATAGTAGCCCAGGGCCTTGAGCCTGTTCTGCAGCTGCACGACGGCGTCGCCCCGGCTGCCGGTTTTCAGGGTTTCCGTAACCTGGAGAACGGCGGGGATGGCGGTAGGCGCCGGGGTGGCCGTGGCCAGGACGGAGGCGGGCAGGGCCGCGGTGGTGGCGGGCAGGGCGCTGTCGGAATACAGCTGCCGCTGGGTGATCAGCCCGGCCACGCCGTCGATGGTGAGGCCGTTTTTCTGCTGGAAGGCGCGCACCGCCTGGATATCGTCGGCGTCGTAAACGCCGTCAGCGGTGCAGGTGTAATAACCCAGGGCCATCAGGCGCAGCTGCAGCTGCCGCACGGCTTCGCCCCGGGCGCCGCTGCGGATCACGGTGACGTTCTGGGCGGTGAGGGGCGTCGAGGCGGGCTGAATGACCGTGACGGGCGCGGCGGTGGGCGTGGCGGCAGGCGCTGCCGCGGGGGCCGGCGTGGAGGCCAGCACCGACAGCAGCAGCCGCGTTTTCGCCCCGGCGTTGCCGTCCACATACAGGCCGTGATCCTTCTGGAACTTTTTCACCGCGCTGACGGTGGCGCTGTCATAGACCCGGCCGGGCGTGCCGGTAAAATAGCCCAGGGAGGCCAGCTGCTGCTGCAGCAGCGTCACCTGGTCGCCCTTGTCGCCGGAGCGCATGTCGACGTCCGCGAAGCCGGGCAGGATCTTGACCTCCGTCCGGGAGCCCTTGCTGTTTTTGGGACGGCCTTCGAACACCAGCTTCTGCATTTCGGGGCTGGCCATGCCGTCCTGCTTGATATCGTTTTTCTTCTGGAAGGCTTTCACCGCCGAGAGGGTTTTGGCGCCGTAATCGCCGTCCGCCTCGCCGGTATAGAAGCCCAGTTCCGCCAGCGCTTCCTGCAGGAGCGCCACGTTCTTCCCCGTGGAGCCGGACTGCAGATAGGGGTAATGCTGGCGCGCCTCGGCGTCCTCTTTGAGCTCCTTGCCGGGCAGGTACTGGGAGGGGATCAGGGCGTAATCCCATACGATATAGCCCGTCCTGCCGTTATAGGTGATCTTCGCATAGTCCCCGCTGAGGGACAGCACGCTGATTTCCGCGCCCTTGGGCACGGTGAGGATCCGGGCGGAGGAAACGGAGGCCTGCTTGCGCAGGTTCACGGAGGAAAGGGTATAGGTGGTGAAGGGATAGGTGGCCTTGCCTGCCTTGGCCGGGGTGGGGGTGGGCAGGGGCGTGGGCGTCGGCGCACCGGCTGCGGAAGCGCCGGCGGACAGGGCGGCGGCGGAATACAGCGCCGTCTGGGTCAGGGCGTTCGCCTTCCCGGTCTGGGACAGGCCGTGCTTTTTCTGGAACGCCTTAACCGCGGCGGCGGTGCCGCTGCCGTACGCGCCGTCGATCTTGCCCGAATAATAGCCCAGCTCCTTCAGGCGCGTTTGCAGCTGCCGGACCGATGCGCCCTTGCTGCCGGTCTGCAGCGCGGTATAGCCGGCGTCGGCCGCGGTGGAAACGCCCAGGCTGTTTTTGGCTTCGCCGCCGTAAAGCAGGGCCTGGGTGGCGGCGTCCGCGGCGCCGGTCTGGGGCAGGCCGTTCATTTTCTGGAAGGCGGAGACGGCCTTTTCGGTGCCGCTGCCGTATTTCCCGTCCACGGCGGAGGAATAATAGCCCAGCTCCTTCAGGGCGTTTTGCAGCTTTTTGACCTCATTGCCCTGGCTGTTTTTCACCAGCACCTGGGCAGCGGCGGCGGTCCCGCCGTCGGCAAGGCCCAGCGCCTGCCTGGACGCCCAGCCGGTGACGCCTTCGTACACCACCTGGCAGTATTCGCCCATTTCGCTGATCACCGCCACCATGTCCCCCGCGGGCACCGTCGCCAGGGCTTCGCCCTGTTCGGAGGGCGTGCTCCGCAGCGTCAGGGGGGCGGACAAAGCAACGGTTTTCTTTTCCGCCGCGGCGCTTCCGCTCCATAAGGCCAGAACGCACAGGAGCGCCAGGAAAAGGGCGGTCAGGCGGGTGAGTCGGGCATGCATGGCTGTATCCTCCATTCTATCGTCGGCCGGCTGCGGCCAAACGCTTGCGTGCATAAGGTTTCACTCTATTTTATTTCATTTATTTAACAATGTCAAGGCGAATAATTCATATTATCGTAACAATCGCCGCTTTTTCCCGAAAGAAAAGAGGAAAAACAGGTTCTTCCCAGGCGCCCCTTTTGGCTTTCTCGGGAGGGGGTATGGGGGAATCCGCTCTTTGGCTGCAAAGAGCGGGTCCCCCCAAACTTTTGCATTGAGCCGGAAAAACGACGCATAATAAGCGCGAGACGGAAGAGAGGGCGGACGGATGAAAAGATGGGGGACGAAAAGGCTGCTGGCGGTGGCCGCGGCGGCGCTGCTGCTGGCGCAGTCCGGGGCAACCGCCCTGGGGGCGGTGGCCTGGGGCGACCGGGGGGAGGACGTGCTGCTGATCCAGGAAAAGCTGCGGCAGTACGGCTACATGACCGCCCCGGCGGACGGGATCTTCGGGGCGGACACCTATGCGGCGGTATTGTATTTCCAGCGGAAAAACGGCCTGAAGGCGGACGGCGTGGTGGGGTCCGCCACGGCGGCGGCCCTGGGGGTGCGCCTGACGAACGCATCTCCCGCCCTTTCCCAGGCGGAGAGCGAGGTATACATGCTGGCCCGGCTGGTGCACGGCGAGGCCCGGGGAGAGCCCTACGTGGGCAAGGTGGCGGTGGCGGCGGTGGTGCTCAACCGGGTGCGCTCCGCCGCGTTCCCCAACACCGTCAGCGGGGTCATTTATCAGCCCGGGGCCTTCGACTGCGTGAAGGACGGGCAGATCTACCTGACCCCGGACAGCGATTCCCTCCGGGCGGCCCGGGACGCCATGAACGGCTGGGACCCCACCGGCGGCTGCGTGTACTATTACAATCCGTCCACCGCCACCAGCGCCTGGATCTGGAGCCGGGAGGTGCGATTGGTGATCGGGCAGCACCGCTTCGCGGTATGATGGAGGAGGATGGCCGATGAAGAAGAAAGGGGCGGCGATCGCGCTGGGGGCCGTGCTGCTGCTGGCGGCGGCGGGGGCGGCCGTCCGCGGGGCGCGGCAGAGTGGGGCGCTGACGGCAAGGCTTCGGGAGATCTACGACGGGGCGGTGCTCTCCGCCCTGCGGCAGACGGAGGATGTGGGGCTGATGCTGAACAAGGCCCTCCTCTCCGGGGATCCGGCGGCCCTGCGGCGGTATCTGGGCCGGGCGGGGGCCGGAGCGGCCCAGGTGCAGCGCAGCATCAGCCTGCTGCCGCTGGACCACGCCGCCACCCGGGGCGCGGTGAAATTTGCCAATCAGGTGACGGACTACACCAACGTGCTGCTGGGAGTCAATGAAATGACGGAGGCGGACGCGGAGCAGCTGACGCGCCTGGCCGCCGCCTGTGCGGACTGCACCCGGGCGCTGCAGGAAGCCCGGGCGGGCCTGTCCGACCGGGCGGTAAAGGGGGAGGAAGGCTTCTACGGCGCCCCGGAGGACGCGGAAGCCCCGGCCTACGACAGCGGGGTGGCTTACCCCACGCTGATCTACGACGGGCCCTTTTCCGATGCGGCGGATCCGGGCCCGGCCCGGGGGCTGGGGCAGAAAACTGTCACCCGGGAGGAGGCCCTCGCCCTGGCCCGGGATTTCCTGGGGGCGGACCGGGCGGCCCAGGCGGAGCCGGGGGCCGATATGGGCGGGGACATCCCCTGCTGGGGCGTCACGCTGCGGACAGACGGGCTGACGCTGCAGTCGGCGGTGACCAAAACCGGGGGCAAAATACTGTGGATGACCCCGGACAGCGCGGATTTCCCCCGGGAAAAGAGCCTGGAGCAGTGCCGGGACAGCGCCCTCGCCTTCCTTGCCCTCCGGGGCTTTGAGGATATGGAAAGCACCTACTTCCAGGTGTACCAGGACCTGGCGGTGATCTCCTTCGCCGCCACCCAGGGGGAAGCGATCCTGTATCCGGACCAGATCAAGGTGCAACTGCGCATGGATACCGCCCAGGTGGTGGGGGTCGAGGCCTTGGACTACTGGCAGAACCACCGGCCCCGGGGGGCGCTGGTGCCGTCGCTTACGGAAGCGGAAGCCCGGCAGCGGGTGAGCCCCCGGCTGGCGGCGGGGGACGGGCGGCTGTGCCTGATCCCCACCGGCGGGGGCGAAAAGCTGTGCTGGGAATTCCACGGCAGCTACGGCGGGCAGGATTATCTGAGCTACATCAACGCCCGGGACGGGAACCAGGAGGAGCTGCTGCAGGTGATCGAGAGCGATACGGGCATTGAAACCGTGTGATTTTCTTGACAGCCCGATACCGGCGTGCTACCATGAATGCAAGGACTAGCGAAGGGAGGGACCGGTATGGGGCGGACGCTGGCGGTGTTTGATTTCGACGGCACGCTGATCCCCGGGGACAGCATCGTTTCCTTCGTGCGCTTCGCCAGGAAAAAGGGCGTTCTTTCCCGGCGGGAATATGCCGGGATCCTCTGCTGCACGGTGAAATACCTGCTGGGCGGCATGACGGACGGGGAAATGAAGACCCGTTCCCTGCGCTTCCTGCGTTCGCTTCCCCGGGAGGACGGGAAGGCCCTGGCCGGGGATTTCGTCCGGAGCGTTCTGATGCCCTCCGTGTTCCGGGACGGGAAGGAAGCGCTGCAAAAGCACCGGGAGCGGGGGGATCTGACAGTGCTGGTCTCCGCCTCCACGGACAATTATATGCGTCTGGTATCGGAAGCCCTGGGCTTCGATGCGGTGCTGTGCACGGAATTGACGGAAGACTTTGCCGTGGAAAGCAACTGCAAAGGCCCGGAAAAGGCGCGCCGGGTGAAGGAATGGCTGGAAGAAAACGGGATCGAAGCGGACTGGGCCGCGTCCTTTGCCTACGGCGACAGCAAGAGCGACGAAAGCATGCTGCGCCTGTGCGGGCATCCGGTGCTGGTGAACCCTCGGAACGCCCTGAAAAAACGCATGCCGGAGGGAAACATCGTTTCCTGGCGGTGATACGGAAGCGAGGAAGCACGAATGAAGCTGATTTCCTGGAATGTGAACGGGCTGCGGGCCGCCCTGGGCAAGGGATTCATGGACGCCTTTTCCGCCCTGGATGCGGATATTTTCTGCCTGCAGGAGACCAAGCTGCAGCAGGGGCAGGTCAGTTTGGACCTGCCGGGCTATCATCAATACTGGAATTACGCCGAAAAGAAGGGCTATTCCGGCACGGCGGCGTTCAGCAAAATGCCGGCGCTGTCCGTTTCCTATGGCCTGGGCATCGGGGAATTCGACCATGAGGGCCGGGTGATCACCCTGGAATACCCGGGCTTTTATTTCCTCACGGTGTATACCCCCAATTCCCAGGACGGCCTGGCCCGGCTGCCCTACCGGATGGCGTGGGAGGACGCGTTTTTACATTATATAAAATCGCTGGATGAGAAAAAGCCCGTGGTGGTCTGCGGCGATCTGAACGTGGCCCACCGGGAAATCGACATCAAAAACCCCAGATCCAACGAGCGCAGCGCGGGCTTCACCCGGGAGGAGCGGGACAAAATGACCGCCCTGCTGGACAGCGGCTTTACCGATACCTTCCGCTATTTCCACCCGGACGCCGCCGGGGCGTACAGCTGGTGGAGCTACCGCTTCCACGCGAGGGAAAACAACGCCGGCTGGCGCATCGACTATTTTCTGGTGTCCGACCGGCTGCGGGAGAAGCTGACGGGCGCCTGCATCCACCCGGAGATTTTCGGCTCGGACCACTGCCCGGTGGAGCTGACGATGGAGGGATGAAGATGGAACTGTTCGATCTGTACACCGCGGAAAGGGAAAAGACGGGCCGCACCATGGTGCGGGGGGAGAAGGTGCCGGCGGGGTGCTACCGGCTGGTGGTGCACGTGTGCATTTTTGATGCCGAAGGGCGCATGCTGATCCAGCAGCGCCAGCCCTTCAAGACCGGCTGGTCCAATCTGTGGGATTTCAGCGTGGGCGGTTCCGCCACCGCCGGGGACAGCAGCCGCTCCGCCGCGCACCGGGAGACGCTGGAGGAACTTGGGCTGGACGTCGATTTTTCCGATATCCGCCCGTCCGTCACCCTGCATTGGGAAAACGGTTTCGACGATATTTATCTGCTGACGCAGGACGTCGATCTGTCCGCGCTGCGGCTGCAGCCGGAGGAGGTGAAAGCCGTCCGGTGGGCGGAAAAAGAAGAAATCCTGGCCATGATCGACGACGGCCGGTTCATCCCGTACGAAAAAAGCCTGGTCGAGCTATTGTTTTTCCGGAAGGACCACCGCAGCGCCCACACCCGGCGGGACGAAACGAACCCCATGAGGAAATAAGAAAAGCGCGCCCGGGCGCCGCGCACAGTTTAGCAGGATTCACCGGCGCGGGAGGGAAAGATCCTCCCGCGCTTTTTCATGTCCCGACAAAATATTTTTTCCCGAACTATTGACAGAATCCCCGAATCGTGCTATCTTATACCCGTGGTTAGCACTCAACGAGTGAGAGTGCTAACAACAAGCCGGAAGGGAAAGGAGCGGAAGCCGTTATGGCGGTACATCCCATTGACGCGCGGAAGGAGCGCATCCTGCACGCCATCATCGACGATTACATTCAGACGGCCCTGCCCGTGGGCAGCCGCACCATCTCCCGCAAGTATGAAACCAGCCTCTCTAGCGCCACCATCCGCAACGAGATGAGCGACCTGGAGGAATTGGGCTATCTGGCCCAGCCCCACGTCAGCGCGGGCCGCGTGCCCAGCGTGAAGGCCTACCGGCTGTATGTGGATGATCTGCTGGAGGATCAGCCGCCCCGGCCGGACGCCCGGGCGAGGGAATTCTTCTCCCGCCGGGTGCGTCAGATGGAGGACGTGTTCACCACCGCGGCCCAGGCCATCAGCGAGTTCACCCGCTACACCGCCGTGGTGATGATGCCCAAGCAGACGGAGCTGCGGGTTTCCACGCTGCAATTGGTGCCCATGCCCCGGGGGGCGGCGCTGCTGGTGATCGTCACCGATACCGGCGCCATCCGGGATACGGTGATCCGGGTCAGCGAGAACCTGGACGGGGACGCGCTCTACGCCATTTCCCGCACCCTCACCGAGCATCTGGCGGGCCGCACCCTGCAGGAAGTGCAGGAAATGCTGGGGGCCTACTCCCGGCAGATGGGCGGGGACGCCCAGGTGCTGCAGGGCATCGCCGATCTGGCGGCCCAGATGGAGCGCCAGTCCGCCACCGATACCCTCACCGTGGGCGGCAGTCACAACATCCTGAACTATCCGGAGTATTCCGACGTGGAAAAGGCCCGCGCCTTCCTGTCGGCCCTGGAGGAGAAGGAGAAGCTGATGGCCCTGCTGGCGGAAAGCCGGCGGCCCTTCGCCGTGCGGATCGGCCCGGAAACGGGGCTGCCGGAAATGGCGGATTGCTCGGTGGTGACGGCCAGCTATCAGGTGGGCGTGGACCATCACGGCGCGGTGGGCGTCATCGGGCCCACCCGGATGCCCTACGGGCAGGTGCTCAGCGCCCTGAGCGCCGTCGGCCAGGTGCTGACGGAGATGCTGGGCGAATAGAAGGCGATGGAAAATGAAAAAAGAGAAAAAGAGGAAGAAGACCATGCCGCAGGACAGCGAACGAATGAACCCCGAAGGGGAGGAGATCCCGGAGGGAGCCCCCGCCCCGGAGGAAACGGAAGAAGCTCAGGAGGCGCAGGCCCCGGAAGCGGATCCCCTGGCCGAGGCCCAGGCGAAGGCCGAGGAATACCTGAACCTGGCCCAGCGCGTGCAGGCGGATTTCGATAATTTCCGCAAGCGCACCAAGGCCACCCGGGCGGAGGCCTACGAGGACGGGGCCCGGGAATTCATCCGGCAGCTTCTGCCGGTGGTGGATAACCTGGAGCGGGCCGCCGGGCAGGAAAGCCAGGACGAAAGCCTGCTCACCGGCGTCAGGCTGGTGTACAAACAGCTTTGCGACGCTATGGAGAAGCGGGGCGTGGAGGTCATCGACCGTCCCGGGGAAAAATTCGATCCCGCCCTGGAAAACGCCGTCATGCAGGGCACGCCGGAGGAGGGCGAGCCCGGATGCGTCTGCGCGGTGCTGCAGAAGGGCTACAAAATGGGGGATCAGGTGATCCGCCACGCCATGGTCAAAGTGGTGGCGGAATAAAAAATCGGGCAAAGCGGCCGACGCCGTTTTCCATAGAGAAAAGCAAAAAACTGAAATTCGCGGATAGAAACAGGAGGAATTGATTATGAGCAAGATTATCGGTATCGACCTGGGCACCACCAACAGCTGCGTCGCCGTCATGGAGGGCGGCGAACCCGTGGTCATCGCCAACGCCGAAGGCAGCCGCACCACGCCGTCCGTGGTGGCCTTCACCAAGGATGGGGAGCGCCTGGTGGGCCAGATCGCCAAGCGCCAGGCCATCACCAATCCGGACCGCACCATCTCCTCCATCAAGCGGCAGATGGGCACCACCTACAAGGTGGACATCGACGGCAAAAACTACAACCCCCAGGAAATCAGCGCCATGATCCTGCAGAAGCTGAAGGCCGACGCGGAAGCGTACCTGGGCGAAACCGTCACCCAGGCGGTCATCACCGTGCCCGCTTACTTCTCCGATTCCCAGCGCCAGGCCACCAAGGATGCCGGCCGCATCGCAGGCCTGGAAGTGCTGCGTATCATCAACGAGCCCACCGCCGCGTCCCTGGCCTATGGCCTGGACAAGGAAAACGCCCATAAGATCCTGGTGTACGATCTGGGCGGCGGCACCTTCGACGTTTCCATCCTGGAGATCGGCGACGGCGTGTTCGAGGTGCTGGCCACCAACGGCGACACCCGCCTGGGCGGCGACGACTTTGATAACCGGGTGATCGACTACATCGCCGACACCTTCCAGAAGGAAAACGGCATCGACCTGAAAAAGGACCGCATGGCTTACCAGCGCCTGAAGGAAGCCGCCGAAAAGGCCAAGATCGAGCTGTCCGGCGCCATGACCACCAATATCAATCTGCCCTTCATCACCGCCGACGCCACCGGCCCCAAGCATCTGGACATGACGCTGACCCGCGCCAAGTTCAACGAGCTCACCGCGGACCTGGTGGAAAAGACCATCGGCCCCATGAACGCGGCCCTCAAGGACGCCGGCCTCACCGCCGCCCAGATCGACAAGGTCATCCTGGTGGGCGGCTCCACCCGGATCCCCGCCGTGCAGGACGCCGTCAAGAAGATCACCGGCAAGGAGCCCTTCAAGGGCATCAACCCCGACGAGTGCGTGGCCATCGGCGCGGCCATCCAGGCCGGCGTGCTGGGCGGCGAAGTGAAGGACGTGCTGCTGCTGGACGTGACGCCCCTCAGCCTGGGTCTGGAAACCGAAGGCCACATCTTCACCAAGCTCATCGAGCGCAACACCACCATCCCCACCCAGAAATCCCAGGTGTTCTCCACCGCCGCGGACGGCCAGACCACCGTGGAAATCCACGTGCTCCAGGGCGAGCGCCCCATGGCCTACGACAATAAGACCCTGGGCCGCTTCCAGCTCACCGGCATTCCCGCCGCGCCCCGGGGCGTGCCCCAGATCGAAGTCACCTTCAATATCGACCGCAACGGCATCGTGAACGTCTCCGCCAAGGACCTGGGCACCGGCAACGAGCAGAAGGTGACCATCACCGCCTCCACCAACATGACGGAGGAAGAGATCCAGCAGCGGGTGAAGGAAGCCGAGCAGTTCGCCGAGGCCGACAAGCAGAAGAAGGAAGAAATCGAAACCCTGAACCGAGCCGATTCCCTGATCTACGAAATGGAAAAGCAGCTCAAGGACAACGGCGACAAGCTGTCCGCCGAGGACAAGGCCACCGTGGAAAACGAAATCGCCGCCTTCAAGAAGGTGCGCGAGGGCAACAACGCCAACGAAATCAAATCCGCCATGGATGCCCTGACCCAGAAGGTCTACGCCATCTTCGGCAAGCTCTACCAGCAGCAGGGCGGCCAGCCCGGCCCCGATATGGGCGCCCAGGCGGGCCCCCAGCCCGGCACCCAGAATGACGACGGCTCCTTCAACGCCGACGGCAGCGTGCAGTAAGGGAACGATTGAAACTTTTCGGGGGGAAACCGTTCTTTCAGCCAGGCGGCACGAAAGTGACGCCTGGCGCGCCGTTACGCTGAAAACGGAAAACATGAGAGCATGGGCAAGCGAAGCGCAGGCCATGCGAAGAAACTTCCAAAGAGCGGTTCCCCCAAAAAAGAAAAAACCCAAACAAACTGTGAGTTGAGGTAACGATGGCAACAAAGCGCGATTATTACGAGGTGCTGGGCGTTCCCAAGGACGCCTCCGCCGAGGACATCAAGAAGGCCTACCGCAAGCTGGCCAAGGAGTGCCACCCGGACCTGCATCCCAACGACAAGCAGGCCGAGGAGCGCTTCAAGGAGCTGAACGAGGCCAACGAAGTCCTGTCCGACCCGGAAAAGCGGGCGCGGTACGATCAGTTCGGCATGGACGGCCCCAACATGGGCGGCTTCGGGGCGAACGGCGGGTACGGCGGCTTTGATTTCGGCGGCTTCGGCGGCATGGGCGATATTTTCGACCAGCTTTTCGGCGGTGGCATGGGCGGCGCGTCGGCGCGGAGAAACGGCCCCATGGCGGGGAACGACCTGCGCTACGACCTGCGCATCAGCTTTGAGGAAGCGGCCTTCGGGTGCGAAAAATCATTTGAATTCACCCGTACCGAAAACTGCGACGCCTGCCACGGCAGCGGCGCCAAGCCCGGCACCCAGCCCAAGACCTGCCCCACCTGCAAGGGCACCGGCCAGGTGCGCATGCAGGGCGGCTTCATGGTCACGGTGCGCACCTGCTCCACCTGCGGCGGAAGCGGCAAGGTGATCACCGACAAGTGCCCTGCCTGCGCCGGGACGGGCCGGATCAGGCGGCGGCGCACGGCGTCCGTGAAGGTGCCCGCGGGCATCGACAACGGCCAGACCATCGTGATGAACGGCCAGGGCGAGCCCGGGCGCAACGGCGGGCCCAACGGCGACCTCTACATCCAGGTGACGGTGCGGCCCCATAAGCTGTTCCGCCGGGAGGGCATCAACCTGCATCTGGACTTCCCCATCTCCTTTACCCAGGCGGCCCTGGGGGCCGACGTGGAAGTGCCCACCCTGGGGGGCGGCAAGGTGAATTTCCATATCCCCGAGGGCACCCAGAACGACGCGGAATACCGCATCAAGGGCCAGGGCGTGCAGCAGCTGCGGGGCAATTACCGCGGCGATATGATCCTGCATATCCGGGTGGAAGTGCCCCGGCGGCTCAACGAAAAGCAAAAGGAACTGCTGCGCCAGTTCGCCGATACCGCCACCGGCCGGGAATACGAAGGCCGAAAGAGCTTTCTGGACAAGGTGAAGGAATTGTTCAATCCGTGATCACGCAAATAAAAAACAGCGCGGCGATGACCGCGCTGTTTTTTTGCTGCCGTTAAGCGGATAGCTTTCTTTCCCGGCGCCGCATTATTCCATGGGGGTCAGGGAAGAAGCGATCACGGTGTAGGCGATCTGGCCGATTTCGCTGTCGATGGGCCCGAAGGAGAAGATGATCATATTGCCGTTGGTGTCCACCAGCACGATCTGGCCGATATTGCTCTCCTCGTTGGCGTAGGTCAGAGCGTCGATGCCGTTGATATTGACGATGGCGGGTTCCTTCATGCCATTGGCCACGGCGTTTTCATAAGCCTGATCCAGGGTCATGCCTTCCGTAGCGACGGCATCCACGGCCAGATAGCATTCCTGATCCGCGTCGATAAACAGCGCATAGCGGCCTTCTTCCTCGGTTTCCGTGTACACCAGATCGGCCGGGACCCAGATCATCAGGCCCAGGTCCTTCAGCGCCACGGCTTCGCCCTTCAGCTCATACTGCGCCACAAAGGGCTCCCCGACTTCCTGCCAGGTGACGGAAACGGGTTCCGCCATGGCGGCAAAAGGCATCATGGCGATGCAGGCCAATACGATCAGAGCAGCGATTTTCTTCATGTGTTTGTCTCCTTTCTTTCGTTGCATGCCGCAACGGTTAAGGATCATACCATGCTTTTTGCGGCATGGCAACTATTTTTCGCACTTTTTTTGTTTTTTGTCCGGGGCGGGTCAGCCGTCCCCAAATTCCTCCCGGTGCTGCCGGAAGAAATCGTAATACGCCCGCACGTTTTCCAGTTCCGTCCATTTGCGCGCCTGGGCGGGATCGGCGTCCAGGTCGTAGATCTTCGCGCCCCGGAGGGCCAGGAGGAAGGGGGAGTGAGTGGCGATCAAAAACTGGCAGCCGTAGAAGCGCACCGATTCCTCCAGGAACTGGGCCAGCTCCGTCTGCCGCCGGGGGGAAAGGCTGTTTTCCGGCTCGTCCAGCAGGTACAGGGCGTTTTCCCGGATGCGGTCGGTAAAGTAGGCGTAGGCGCTTTCGCCGTTGGACTGTTCCCGCACGTTGCCGGCCGCGAAGGAGCGCACGAAGCGGCTCTGGGTCTTGTGCCGGGCGGCGTTGAGCTTTTTGAGGGTCTCGTAGTCCTCCATGGAGCCCAGATGCCAGGTGCTGTATTTGTTCCCGGGGTTGGCGTTGGCCATTTCCAGATAGTCCGCCTTGATCTCCTCCCGGTTCGCGTCCACCCCCTGGTTGATGGCCCGGAGGTTCAGCATATAATCGAACACGTCGTCGCTGGTGATGACGCGGCTCTGCCGGGGAACGGGCCTGCGCAGATCGCAATGGCACAGGTTCAGATAATCCCCGAAAAAGCTGCTGCGGTTGTACAGGGTGTCCCTTTGCAGGGACAGCTTTTCCGCGATCACGTTCAGCGCCGTGGTCTTCCCCGAGCCGTTGCCGCCGTAGAGGATGGTCAGGTGGTCCATCTCCAATGCGGAAAGCCCCTTCCCGGACAGGACCTGGAAGGGGTAGTAGGTATCAAAGCAGGTGCGCTTTTCCGCCATCCGGAAGGAGACCTCCCGTTCGGCGTCGGGGAAGAAAAAGCGGCTCAGATAGATCATGGGTCAGTTCTCCCGCCTGTCGCCCCAGAAGAACAGCGCCACGGTGCCGGGCCCGGTATGGCTGCCGATGAGGTTGCCGATGGAATGGATGACCACCTTGCCCTGCAGCTTGGGGAAAGCGGCTTCCACCAGGTCTGCCACGGCCCGGGCGTCCTCAAAGCAGGCGGACTGGGAAATATAGCACTTGCCGTCGTAATCCGCGCCGTTCCGGGCGTGGAGACGCATTTGCTCAGCGATGTGCTGGATCACCTTTTTCTTGGTGCGCACCTTTTCCCGGGGGATCAGGCGGCCCTGGCCGTCCATGTTCAGCAGCGGGCAGATGCGCAGCATGGTGCCGAACCAGCCGGAGGCTTTGGAGATGCGCCCGCCCCGGACGTAGAAGGAAAGATCGGTGGAGAAGAACCAGTGGTGCACGTTCAGGCGGTTTTCCTCCGCCCAGGCCCGCACCTCGTCGATGCTCTTGCCTTCGTCCCGCAGGTCCGCCAGCTTATCCATGAGCAGCCCGTACCCCGAGGACGCGCCCAGGGAATCCACAATATAGATTTTCCGCTCCGGGTACTTTTCCTTCAGGGCGTCCCTGGCCAGGCACGCGGAATTGTACACCCCGGAAATGCCGCTGGACAGGCACACGTGCAGGATGTCCTTCCCTTGCTCCAGGAAGGGAGTGAAATACGATACGAATTCGTCGTCGTTCACCTGGGACGTGCGGGTGGAAGCCCCCTCCGCCATGGCCCGGTAAAACTGATCGAAGGGGATCGTCTGCCCCAGGTCGTCGGGATACGCTTTGTCGTTCAGATAATAATGAAAACAGATAAAATGGATGTCCCGTCCCTCGAAATGCTCCTTTGTCAGGTCCGCCGGCGAGCAGCAGCTGAGAATATAATCGGCCATTCCCGGAACACCTCCTTTTTTGATGACTGGATTTTATCAGGAAAGACGGCCCCTGTCAAGGCGCGGGAAGGCCGGGAAAGCGAAAAGAAAAGCATGACAAAACGCGTCTTGTATGTTATACTGTATACGGCGGGTTATGCCCGTACATCATCAGAAGGAAGAAAACCCTTGAAGAAAATGAGCAGGCACAGGCGCAGCGCCCTCATCAACGCGCTTGTGATCATCGGAACGCTGGGGATCGTGCTGTACCTGGGATCCCGGGACGGCGGGCTGAACAACGCGTGGAACACCATGCGGTCCGCCGATTGGCGGTGGCTGCTGGCGGCGGTGGGGTCCTGGCTGGTTTTTATGATTTTTGAGGGGATGGGCCTGCACGTTTTTTTCCATTATCAGGATATCAGGATCCGATTTGGCACGTCCTTCCTGGTGGCGCTGATCGGGGCGTTCTATTCCGCCGTCACCCCGGCGGCCACCGGCGGCCAGCCCATGCAGGTGATCGCCCTGAAAAAGCGGGGCATCCCGGCGGGCATTTCCTCCTCCGGCCTGGCCGTCAAGTTTTTCACCTTCCAGACGGCGCTGCTGTCCCTGGGCGGATTGCTGTGGCTGACCAACGCCGACACGGTGCGCGCCTGCGTCGCCCCGGTGGGCATCTGGTTCGTGATTCTGGGCTTTTTCCTCAACGGGCTGACGGTGGTGGCGGTGGTGCTGCTGGCCATCAACAAGAATATCGTGAAGGGGATCCTGTCGCTCACGGTCCGGCTGGCCAGGAAGCTGCGCCTGGTGAAGAACGAGGCCAGGCTCAACGCCCGGATGGAGAAGGCCATGGCCGATTTCCATGCCTCGGTGGAGCTGCTCAAGCACCATCCCGGCAGGCTTCTGAACCTGTACCTGATTTCCTGCCTGCAGGTGCTGGGGCTGATGAGCATCACCTACTGCATTTACCGCTCCCTGGGCATGCAGGAAATGAGCTATCTGGGGATCACCACGCTGCAGTTCCTGCTGTATATCGGCGCGTCCTTCACCCCCCTGCCCGGCGCGTCCGGCGCCCAGGAGGAAGGGTTTGACCTGGTGTTCGGCAAGGTGTTCCGGAACATGGGCTTCGGGGCCCAGCTGATGTGGCGGTTCTTTACTTATTACATCACGCTGATCATCGGCCTGGGCGCCGTGATCGTCAACAGCGCCGGCAGCATCCGCCAGGCCAGCCAGGAGGCGGAAGCCGCCCTGTCCGCCCGGGACGATGCGCCGGAGGAAGAGAACAAGGAGGAAGCATGAAACGTCTGATTGCGGTACTGCTGCTTTTGTGCCTGCTGCCCCTGGGGGCGTTCGCGGCCAAGGAGCCGGATAAGCTGCCGAAAAAAATCACTCTGACGGAAGGCAGGTTCCTTCTGTTCGACCAGGGCTTCCGGGGCGTCTGGGAAAGCAGCGATCCCACGGTGGCCGGGGCGGAAATCGACGTGCACGAGCCCAAATACGTGCGCATCGTGGCCTTTCAGGAAGGAGAAGCGACCCTGAAGCTCACCGGCACCAAATCCAATAAGACTGCGGAGATCCAGGTGACGGTGCTCCGGGACGAAACGGCGCAGGACCCGGTGCCGGAAAGCATCCAGGCCGCCATCGACATCGCGCTGGACGAATGGAAGACCCTGAACGGCGAAAAGCTGCCCAAAACGATCCAGGGCAACAAATACGTGAAATGGTGGGGCGGGGACAACATCGGCTGGTGCGGCGCGTTCGCCTCCTACTGCCTGGATATGGCGGGCATCCCCATGGAAAAGGAAGAAAGCGCGCCCAAGCTCAAGCCCCTGGAAAGCGGCGAGCCCCACAGCATCCGGGCCGCGGGGGTGCCCCGGCTCAGCACCGCCTTCACCAACATGGGCCGGGTGACCCGTATCCCCCGGCCGGGGTATCTGGTGATCTACGGCAGCGTGAAGGACACCTACGGCTTCAAGCACGTGGGGCTGGTGACCCAGGTGAAGGACCTGGGGGACGGATTGTACCAGGTGTATACGGTGGAGGGCAACATGGCCAGCACCGTGCGCCGCTACAGCTTCCTCTACGACGCCCGGAACATGGAGCATCAGAACACCATGGAGGTGCCGGAGGAATTGCGGGACGCGGAGGAAGGCACCGATTATGTTCCGCATCAGGATTCCTGGTATGTGACGGAATACTGCATGACCTGGTATTGATCCCACGGTTTTGGACAGCAAGCGAAGGAAGAAACACAGGATGAAACGAATCGTGGCGCTCCTTGCGGCGCTGGCGCTGCTGGGCGGATTGTTTTCCGCCGCGGCGGCCGAGGAAGAAAAGATCAGCTATACCGGCACCGTGGTGGGGGGCAGCCTGCATCTGCGGGATGCGCCTTCGTCGGATGGGAAGATCATTACCACCTACAAATCGGGCACCAAGGTGGAGATTCTGGAGAACGACGGCGCCTGGTGCCGGGTGCAGGCGGGGAAGAATACGGGCTATATGATGGCCCAGTATCTGGATATCAAGGCCAATTATACCCACGTGGGCTGGGTGCGGACGCAGCGGGACGGCAAGGTGCTCAACGTCCGCGCCGCGGCGGACCCCCATGCCGCCGTGGTGTACAAGACCATGGGCGGCGCCGCCTTTGAAACGGTGGCGGAGGAAAAGGACGGCTGGTACAAGGTGCGGGTGGGGGACGGCTTCGGCTATCTCCCCGCCGCGGGCACGGAGCAACTGGCCGGCGATTACCTGCCGGATATCACCCCGGCGGCGGAGGGGGAGATCACCCCGGAAAGCCTGCGCACCGCCCCCCGGGAGGTGGGCAGCGCCGCCACCGTGTCCCTTTCGGAAGGGGATTTCACCTATGCCGTCACCTATCCCAGCCTCCCCGGGTGGGACCACGCCAACGGCGAAATCAGCTACTGGGCCCAGGAAACGCTGCGGCTGTTCCAGGAGGACCACGCGGAAAACCACGCCGGGGAGAAGGCCAGTTATACGGTGGAATACCAGTCCGTCCGGGTGGACGGGCGCTATTTCAGCGTGCTGCTGCTGGGGCGCTACCAGGTGGGAAGCCTGTATGTGGATACGGCGTACGCCATGAATTTTGACGAAGGAACGCCGGAGGAGGAAAACAGCGCCCGCGAGTTGCCCCGGATGGATGCTTTGGTCACGCGGGAGCTGCCCCGAGCCCTGTTCTGCCTGGAGAGCGATCTGAGCGCGCTCCTGCCCGCTCCGGCCTGCGGCTACGACGGGAAACCCGATCTCTCCTGCCTGCAGTACGCGGTGCTGGGGAAAGAGGGGATCGAGGCCGTCCTGCCTGCGGGGCAGTACCTGCCCGGGGCGCTGGGCACCCGGAAAATGACGGTGCTCTACGACCAGATCGCCGACTGCCTGGATCCGGACTGCCTGGACGCGGGCTTCATCGCCGATCACCGCCGGAAAATCGATCCCACCAAGCCCATGATCGCCCTGACCTTCGATGACGGCCCCTCCGAGGAGACGGACCGCATCCTGCGGGTGCTCACCCGCTGCGGCGGGCGGGCCACCTTCTGCGTCATCGGCAATAAGCTGGAGCTCTATCCCGACGTGGTGAAGCGCACCATCGCCCAGGGCAGCGAGATCGCCACCCATACCTGGAGCCACCCGCATCTGGACCGGATCAGCAGCTCCGCCGCCCGGTCCCAGATCACCCGGAGCATCGACGCGATCCGGGAGCTGACGGGCGGGTACGAGGTCCGGGTGCTGCGGGCGCCGTACGGCAGGGTCACGGCCGCGGTGCGCTCCCTGTGCCGGGAAAAGGGCCTGCTCATCGCCAAGTGGGAAGTGGATACCGAGGACTGGCAGACCCGGAACGCGGACAAGACCTATAAAGCCGTGATGCGCGGGGTGAAAAACGGGGTGATCGTGCTGTGCCACGATATTTACGAAACCACCGCCACCGCCATGGAACGGGCCATCCCGGAGCTGACGGCCCAGGGGTATCAGCTGGTCACCGTGTCGGAATTGCTTTCCTTCCACAAGGACGGCGCTCAGCCCGGCAAGGTGTATACCAGGCTGGATCCGGAAAATATCAGAACGGACTGAAGGATCACGCAGGCCGGATGGGGAAACCGTCCGGCCTGTCTGCATGATGCCGCCGGAGAAAGGGGGCGAACGCATGCGTGTCGTATGTCTGGTGGAAAACACGCCGGGGAAGGAAAGCTGCGCCCCGGCCCACGGGCTGAGCCTGTACGTGGAAACGGCCCGGCATCGGCTGCTGATGGACACGGGGCCGTCGGACCTGCTGATCGGGAACGCCCAGGCGGCGGGGGTGGATCTGAAAACGGTGGATACCGCGGTGATCAGCCACGGGCATTACGACCATGCGGGGGGCCTGCCGGCCTTCGCGGCGCTGAACCCCTCCGCGGCCGTTTATCTGCGCGCCGGGGCGGACGGGGATTTTTATTCCGGCCGAGAGGCGGACGGCAGCATCCATTATATCGGCGTGCCTCCCACGGTCCGGGCGCTTCCCCGGGCGGTATGGGTGAGGGAAAATGTGCTTGAGATCGACGGGGAGCTGACGCTATTTGGCGGCGTTTCAGGCCGGAAATACTGGCCCCAGGCCAACCGGCTCCTTTCCCGGAGGGTGGACGGGCGCTTCGTGCAGGACGATTTTTCCCACGAACAATGCCTGCTGGTGCGGGAGGGGAAGAAAACGGCGCTGTTTTCCGGCTGCGCCCACAACGGCGTCCTGAACATCCTGGACCGCTGCCTGGAGATCACGGGGAAGGCCCCGGACGCGGTGGTCAGCGGCTTTCATATGATGAAAAAAACCGGGGAGTACACCCCGGAAGAATGGGCCGTGATCGACGATACCGCCCGCCAGCTGCAAAAATGGCCCACCGTGTTCTATACCTGCCACTGCACGGGGCTGCCCGCCTATGAAAGGATGCGGATGATCCTGGGGGATCAGGTAAAGTATCTTTCCTGCGGGGCGGAGATCACGCTGCTTTGACGCTTACTCCTTGTCCACCCGGAAAATGCCGCATTTTAAGTACTGGGTTTCCGGCGCGGCGGGGAGGATGGGATGATCCCGGCCCTGGGTGCGGTATTCCGCCTGGAAGAGGGACACCCGGGCGTCCCGGGCGGCGGAGAGCACCACGTCCCGGAACTGGCCGGGCAGCATGTGCTGGCTGCAGGAGCAGGTGATGAGATACCCGCCGTTCTTCACCAGCTTCATGCCCCGCAGGTTGATTTCCTTGTAGCCGCGCTCGGCGGCCTCCACCGCGGCGCGGGATTTGGTGAAGGCGGGAGGGTCCAGGATCACCACGTCGTACTGCTCCCCGGCGGCGGAGCGCTCCTTGAGGAAATCGAAGGCGTTGGCGGCGATGAAATCCACGTTGTCAAAGCCGTTGAGGGCCGCGTTTTCCCGGGCGCATTCGCAGGCGAATTCGGAGATATCCACCCCGGTGACCCGTTCTGCGCCGTAGTGCGCCGCGTGCAGGGCGAAGGAGCCGGTGTGGGTGAAGCAGTCCAGCACCGTTTTGCCCCGGACGAAGGGGGCGATGGCGGCGCGGTTTTCTTTTTGGTCCAGGAAAAAGCCGGTCTTCTGCCCCTGCTTCACGTCCACCAGGAACTTAACGCCGTTTTCCGTCATTTCCACCCGGTCCGGCACCGTGCCCCGGAGGGCGCCGGTGACCTGGGGCAGCCCCTCCAGTTCCCTTACCGGCACGTCCCCGCGCTCGTAGATGCCTTGCGGATGCAATTCGTCCGTCAGCGCGTCGCAGATGGCGTCCTTGTATTTTTCCATGCCCAGGCACAGGCACTGCAGCACGATCACGTCCCCGAAGGCGTCGGCGATCACCGCGGGCAGGCCGTCGGATTCGGCGAAGATCAGCCGGCAGGAGCGCAGATCCGCAAAGCTGCGCCGGTAATCGACGGCCCGGCGCACCCGGGCGCGGATGAAATCCTCGTCGATGGGGGCGTCCTTCCGGCTGAGCAGCCGCAGGGCGATCTGGGAGCGGGGATTGTAGGCCGCCATGCACAGAAACCGCCCGGCGGAGGAGGTGACCCGCACGGTGTCCCCGGGCTGGGGATCGCCTTTGGTGCGGGCGATGTCGCTGCGGAACACCCAGGGATGGCCGCTGTATACCCGTTTTTCTTTTCCCGGAAGCAAGATCACGTCCGCCATGCTGTTTCTCCTTTGATCCGGCGCGGTTTTTGCGCCGCGCAAGGTATTTTTTCCGCATTTTCTGCGCCGGGGCGGGTTTCTTTTGCCCCGGCATTTGCATTATATCACAATTTGGCGTATAATGTATAAGATTCTGCGCGCCCTTTTTCACGGCGGGCGGAAACACCCTTGGACAAAAGGAGGGCGGGGGCTGTGAAGGGGCAGGTGGTTTGGATCACCGGGGCTTCCAGCGGACTGGGGCTGCATACGGCCCGGGCCCTGGCCCGGCACGGCTTTCAGGTGGCGGCCGGCGCCCGGTCTTTCGGAAACGGGAAAACCGTGGAGGGCTGCCGCTGCCTGCCGCTGGACGTGACGGACCCGGCCAGCATGGACGCGTTTTGCCGGGAGGCGGAAGCGGCCTTCGGCCCGCCGGACATCCTGGTGAACTGCGCCGGCATGCTGATCCTGGGCGCCTGCGAAAGCTACCCCACGGAGGAACTGCGCCAGGTGATGGAAACCAATTTCTTCGGCCAGGCGGCCATGATTTCCCGGGCGCTTCCCCTGATGCGGAAGCGGGGCCGCGGGCGGATCGTGAATTTTTCCTCCATCAACGGGCTGCTGGGCATCCCCTTCGAGGGGGCGTACACCGCCAGCAAGCATGCGGTGGAGGGGTATTCGGAATGCCTGGCCCTGGAAGTGAAGCCCTTCGGCATCGAAGTGATGCTGGTGGAGCCGGGGGACCACCGCAGCGGGTCCCGGGCTTACCGGCGGCACTCAGCGGGGATCACCCCGGATTCGCCCTATAAGGCCCATTTCGATCTGGGCACGGCCCGGATTGCCCACGACGAGGAAAACGGCAGCGACCCGGACAAACTGGGCGAAAGGATCGCAAAGGCGCTGGAAAAGCGCCGTCTGCCCCGCCGCCTGCGCGTCGCCAGCGCGGATCAGCGCCTGGCGGTGATCCTGCACGACGTGCTGCCCGCCTGGGCCTTTGACCGCATCATCGGCTCTTATTACCGGAAAAGCCTGTAACGCCGCGATACAGAAAGAGGGTACGCCAAATATGAGCAACGTGCTCGCCCGCAGCGAAAAATTGCGGGAAGAAATGACGCTGAAAAACCTGTTCGAGCTGATCTGCCAGGACGGCGACAAGGTGGCCGCCCGGTGGCTGGAGGGCGAAGACGGGGAAGGAAAGATCACCTTCGCCGAATACCGCCGCAGTGCCCTGCGCTGCGCGGGCCAGCTGCGCGACGCCCTGGGCGGCGGCAATGCCGGCCGGTTCGTGGGCATCCAGCTGGATACCTGCCCGGAATACTTCTGGGTGTTCTGGGGCGTGATCGCCGCGGGGTATCACGCGCTGCTGCTGGATTTCAGCCTGAACGACGATATGACCGCCTATCTGCTGCGCCAGGCCGGGGCCGTCGCCCTGATCGGCAAGGGCAAACGGCTGTCGCTTGCGGACGTGCCCCAGTTTACCCTCCGCCAGCTCAAGGAGGGCATGGAGCAGGCCCAGGAAGCGGATCTGCCCTTCGGCGGCAAGGTGGCCCTGTGCACCTCCGGCACCACGGATACCAGCCGGGTGTTCGTGTACGACGAAAAGGCCGTGTGCGCCCAGGTGCTCAATTCCGAACTGCTTTACAAGGCCAACCGCCGCATCATCTGCGACGAGCCCCGGCGGAACCTGGCCTTCCTGCCCTATCATCACGTGTTCGGCTTCATGGTGTGCCTGCAGTGGATCCACTTCCTGGGGTACGAAACCGTTTATCTTCACGACCGCAGCCCCCAGTGCATCCAGAAGACCGCCCAGCATTTCAGGATCACCCACCTGATGGCGGTGCCGCTGCTGGCCAATAACCTGTGCGTGGCGCTGAACAAGAAGGTGGCCAAGGAAAAGCCGGGCAAGCGCGCCGCGTTCAAGACCCTGCGGGGCATTTCCCTGGCGCTGCAGACCGTCGCGCCCGGCTTCGGGCTGGATTTTGCCCGGAATGTGCTGTTCAAATCCGTGGTCAGCCAGATCCTGGGGCCGGACGTGCGCTGCATCATCCTGGGGGGCAGCCATACCCCCAAGGAGCATATGCGCACCCTGAGCGCCCTGGGCTATTATACGGTGTCCGGCTTCGGCATGACGGAAACGGGCATCACCAGCGTGGAAACCAACATGAACGTCATCACCCGCACCTCCGGCTCCGTGGGCCGGCCGCTGTCCAGCGCCGAATACCGGGTGCAGAGCGACGGGGAAAAGAGCAACCGGGGCGAAATGTACATCCGGGGCGACACCATCCACACCGGCCGCCTGGCAGACGGCAAGCTGCTGCCCCCCCAGAAGGACGAGGACGGCTGGTTCCGCACCGGCGACGTGGTGCGCCTGGAAAAGGGCAGCCGCATGTACGTGGAGGGCCGGGCTAAGGACGTGATCATCAACGAGTCCGGCGAAAACGTGTATCCGGACGAGATCGAGGACGCCTTCGGCGCCCTGGAGGGCGTGGAGCAGTTCTGCGTGCTGGGCGTGAAGGCCCAGGGAAAGAAGCAGGAGAAGGAAGGGCTGCTTTCCCATATCCCGCACCCCCACCTGCCCGGGAAGAAAAAGGGCGCCGTGGATTATGAGGATATTACCCTGGTGATCAATCTGGGCCAGCATTTCCGGGATGAGGAATACATTTCCGGCATCATGGGCCAGGTGCGCCGCATCAACAGCACCCTGCCCACCCTGAAAAGGGTCAACCGCGTGCTGGCCACCCCCGAAAGGTTCCAGACCGCCGGCGGCATCAAGATCAAGCGCCTGGCGCTGAAAAAGGACATCGAGGACGGCAAGCTGGCCTACCGGGATATTGATTTCAACCGCAGGGACGCCGCGGGCCAGAGCGAGGAAAAATCCCTGGTGCAGGAGGCGAACACCCCCTCCGATCTGCAGATGGAGGAGATCAAGCAGAAGGTGCGCCGGGTGTACGCAGAGACCCTGGACGTGCCGGCGGAGCAGATCCGGGACGGCGCGCACTTCATCGACGAACTGGGGGGCGACAGCCTGCAGGTGCTGGGCATGAGCCTCAAGATCGAAGAGCAGTTCAACGTGCTGATCCCCACCGAGGAATACGGCAAGTGCACCACCGTCAACGACCTGTCCTCCCTTCTGTACGCCAAGGTCCGGGGCGATGTGGCCTATGAAAGCAGCGGCGCCGAGAGCCAGGAGCCGGTGACCCCCATCACCCGGTTCGAGGATTCGCCGGAATACAAGGCGTTTGAAAAGCGCTATCAGTCTCTTATGGGCGAAGGCCAGGAAAACCCCTATTTCGTGGCCCACGATTCGCCCCTGCTGGATAAGAGCTACGTGGACGAGCAGTGGATGCTGGATTTCGGCTCCTACAATTACGTGGGCATGAGCGGCCGCAAGGAAACCATGGACGCCGCGAAGGCCGCCATCGACAAGTACGGCACCTCCGCCTCCGGCAGCCGCCTGCTGGCCGGGGAAAAGACGCTGCACAAGGAGCTGGAGGCCGCCATCGCCGAATGGAAGCACACCGAGACCGCCCTGGTGCTGGTGGGCGGCCACAGCACCAACGTCACCTGCGTGGGCAATTTCTGCGGCAAGGGCGATCTGATCGTTTACGACGCCATCGCCCACAATTCCATCGAGCAGGGCTGCCGCCTGAGCCAGGCCACCGCCAAGCCTTTCCCTCACAACGACGTGAACGCCCTGGAGAGCATCCTGCGCAATCAGCGGCATAAGTTCGCCAAGGTGCTCATCGTCATCGAAGGCGCTTATTCCATGGACGGCGATATCGCGCCGGTGCCGGATTTCGTGAAGCTGAAGAAAAAATACGGCTGCTTCCTGATGGTGGACGAGGCGCACTCCGCCTGCGTCATCGGCGAAACCGGCGGCGGCGTGGACGAGTATTTCGGCCTGGCCCCGGACGATATCGACATCAAGTATGGCACGCTGTCCAAGGGCCTGGGCACCTGCGGCGGCTACCTGGCCGGCAGCCACGCCATCATCGATTACATGCGCTACAACCTGCCCGGGTTCGTCTTCTCCGTGGGCATTTCCCCGGCGCTGGCCGGCGCCAGCCTGGAGGCTATCCGCCTGCTGCAGAAGGACCACACCATCGTGCAGCGGCTGCACCGGAACATCAAATGCTTCTATGAGGAAGCGCACAAGCGCCACCTGAACACCTGCCTGGCCGGCGAAACGGCCATCCTGCCCATCCTGGTGGGCAGCGACGAGGACGCCTGGGAGCTGAGCAACCGCCTGCGCAAAAAGGGCGTCATCGTGCCTCCGGCGGTGTATCCCGCCGTGCCCAAGAACAAGGCCCGGCTGCGCTTCTGCGTCATTAGCGAGCACAAGCCCGAGGAGATCGTGGAAGCCCTGGACAAGCTGGTGGAATGCGCCAAAGAAGCGGGCATCCAACTGCCGGAGTAAGCGTGATAGAATTTGCGGGGGGACTGCTTTTGTGTCAAAAGCGGTCCCCCCGCGCCCCCTCCGAAAACCGGCTGGGGATTTTTTATATATCTGTTTTTTCTTCTGCCAAGAAAGCGGAGGGATGGAATTGGTTTTTACGAAAAAACCCCCAGCCGCTTTCTCGGAAGGGGGTCCGGGGGAAACCGCTCTTTGAGCCTCAAAGAGCGGTTTTCCCCGGATATTTTATCCATTCAACTTTCCGTCCCGCCACTGCCGCAGCGCCGGGCGGATGGGAGGCGACCATTGCTCGCAGGGGGGCATGTCCGCGGCGGAAAAGAAGCGGATCTCCCTGACTTCCTCCCGCTGGGGGACGATTTCGCCGGAACATTCCCGGCAGAGGAACACCACGTCCACGTTGGAGACCTCGTCGCCGTTGGGGTAAACGTAGTGGGTTTCCGGGCCGGAGAACACGCCGAAGAGGGTCATTTCCCCGGCGGTGAGCCCCGTTTCCTCAAAAAGCTCCCGCCGGGCCGCGTCCTCCACCCGCTCGTCCAGCTCCGTGCCGCCGCCGGGATAGCCCCACAGCCCGTTGTCCGTACGCCTTTCCAGCAGGATCCGGCCCTGCCGGTCCTCAACGATCACGCTGGCCCCCACCTGCAACAGGCACCGATGGCCCACGGTTTTTCTTAGATCCAGGATATAATCCGCCACGTTCATTTTCTCCTTTGCTTATTCCAGAATCAGATAGCCCTGGTATCTTTCCCGCTGGGGGAAGAGCAGCTTCCCGTTGAAGGCCGCGCCCATAAAGGGCGTGATGGGCCCCACCCATTCGGGATCGCCCGGGGATGTGACCGTGCGGATGCCCTCGGTCTTCCTGGTCGCCGGGTCCAGCAGGCAGGGCTTGTACTGCTTCATATCATAGCACAGGAACTTGTCCCCCGCTGCGCCCACGGGCAGCAGGCCGTCGATATGTCTGACTTCCCCGGCGGTAAGATCCACCAGGTTTGCGCCGTACATGGATACGGTGCTGCTGTTGAGGACCAGGGCATACCGCTCGTTTTCCGTAAGGAGGATCTGGTCGGCGGCTTTGCTCATGCTGCATTCCCCCAGGGAAACGCACCGGGATACGCCGTTCAGATCCCGGAGGATCAGGTATTCCGTGCGGAGCATGTCGTTTTCTGTCCGCTCCCAGGCTGTGTAATAAACGCCCAGAAAGCGCAATTCCCCCGGAAGCATCAGAACGCGGGAGGCCGCAGCGATCTCCAGGTCCTTCATTGTTTCATCCTCGCCGGTCCAGCCCTCCGGCTCCTCCGGGATGCTTACCTCCCCCGTGGCCAGGTCCAGGAACCCTTCTGAGCAGAGCACCCGGTTTTCGCACAGGGCGGGATAGATCCCGGAAAGGCCGTTCACCGCATAGGCTTTGCCGGTCTCCAGGTCGATCCCCAGGCAAATGGCGCTGCCGTATTCCACCAGCGCGAAGCGGTCGTTCAGGGCCGTGCAGCGGGAGCGGTACACATAACGGCCGTCCTGCGCCAGGCAGTCCACGATCTGATCCAGGTTTTCAAAGACAGTGAGGCCGTGCGCGGTCAGATATTCGTCCATGGCCTCCTGCTTATTTTGCAGATAGGCTTCCCGCTGCTCCCGTTTGAGCTTCATAAATATATCGGTGCCCATCATCATGGCCTGCGTCAGCGCTTCCGCGTCCTGGGTCCGGGGCAGGGAAACGGGGATACGCTCGCCCTTCTGCACGTCCCACAGGAACAGTTTGGAATCCTGGCTGTCGATGAGGAGTTTGCTTCCGTCCGCGTTCCCGGCCACCACCCGGGCGTAGACAAGGCCCTCGATGGCTTTTTCCGGCACGGAAACATAGCGCATGCTGCCCCCGCTGCCGCCGAAAAGGAAGCCCAGGGCCAGGGCCGGGGCGCACGAGGAAAGGATCATCACGCACGCCAGGAGCAGGATCAAACATTTTTTCATACGTATTCCTCCTTCGGGAGGCGCAGCTCGCGCCGGAAAATGCGTCCGAACGGTTTTTCGATACATCATGTATTCTGCCCAAGTCAAATTTTTCCTGCTTTTTTGCACGAAAAAACCGCCCGGATCATCCGGACGGTTTTCCTTGCGGATCAATACTTCCGCTTGCGCGCGGCCTCCGCCTTCTTCTTGCGCTTTACGCTGGGCTTTTCATAATGCTCGCGCTTACGAACCTCGGCCAGGACGCCCGCGCGGGCGCATTGCCGCTTAAAACGCTTCAGCGCGCTTTCCAAAGATTCGTTCTTGTTGACATGAACCTCAGACACTTGTTTTCCCTCCCTTCGCCTATCTCGCCTGAAACAACACCGCTTCCGCGGTGCGACGCCGTTTGACCGGCGGATGGCGACCGTGGTGTTATTATACCGCGTTCTTGGGGGTGCGTCAACAGTTTTTCGCGCTGACACAATGATTTTACACTTTCCCCGGGGATACGGAAAAAAGCCGCCCAATCACGCCATCTTCTCGCCCATTTTCCGGCCGCCCAGGATGTGGAAATGCAGGTGCGGCACGCTCTGGCAGGCGTCCGGCCCGCAGTTGCTCACCACCCGGAAGCCGTTTTCCAGCTTCTCCTGCGCGGCGATTTTTCCGATGGCGGAAAGGATGGACTCCACCGCGCCGGCGGGCAGATCGCCCGCGTGGGCGATATCGCAGACGTGGGCCTTGGGCACCACCAGGATATGGGTGGGCGCCTGGGGGGCGATATCCCGGAAGGCATAGCAGTATTCGTCCTCGTACACCTTGGAGGAGGGGATCTCCCCGGCGACGATTTTGCAGAACAGACAGTCAGACATAACAGATTCCTCCTTGCTGGATGTGTACGGTCATTCCAACAGCATGGACAGATAGCCGTCCAGATTGGTTTTGCCGGAAACGGTGAGCCCCGGAAAGCCGCAGGCGTCCAGGGCCGAAATGAGGATGCACAATCCGTGGGGCATATGCTCCGCCCGGGCGGGGGGCAGCCCCGGTACGCGCCGCCTTTCCTCCAGGGGCATTTCCGCCAGGGCTTTCAGCCATTTTTCCGCCTGGTCCCGGGTGACGTACCGGCCCTCTACTGCTTCGCCGTGGGCCTCCCGGCCCATTTCCATGGCCGCCAGGGTGGTGCAGCTGCCGCCCAGGCCCGCCATGTCCTCCGCGGGCGGGAATGCCCGCAGCTTTTCCGCCTGGGGGGCCATGACCTCCCGGGTCCGGGAGAGCACCTCCTCCGCGTCCTCCGGGGACAGGATGGGCCGCCGCTTCAGCAGCCGGGAGGCCCCCAGCTGCATGCTGACGCTCCAGAGCACCTGATTGTTATCTCCCAGCGTCCATTCGGTGGAGCCGCCGCCGATATCCATTACCAGCCGCCTTCTGCCCGCCGATACCGCCCGGAAGGCCAGCGCCGCTTCCTCACCGCCGGAGATGACGCGCATGCGCAGGCCGCACAGGGCCTCGATCCGCGCGGCGAGGACATCGCCGTTCCGGGCGTCCCGGGAGGCGCTGGTGGCGATCAGGTCCGTTTCCTGGGCGCCGGCGTCCCGGGCCATATCATACAGCCGCTTCACCGCCTGGGCGGTGGATTCGATGCGCTCCGGCGAAATGCGGCCGTCCGCGTCCAGCCCCAGAAACAGCCGGGTTTCCTCCCGGCCCCGTACGGGAAAGTAAAGACGCCCGCCCACCGTGTCCGCGCAGAGCATGCGGGTGGAATTGGATCCGATGGCGATGGCCGCGCGCCTCACAGCGTTCCCTCCCCGTCGGCGTCGTAAAGCACCTCGGGGTTCACCACCACAAAGCGGATCTCCCCGGGCATCAGATACCCGTATCCCCGGGCCATGGTGCGGATATAATTGGGGTCCTCCTTCACGGCCAGCTCCTGCAGATAATCGCTCTGCTGGGCGCTGGCGGCCACCTGCTGAAGCCGCGTTTCCGTGTTGATATCCCGCATGACGGCGATGTCCCGGTCCAGCCGGTTGAGGATCATCAGTCCGCTGGATGCGATCACAAAGGCTGCCGCCACCACATATAACAGCCGGATCCGATGCCGCATACCGCCGCCTCCTTTCTCGATGCAGATTCCTATTCGCCGGGGGAAGGGGCTTTTCCTGCTCAGCGCAGCAGGAAATACGCCGCGGCGCCCCCGGCTGCCGCCGCGAGCCCCAGCGCCGCCGCCAGCCAGGGGAAGCCCCGCTTTTCCGGGATCTGGTTTTCCGCGCGCCGGGGCAGCGGCGCGGGCACCGTCCGGGCCG
>JAILBG010000082.1:0-18096 GCA_024681215.1 Clostridiales bacterium
CAGAGGCCGGCGGATTCCGCGTCGGTGCCCCGGGCCCGGGCGAGGGCGGCAGCCAGGGGGCTGCGGCAGGTGTTGCCGGTGCAGACAAAGAGGATCATGGCGCTTCCTTTCCTTCCCGGGCGGCTTTTCCGCGGCCCGGTCTGTTCCTATTATAATACTGCGGCCGCCGTTGGGCAAGATACAGGGGGTGCAGGAATGGGCGTCCACCATATGTGGATGCCCGGGAAAAAGGGCCGGGAGAAAATGAAAAAACGTGAAAAAAAGGGCTTGCGTTTTGGAAAGCCTTATGTTAAAATACCGTTTGCTGATTATCAGCGCAGTAATCCGCGAGGAGGTGAAGGAAGTTGCCGAACATCAAGTCCGCCATGAAGCGTGTGAAGGTGAGCAAGACGAAGAACCTGCGGAATCGTATGGTGAAGACGGGCGTTAAGACTGCCATCAAGAAGTATCAGGTCGCTCTGACTGAGGGCGTCGCCCCCGCCAGCGCGCAACTGAGCGCCACCGCCTCCGCTATTGATAAAGCGGTCTCCAAGGGCGTCATCCACAAGAACGCTGCCAACCGCAAAAAGGCCCGTCTGGCCAAGGCCATGAACAAAGCCGAAGCCTGACCGTGACCGGCATATTTGCCTGAAACCCGCTCCATGGCGGGTTTTTTTCTTGCGCCGGAAGGAGAAAAACAAGCCGGGAGAAAACGGAAAGCGCTTTCTCCCGGCGGCTGTTTTTTACGGTCTAAAGGAGGCCCGGCGCGGGCTCACCAGTTGTTGCACCAGCCCACGGTCTCGCCCTTGAGCAGGGTGACGGGGACGGTGATCTGCCGGTCGGGGGCGTCGGAAAGGCCCTCGATCTTCTGGATCAGCAGCCGGGCTGCGGCGCGGCCCATCTCCTCGTTGTTCTGGCGCACGGTGGTCAGGTGCGGCCGGAGGGACTGGGTCAGAGGGATGCCGTCGTAGCCGGCCACGGATACGTCCGCGGGGATGCGCAGCTCGTTTTCCCGGATGACCTCCTGGGCGCCCAGGTAGCTGGCGTCGTCCGGCAGCAGCAGGCAGGTGGGCCGGTCCGGCCGGTCGATCATGGTCCGCACCATGGCGCGGATCAGATCCAGATCGTCGTAGCGCCCCTCCGCCAGATATCCATCCGGGATGGGCAGCCCGCGGTCGGCCATGGCGGCGCGGAATTCGTCGATGCGCTCGTCCGTCACCCGGGAATTGCGCTGGCCGCTGATGAAGGCGATGTGCCTGTGGCCCAGGGATACGGCGTATTCCACCAGCTGGCGGACGCCCGCCCGGTTGTCGGACGCCACGCCGGGCTGGCCGGGGAAGGGATGGTCCACCGTGACGCAGGGGATGTCCGAGGACAAAAGCTCCTCCACGCTGTCGGATTCAAAATTGATCACCGGGATGAACACCCCGTCCAGCTTCCGGCAGCGGCAGTGCTCCAGATAGGTGGTCTTTTCTCCGCCGATGCGGTCGTTGATGAAGGTGATGTCGAAGCCGTGCTCCTCCACCTCCGTTTTGAAGGAATTGAGCATGTTGGCGAAAAACGGGTGGGTAAGGCCGCTTTTGCTCTCCTCCACGAACAGTACGCCCAGGTTGTAGGTCAGCGGGGCGCCGGGGCCGTTCTTGTTGGGCATGAATGCCACCTCCTCGGGATCGGATGAAAATAATGAAGAAAAAATACGGACGGGGCTGTTTTCACACGGCCTGCAGCACGCAGATGAAATTCAGCCCGGAGGAGCTGTCGCTGCTGATCGTGTCCGCCTTTATGTGCAGCTTCTGCCGGCGGCCGCTGGGCAGGCGCAGCTCAAAGGAAATATCGAAGGGCTGGTCGGCCCGCCATGCGGCCATGGCCTGGTTGAACGCCTCGTTGCGCTGGGATCCGTCCACCATGGCGTAAAGCCTGCCGGAATTCAGGCTGTCCAAGAATTCCTGCTGGTTCATTTCCAGCCGGTCCTGCAGGCCGTAGACCACCAGCTGGTATTCCCACAGGTCTCCGGTGTGACGGACGAAGATGATGCAGTCGGTGGAGTATTTTTCCAGGACGTGCATGCTGTTGCGCATTTTGACGAGCTCCGTCACGTCCGTGGCCACGCTCATGAAGCAGACTTCGCCGTAGAGGTCGGTGAGGATCTGCTGGTTCGCCAGATAGATATAGCTGCCGTTCTTGTGCAGCACCCGGTACGGGTCGCCGGGGGGCGTTTTCCCGGCCAGCAGGGCGGACACCTTTTTCTGGATCAGGGGCAGATCGTCCGGGTGCATCATGCGGGAATACTGGTTGTCGAACAGGGTTTTGAGCTCCTGCTTGGTATAGCCCGTCATTTCCAGGAAATTCTTGCTGACGTAGCGGAATTCCAGCTTCTCGTCCGCGGAGCAGCGGTGGTAGCCGCCGGGCAGGTCCACATTGATGAACTGCAGCTCCGTCACGTCCTCGCAGGAGGCGTAGAAGGTCTTCCCCTCCTCGTCCTCGTTCAGATAATAGAGCTGAACGGACAGCCAGCGCACGGAGCTGTTGGGCTTGTACATCCGCAGAATGCCCTTTGCGCCGTTCATATGATCCTGGGACGCGGCCACGAGCATATGGCGGAATTTTTCCCTGTCCTCCTTGAACATGTACTGCTGGATGTCGCTGCGGCGGGATTCAAGCTGGTGCAGGGGAATGCTCATCATCTGATAATACTGCTGGTTGAAGCGGATGATATCCACGGATTTATCCTCTTTCCAGCGGTAGATCGCCACCGGGCCCAGGATATTGTTGAGCATGGCGTCGGAGAACAGGTTCTCGTCCAGGAATTCCCGGGGATGGATCTGCCCGGTGGATTTGAACTCGAACCCCCGCAGGTCCAGCCGGTGCTCGTCGCTGATGAGGCGCTCAAACTCGTCCACCGGCATGGCGCGGTAGAAATAATAGCCCTGCATGTAGCGGCAGCCCAGATCGGAAAGGAAATTGATCTGCTCCTGGGTTTCCACGCCCTCCACGATGATGGGCAGGGACATGGACTTGGTCATATTGACGATGGATTCCAGGATGCTGATGCCCTTGCGCTCCTCGTGGGCGCTGATGTGCAGGAACTGGGCGTCCAGCTTGATCACGTCCACGTTCAGGCTGCGCAGCATGTTCAGCGAGGAATAGCCGCTGCCGAAATCGTCCATGAGCACCATCATGCCCATGGCCCGCAGCCGGCGCACCGTGTCGCGCACGGAGGCGGTGTCCTCCACGTAGGCGGATTCGGTGATCTCCACCTTCAGCAGCCGGGAGGGCAGTTCGTATTTTTTCAGCAGCGCGCCCAGATACTCGGGCACGTCCACGGTGAGGATGTCGCTCTGGGAGACGTTCACGGAAATGGGCACGGGGGTGTGCCCCGCGTCGATCCAGCTGCGCAGCCAGGCGCACACCCCTTCCCAGATATACTTGTCCAGGTTGGTGACCATGCGGTGTTTTTCCAGGATGGGCACGAATTTGGTGGGGGGCACCATGGTGCCGTCCTTGAGCCGCCAGCGGGCCAGGGATTCGGCCCCCACCACGCAGCCCGTGGACACCCGGCACTGGGGCTGGAGGCAGAAAAAGATTTCCTTGTTTTCCAGCGCGCGCTGAAAATCGGAAAGCAGGCGGTATTCCTCCGCCGTTTGCAGATAAAAGGAAGGATTGTAAATGCGGATGCGGTTGTGCAGATCGCCCTTGACCTGCTCCGCCGTCAGGGCGGCGTGGTTGAATACGTCCGTCACTTCCTCGTCCGCGGCGGACAGCATGCAGATGCCAAAAATAGGCAGGAAACCCACGGAATTGCCGTGGGAGATGATCAGGTCCCGGATCTGATTGTAAAGGTTTTCGATCATGCGCTGGTCGTAGGGCACCACCAGCCAGAAATCGTCCAGCCCCCGGTAGCCCGCCAGCCCGCGGGTGTCCTGCTCTACCTGGCGCAGGATCTTGCTGATCTGGGCCAGCAGCATGTCCGCGGCGTTTTTGCCGTGCCAGTCGGCGAAGAGCTTGAAATGCTCGATGTCAATGGCGATGACGCACCACTGGCCCTGCATCCGCGCCTGGCGGTCCTTGGTCATGGCGAACAGATCCCGGTCCGTCAGCAGGCCCGTGCGCTCGTCCCGGTGCTCCTGGCCCCGGGGGCGCAGCACGCCCTCCAGTTCCTTCTCCGCCTGCACGTCGTAGATATAGCTGCGGATGATGCCTTCGGGCAGACCGCTTGGGGGGCCGCCCACCAGGAGCTGCCGGGTCCAGCGGTAATCGCCCTCCAGCGTCTTGTACCGGGATTCCATCTGCAGCAGGCCCGGCGTGGAGGAGCGGGCCAGGCGGTCGGGCAGGGTTTCCAGATTCAGGAATTCCTGCACCCGGGAGCGGTCCTCCGGGTGCACCATGTTTTCCGGGGCGAAGCGGTGCATGGCGTCCAGCGCGCCGCCCATCACGGGCACGAAAAATTTGCCTTCCGTATGGCGCAGGTTGCGGCACCGGTTGTTGATCAGGTCAAATTCGACGATATCGTCGCAGGGAGTGGCATCCAGGATCGCAGCGGAAGAAACGCCGTGCGCAGCGGCGCCCCCCATGCCCCGGCCCTCAGCCTTCATACGCTCACCTTCCCCTCCCAGGCGGCAAGGACTTTTTGTAAAAAACGGCATATCATTCCAAATTGCACTTTACTATATCACACTTTTTCGGATCCGTCAATCTGGTAAAAAATCTTCCGGATCGGCGGCTGCCGGCGGGGAAAATCTGTAAAGGATGTGGTTTCAGGTGGAAAAAAGCGCTGCGGGCGCATTGCAATTCTTTCCTTGATCCACTATAATGGGCGCGCGCCGGGCAAGCGGCCCGGCGGGGAGGTTTTTATGAGCAGAGCAGAAGCTGTGGAACAGTACAACGCCGCCCTGAAGGCGGGCAAGAAATATTATAACGCCTGTGTGGCGAAGGGGCAGTACCCCTATCCCCGGGTGCTGGACGAGATACTTTCCGAAACCCAGACCGCGGGCACGGTGAACGTGGGGCTGGTGGACATCCCGGCCGAGCGCATCGTGGGCACCTGGACCAGCGGCCGCAAGGCGGCCTTCGCCGGGAATTTCATGCCGCTGCTGGATATCGACAGCGAATTCGGCGCCAAATGGGTGTCCCTGTGCGAAGCGCACCTGGGGGATACCGGGATCACCGATCCCATCACCTGCTTTGAATATCTGGGGAATTTTTACGTCAAGGAAGGGCACAAGCGGGTCAGCGTGCTCAGGAGCTACGATTCCCCCACCGTCCCGGGGCTGGTGACCCGGGTGCTGCCCGCGCCGTCGGAGGAAAAGGAAGTCCGCATTTACAACGAATTCCTGCGGTTTTACAAGGCGAGCCGGCTGTACCTGGTCACCTTCAGCCAGCCGGGCGGCTACGCGAAGCTGCAGGCGGCCCTGGGCTTCGGCCCGGACCAGGAATGGACCGAGGAAGACCGCCGGGGCTTTTCCGGCGATTTCCGGCGCTTCTCCGCCTGCTTTGACAGGCTGAACGCCGAAAAGCTGCCCATCACCGCCGGGGACGCGCTGCTGGAATACCTGCAGGTGCATCCCTACGCCGAAATGCGGGAAAGCACGGAGGAGGAGATCCTGCAGAATCTTACCGCTCTGTGGCCGGATCTGCGGCTCATGACCAGGGACGAGCCCATTTCCGTCAGCTCCGAGCCTGAGGAAAAGGAAAAGGGGCTGCTGAACCGGCTGCTGGGCGGGCCGAAGCTGCACGCCGCCTTCATTTACGATTTCGACCCCCATACCAGCGCCTGGGCCTCCGCCCACGAGCAGGGGCAGAAATACCTGCAGGAAAAGCTGGGCGATACGGTCAGGGTCAGCGCCTGTCTGTGCGGCGAGCGCCCGGACGAAACCATGGAGGAAGCCGTGAAGGACGGCGCCAACGTGATCTTCGCCACCACCCCCACCCTCATCGACGCCTGCCGCCGCCTGGCGGCCAATCATAAGAATCTGGCGGTGTTCAACTGCTCGCTTTCCATGCCCTATACCGGGGTGCGCAGCTATTACTGCCGGGTGTACGAGGGCAAGTTCATCACCGGCGCCATCGCCGGGGCCATGGCGGAGGACGGCCGCATCGGCTATGTGGCGAACTACCCCATCATGGGCGTCACCGCGGCGGTGAACGCCTTCGCTCTGGGCGCGCGGCTCACCAATCCCCGGGCGCGGATCAGCCTGAAATGGAGCTGCGTGAAGGGCAACCCCGTACGGGAGCTGCTGGACGAGGGGGTATCCGTCATCTCCAACCGGGACGACGACGGCGCCAAGCCCTTCCTGGCCTGGCAGCTGGGCACCTATCAGGTGAAGCCCGGCGGGAACATGATCCCCCTGGGGTCCCCCCGGTGGAACTGGGGCGTGTACTATGAAAAAACGGTGCGGGCGCTGCAGAACGGCGGCCTGGACGCCCTGCGGGACCCCAACCATGCGGTGAACGACTGGTGGGGCATCAGCACGGGCGTGGTGGACGTGGACCTGGACGACCGCCTGCCCGCCGGCGTGCGGCAGCTGGCGCGCATCCTGAAAAACGGCATCATCAGCGAGGATATCGACCCCTTCCTCTGCCCCATCCGGGCGCAGGACGGGCGGGAAATCAGCGACGGGCAGCGGAAGCTCGCCCCCGAGGAGCTGATGGGCATGGATTGGCTGTGCGACAATGTGGACGGCGCGATCCCCGCTTTTGAGGAATTGCTGCCCCAGTCCCGGGGGCTTGTGCGGCTGCTGGGGATCTACCGGGATTCCATCCCGCCGCTCCCGGAGGAAACCGTGCGATGAAGATCCTGCTGATTGCCGATGAAGAGGCCCCCTATCTGTGGGATTATTACCAGCCGGGCAGGCTTTCGGACGTGGATCTGATCCTCTCCTGCGGGGATCTGAAGCAGGAGTACCTGGAATTCCTGGTGACCATGGCGGCCAAGCCCCTTATGTACGTCCACGGGAACCACGATAAAGGCTACGTCAGCTTTCCCCCCGGGGGGTGCGACTGCCTGGAGGACGATCTTGTCGTGTTTCAGGGGCTCCGCATCGCCGGGCTGGGGGGCTGCGCCCGGTATAACCCCGGGCCCTTCCAGTACACCGAAAAGGAAATGGAAAACCGGGTCGGGAAGCTGGAAAAGAAAATCAGGAAGGCCGGCGGGCTGGATATCCTCATCACCCACGCCCCGCCCCGGGGCCTGGGGGACGCGCCGGACAACGCCCACCGGGGGTTCGAAGCCTTCCTGCCCCTCATGGACCGGTATCATCCCCGCTACCTGGTGCACGGCCACGTGCATCAGAGCTACGGCCACCACCTGCCCCAGCGCCAGCAGTACGGCGACACCACGGTATTCAACGCCGTGGGCTGGCACATCCTTGAGATCGATCCGCCCCCCGCGCCGGAAAAAAAGAAAAGGCGCTTCCTGTTTCGGTAAACCCGTATTTCATCGACAGTCAGCGGAATCATTTCGGCTCGCCACAGAGAACGTGGCGGGCATTTCATTTTGCTGTTTGCAGGTCTGTTGAAAAATCCGTGGTTTCGGAAATTCTGCCGGCTAAATTCCTTGCGGACGCGGGAAAAATGTACTATAGTGGAACAAAGCGGCGCCGCCGCAATCCAGATCCGGGAGGACCCAGCCATGACCCGTTTTGATGCCGCCCCGTCCCTTTGCCGCGCGTACCGCGGGGAGTTTCTGATCGGCGCCGCCGTGAACCCCTGGAGCATCGGGGACGAAGCGGGGCGCGCCCTGGTGCTGCGCCATTTCAATTCCATTACCGCGGAAAACGGCATGAAGCCGGAGCGGCTGCTGGACCGGAAGGCCACGTTGGCCCTGGGCGACGGCGTCCGCACGGCCCAGGATTTCGCCCGGACGGACGAGCTGCTGTCCTTTGCCCGGGACAGCGGGCTCCGGGTGCGCTTCCACGTGCTGTGCTGGCACAACCAGACGCCCCGGTGGTTTTTCGCGGAAAACTGGGACGACGCCCCCGACGCGCCTTTGGCGGACCGGGACACGGTGCTGGCCCGGCAGGAAGCTTACATCCGGGACGTGATGACCCACGTGAACGGCGCTTTCCCCGGGGTGGTGTACGCCTGGGACGTGGTCAACGAGGCCATGGAGCCGGACCAGGGCGCCCCCGGGGCGTACCGCGCCCGCAGCCTGTGGTATCAGACCGCGGGGCCGGATTTTATCCCCGCCGCCTTCCGGGCCGCCCGGAAACATCAGGCCCCGGGGCAGAAGCTGTTTTACAACGATTATAATACGTTCCTGCCGGACAAGCGGGACGCCATCCTTGCCATGCTGGAAGGATTGATCGAAGAAGGCCTGGCGGACGGAATGGGCATGCAGGGGCATTTTGCGCTGAACGATCCGCCGGTTTCCCTGTGCGAGGAGGCGGCCAGGCGGTACGCGGCGCTGGGGCTGGAATTACAGGTAACGGAACTGGACATCCACTGCCCCGGCGGCGACGAAGCGCATCAGGCCGCCTTAGCGGCGCATTACGAAGAGTATTTCGATATGCTGCTGCGATTGAAGGCGGAGGGCATCCCCGTGGGCAGCGTGACCTTCTGGGGCCTTACGGACCGGGACAGCTGGCTGACGGGCTTCCGGCGGGAGCGGAGCTTTCCGCTGCTGTTCACCGGGGACAGGGAAACGAAGCCGGCCTTCGACGCGGTGGTTTCCCTGCCGGAAAAGCGCCGGGTGATCCGGGTGAACCAAGCGGGGTACGCTGCGGGATCCCCCGTCCACGCCGCGGTGCTGGCGGAGGGCGAGGCGGTGCTTTCGGACGCGGCGGGAAGGGAGATCCGCCGCTTCCCCCTGTCCCCCCGGCCCGACGCGGCCTCCGGCGACCGGGTGGCGCTGCTGGATCTGGGCAGGCTGCCCGAGGGGGAATACGCCCTGGCGGCGGGGGGCGTGAAAAGAAAGCTGCGGGTGGAAAAGGACGCCTGGCGGGCGGCGGAAAACGCCCTCATCAAGGGGCTGTATTATCAGCGCTGCGGCTGCGGCCTTGAGGAAAAGCACGCGGGGATCTGGGCGCATCCGCCCTGCCATACCGCCCCGGCCCGGGACTGGGAAAAGCGGGACGTGCGGCGGTCGGTGCCCGGCGGATGGCACGATGCGGGGGACTACGGCAAGTACGTCGGCCCCGGCGCGGTGGCCGCGGCGCACCTGATCTACGCCTGGCTGCTGTTCCCCCGGGGCTGCGGGGATGATCTGAACATCCCGGAAACGGGCTGCGGTGCGCCGGATATCCTCAGCGAGGCCCGGTGGGAGCTGGAATGGCTGCTGCGCATGCAGCGGGAGGACGGGGCCTTCCATCACAAGCTGACGAAGGCCCGCTTCGCCCCCTTCATCATGCCCCAGGACGATCTGGAGGAAGAATACCTGATGCCGGTCTCCTCCTGCGCCACCGGCGCGGCGGCGGCCTGCCTGGCGCTGGGGGCCCGGGCGTTCCGCGGCTTTGCCCCGGCGTTCGCCAACCGGATGCTGCTTTCCGCCAAACGGGCCTGGGCCTGGCTGGAAAAGCACCCGGAAATGATCCCCTTCCGCAACCCGGAGGGCGTGACCACCGGTTGGTACGGCGACCGCAGCGACCGGGACGAAAGGTTCTGGGCGGCGTGCGAACTGTACGCCGCCGCCGGGGACGAAGGCTGCCTGGCCAGCGCGCGGGAGATCTATGCGGCGGGCGGGCTGCACCCCACGGCCTTCGGCTGGGCGGAGGTGAGCGGCCTGGGGGCGCTGTGCTGCCTGTTTGCGCTCGGGGAGCGCGCCGGGGAATTGTATGCCCGCGTCCGGGAGGATTTCCTTTCCGGGGCGGAAAAGGCGCTGGCCCTCAGCCGGGCTTCCGGCTACGGCACGGCGCTGATGCCGGAGGGGTACGGCTGGGGCAGCATCCTGCCCATCATGAGCCACGGCATGGCCTTCGCCGCCGCCAGTCTGCTCACCGGGCGGGAGGATATGCGCGCCGGGGCGATCCTGCAGTGGGATTACGCCCTGGGGCTCAACGCCCTGGACCTCTGCTTCGTGACCGGCATGGGCGAACGCCGGGTGCTGCATCCCCATCACCGGCCCTCCGGGGCGGACGGGATCGAAGCGCCGGTGCCCGGGCTGCTTTCCGGCGGGCCCAACTGCCGCATGCCCTATCCCGGCACCAAGGCCGCCTTGGGGGAGGGCACGCCGCCGGCGAAGTGCTTCCTGGACGAAACCCCTTCCGCGGATACCAACGAGATCGCCGTGTACTGGAACTCCCCCGCCGTTTTCGTCGGCGCGTTCCTGAACGCCCCGGAGGGCAGGTAAAAACCGGCGTTTTATCGCTTGTCAAGCCGCCCGGGGCGTGGTATAATCAAAGAAGCGCGGCGCGCAAGGAAATGCATTCGCCCGGCGCAGGCGCCAACGGGCGTGAAGAAAGAGGGATGCGAATGAAACTGGTACTGATTCGGCATGGCGAAAGCGAATGGAACAAGCTGAACCTGTTCACGGGCTGGACGGACGTGGACCTGAGCGAAAAGGGCCGGGAAGAAGCCCGGCAGGCCGGCATCGTGCTCAAGAACGAGGGCTACGATTTCGACGTGTGCTACACCTCCTACCTCAAGCGGGCCATCCACACCCTGAATATCGCCCTGGACGAAATGGACCGGGCCTGGCTGCCGGTGGTGAAGAGCTGGAAGCTCAACGAGCGCCATTACGGCGCCCTGCAGGGCCTGAACAAGGCCGAAACCGCCGAAAAATACGGCGAGGAGCAGGTGAAGATCTGGCGCCGTTCCTACGACGTCAAGCCCCCGGCACTGGACGAAAGCGACGAGCGCAGCGCTATCCGTCAGCCCATGTTCCGCAATGTGGACCCGGCCCTGCTGCCCGCCAACGAGAGCCTGGAAACCACGGTGGAGCGCGTGGTGCCCTACTTTGAAGAGGTCATCAAGCCCGATATGAAGGCCGGCAAGCGCGTGGTCATCGCCGCCCACGGCAATTCCCTGCGGGCGCTGGTGAAGTATTTCGACAAGCTGAGCAACGAAGAGATCATCGGCGTCAACATCCCCACGGCCGTGCCGCTGGTGTACGAATTCGACGACGATTTCAACGTGATCAAGCATTACTACCTGGGCGACCAGAGCGCCATCCAGGCCAAGATGCAGGCGGTTGCCAACCAGGGCAAAAAGAAATAATCGCTTTGAGTGCCAAGCACGGCGTCCGGAAAGGGCGCCGTGTTTTTTCCTGCTGCGGTGTGCTTGATTGAAGAAAGCCGTTCCCTGTGATAGAATATCCCTGGGGCTCGCGTACGAAGGGGCTTTTTCCCCGGCTGAAACGCCGCATGGAAACGGAGATGAACGCATGAGAAAAGCGGCCAAGCAGATCCTCCTGGGCGCGGCGGCGCTGGCAGTGCTGTGCATCGCGTGCAGGATCGCCGTTTTCAATCGGTTCTGCATTTATTATTTCCTGCCGCAAAACGGGCGGGCGGATATCGCGTTCCGGGTGGAAAAGCCGGAGGTGCTGAGCCTCGGCGCGCCGGAAAGGAGCGGGCGGTATCTGCGGTTTCCGGTGCGGCCGCTGGCCCCCGGCGAAACGGAGATCCTGTTCGGGGACGAAGCGAGTGACGCCGTGACCGTCTGCGTGCTGCGGGTGGACGGGACGGGGACGGTGTATGATTTGGGCTCCGGGAATTTTACCGGCGATTCCGCCGTGCTGATCGCGGTCACGCTGTTCTGGCTGCTGATGAGCGCCATTATGCTGTGGCATTTTTTTCAGGCGAAGGGCCCGCTGTTTTACGATTACGGCACCATCTATTATTCCGGCTTTTCCCTGTTCGCGCTGGCAAGTAGCCTGGTCATGCTCAGCGTGACGGTTTCCCATCTGACGCACCCCGAAGTATACAGCATGTATTCCGCGTACAGCGCCATCAGCGGCGCCAGCGTCCGGTATATGCTGCTGACCGCGCTGCCGGTGTTGCTGTTCGCATTGAGCATGGCCGTCAGCAATCTTTTCCTGCTGCGGCATGAGGGCCGCCGGGTGCAGAATATCCTGGGCCTTCTGGTGAGCGGGCTGCTGATCGCCGGGGAAGCGCTGGGCTGGTATCTGATCTCCCGGGATTTTATGGGATCGGAATGGGAAGGCCGGATCGACAGAACGCTGCAGAACACCTATGCCACGGTGTTCGTCTATTTCCAGTGCATGCTCATCGGGGCGGTGATCTGCGGCGTCCGGGCGGCGAAGCATTGGCCGGATCCGGACAAGCGGTTCATCATCATTCACGGCTGCTGGTTCCGCGGGGACGGCACGCTGCCGCCCCTGCTCCGCGCCCGGGCGGACAGGGCGCTGGAATTCTGGCGCGCGCAGAAGGAAAAAACCGGGCGGGAGGCCGTTTTCATCCCCTCCGGCGGGCAGGGCGCCAACGAACCCATGGCCGAGGCGGAGGCCATCCGCCGGTATCTGCTGGCCCGGGGGGTGGAAGACCGCCTGATCCTGCCGGAGGACCGGTCCGTAAACACATATGAGAATCTGGCTTTTTCCAGGGCGCTCATACAGGCTGTGGACCCGGACGGCAAGGCCGCGTTTTCCACCAGCAGCTATCACGTGTTCCGCAGCGGCGTGTGGGCGCGGCAGGCCGGGCTGAACGCGGAAGGGATCGGCAGCAGAACGAAATGGTGGTTCTGGCCCAATGCGTTCATGCGGGAAACCGCGGGGCTGCTGCTGAAGCGATGGAAGCAGGAATTGCTGTTCCTGGTTCTGCTGACGGCGTTTTTCGGCTGCCTGTCCATGGTGCTGTGGTGAAGGGAAAGCGCTTTCGTCAACGGATGGAAACCCCCGCCCTTCGCGGCGAAAGAAAGCCCTGCGGCTGCGCGGGGTTTTTTCTTTTCATGCGGTCGTCTGCGGGCCCGGCCGCTCCTGAAAATGAAAAACCGAATCAAAATACACAATATCCTGTGGCGGCGGCCCCGGCATGCACTGATTGTTGTGCCGGGCGGCAAAAAGGCCTCCTCTGCAGCCGGAAAGCGCGCCTGTTCCGCCTGGAAAGACACACCCGGAAGGGTTGTCAAGTGTATTTCCCGCAAACGGTGATATTACGCCGTTTTCCGGGGATGGATCTGAAAAAAATCGCAAAAAAATTTTCTTCAGGGGGTGAAAAATGCTTGCAATTTTGATCGGGATCTTATATAATATGCCTGTTGTCTGTTTATGGGATGAGGCGATAAGTTGCCGTTCCGGCCAGAACGGGTAATTATCGCGGACCAGCCGGGGCTGGACCCCGACGAACGGACTCGGACCGCGTAAAAACCGCGGAAGGCGAAAGTGGGCTTTCCCCGCCGCCGCGCCCCCTGCGAAGCGCGAAGGGCGGAAAAAAGAAAGACTCCCCCCGCTTTCAGCCGTGAGTACGAAATCAAGGAGGAAGAACCATGGCCAACCAGAAAATCCGCATCAAGCTCAAGGCGTACGAGCACAAGCTGATCGACGAATCCGCCGAGCGCATTGTGGACACTGCCACCAGGACGGGCGCCCGGGTATCCGGCCCCATCCCGCTGCCCACCGAGAAGGAGATCGTCACGATCCTCCGCGCCCCCCACAAGTACAAGGACAGCCGTGAGCAGTTCGAACGCCGCACCCACAAGCGCCTCATCGACGTTCACAACCCCAACCCCCGTACTGTGGACGCCATGATGAAGCTGGATCTGCCGGCCGGCGTCGAAATCGAAATCAAGCTGTAAGGCAGGAGGAACATTATGAAAAAGGCAATCGTAGGCAAAAAGCTGGGCATGACCCAGATTTTCCTGCCCGACGGCCGTCTGGTCCCCGTGACGGTCATTCAGGCGGGCCCCTGCACCGTGGTGCAGAAGAAGACCCTGGAAAAGGACGGCTACGAAGCGGTTCAGTTCGGCTTTGACAAGGTGCCCGAGAACCGGGTGGAAAAGCTGGTGAACAAGCCCGACGCCGGACACTTCAAGAAGGCGGGCGTCGCCCCCATGCGCCATATGCGCGAATTCCGCCTGGAAGACTGCGCCCAGTACGAAGTGGGCCAGGAAATCAAGGCCGACATCTTCGCCGCGGGCGATAAGGTGGACATCACCGGCATCACCAAGGGCCGCGGCTACACCGGCCCCATCTACCGCTGGAACCAGCACACCGGCCCCATGGCCCACGGCTCCAAGTATCACCGCGGCGTCGGCTCCATGAGCGCCAACTCCGACCCCTCCCGGGTGTTCAAGAACAAGCACATGGCCGGCCATTACGGCGTGGAGCGGGTCACCATCCAGAACCTGGATGTGGTACAGGTGGACGCCGAACGCAGCCTGCTGCTGGTTCGGGGCGCCGTGCCCGGCCCCAAGGAAGGCCTGCTGCTCATCCGCAACACCTGCAAGGCCTGATGTAAGGAGGAAACGAGATTATGCCTAACATTGACGTCGTCGACATGCAGGGCAAGAAAGTGGGCAGCATGGAGCTGAGCGAAGAAATCTTCGCCGCGCCCGTGAACGTCCCCGCCATGCATTTGGTCGTCCGCAGCATCCTGGCCAACAAGCGCCAGGGCACCCAGAGCGCCCTGACCCGCGGCATGGTCCGCGGCGGCGGCAGGAAGATCTACCGCCAGAAGGGCACCGGCAACGCCCGGCACCATGGCAACCGCGCGCCCCAGTTCCGCCACGGCGGCGTGGTATTCGCGCCCCAGCCCCGGGATTATGTGATCAACGTGCCCAAGAAGGTGCGCCGCCTGGCCATGAAGAGCGCCCTGACCAGCAAATACAACGACGGCAGCATCATCGTGGTGGACGAAATCAAGCTGGCCGAAGCCAAGACCAAGCTGATGGCCAAGGTCCTGTCCGATCTGAAGGTCGAAACCAAGGCCCTGCTGGTGCTCCCCGGCAAAGATGAAAACGTGATCCGCGCCGGCAAGAACATCCCCACCCTGAAAGATGCCTACGTCAACACCATCAACGTGTATGACCTGCTCAACGCCGATAAGATCATCGTGCTCAAGGCGGCCATGGAGAATATCCAGGAGGTGTTCGCATGAAGAATCCCCATGATATCATCCTGCGCCCCGTCCTGACGGAAAAAGGCTACGACGGCATCGCCGACAAGCGGTACGTGTTCGAAGTGGCCATCGACGCCAACAAGGTGGAGATCAAAAAGGCGCTGGAACAAGTATTTCCTTCCATTAAAATTGCGCGGGTGAACACCCTGCGCACCCTGGGCAAGATCAAGCGCCAGGGCGTCCACTCCGGCCGCACCCCCGAGGTGAAAAAGGCCTACGTCATCCTGACGGAAGATTCCAAGCCCATCGAATTCTTCGAGGGCATGGTGTAAGGGAGGAGAAGCAAGATGGCCGTTCGAGTTTATAAGCCCACTTCGTCCGCCCGCCGCTTCATGTCGGTGCTGACGTTCGAAGAAATCACCAAGAAGACCCCGGAAAAGAGCCTGATCGAATACAAGAAGAAGAATGCGGGCCGCAACAAGCAGGGCAAGATCACCGTCCGCCATCAGGGCGGCGGCAACAAGGTCAAGTACCGCATCATCGACTTCAAGCGCGACAAGAAGAACGTGCCCGCGAAGGTGGCGGCGATCGAATACGATCCCAACCGCTCCGCCTTCATCGCCCTGCTCCACTACGTGGACGGCGAGAAGCGCTACATCCTGGCGCCCCTGGACCTGAAGGTGGGCGACACCGTGATGGCCGGCGAGAACGCCGACATCAAGCCCGGCAACGCCCTGCCCATGGCCAACATCCCCGTCGGTACCCTGATCCACAACATCGAGATCAAGCCCGGCAAGGGCGGCCAGCTGGTCCGGTCCGCCGGCGCTTACGCCCAGCTGATGGGCAAGGAAGGGGCCTACGCCCAGGTGCGTATGCCCTCCGGCGAGTTCCGCAAGATCCCCATGAACGCCATGGCCACCATCGGCACCGTGGGCAACACCGACCACAGCAACGTGCGCATCGGCAAGGCCGGCCGCAAGCGGCACATGGGCATCCGGCCCACCGTCCGCGGCGTGGTGATGAATCCCTGCGATCATCCCCATGGCGGCGGCGAGGGCAAGAGCCCCGTTGGCATGCCCGCTCCTGTGACTCCGTGGGGCAAGCCCGCTCTGGGCCTGAAGACCCGCAAGCACAAGAAGTATTCCAACAGCCTGATCGTGAAGCGTGCCAGCAAGAAGTAAGGCGCGGATAGGAAGGAGGAAACCCAATGAGCCGTTCCGTTAAGAAGGGCCCGTTCGTACAGGAAGCCCTGTACAAGCGGATTGTCAATATGAACAACACCGGCGCCAAGCAGGTGCTCAAGACCTGGAGCCGCGCCTCAACCATCTTCCCCGAATTCGTCGGCCACACCATCGCGGTCCATGACGGCCGCAAGCATGTGCCGGTTTACATCACCGAGGACATGGTTGGCCACAAGCTGGGCGAATTCGCCCCCACCCGGACTTTCCGCGGCCATGCCGGCGAAAAGGCCACCGGCCGTAAATAAGGGAAGGAGAGAAAGAAAAAGATGGCTACTCGTACCCGTGAAAAGGGCGCTGCCCGGGAACAGACCCGCGATAAGCGTCCCCAGGCGCACGCCAAGCACATCCGCCTGTCTTCCCGCAAGGCCAAGATCGTCCTGGATCTGATCCGGGGCAAGAATGTGGACCAGGCGCTGGCGATCCTGGAATTTACCCCCAAGGCCGCCTCTCCCGTCATTCACAAGGTGCTCTCCAGCGCCATCGCGAATGCCGTGAACAACCAGGATCTGGACCGCAGCACCCTCTACGTGGCAGAGTGCTACGCCAATCCCGGCCCGACCCTCAAGCGCTACGTAGCCCGCAGCCGCGGCAGCGCGTCCCCCATGCTCAAGCGCACCTGCCATATCAGCGTGGTGCTGGACCAGAAGAAGTAAAGGGAGGATCAAAATGGGTCAGAAAGTTAATCCGCACGGCGCGCGCGTGGGCGTCATTTATGACTGGAGCACCCGCTGGTACGCCGGCAAAAAGGATTTCGCCAACAACCTGAACGAAGATTTCCGGCTGCGCAAGATGCTGAAGGAAAAATTCTACGCCTGCGGCATCAGCCGGATCGACATTGAGCGCAGCGCCGCCCGCATGACGGTGACGCTGTACACCGGCAAGCCCGGCATGATCATCGGCCGCAACGGCAAGGGCATCGAAGACCTGCGGGCGGACGTGGAGAAGTTCCTGGGCCATGCCGCCAACATCCGCGTCATGGACGTGAAGAACCCCGACGCCGACGCCCAGCTCATCGCCGAAAACATCGCCCAGCAGCTGGAAAAGCGCATCGCTTTCCGCCGGGCCATGAAGCAGAGCATCCAGCGGGCCAACAAGGCCGGCGCCAAGGGCGTGAAGGTGGCCATTTCCGGCCGTCTGGGCGGCGCGGACATCGCCCGCACCGAGCACTATCACGAGGGGTCCATCCCCCTGCAGACCCTGCGGGCCAACATCGACTACGGCTTTGCCGAAGCCAAGACCACTTACGGCCGCCTGGGCGTGAAGGTTTGGGTGTACAAGGGACAGGTCCTGCCTAAGGCCAAGAAGCCCGCGCAGCCCGCTGCCGCGATCGAAGGAGGCAAGTAATCGTATGCTGATGCCGAAAAGAGTAAAGCACCGCAAGCAATTCCGCGGTCGCATGAAGGGCGCCGCCCATCGCGGCAATTTCATCGCCTACGGCGATATCGGCCTGATGGCTACCGAGCCCTGCTGGGTCACCTCCCAGCAGATCGAGGCCGCCCGTATCGCCCTGACCCGCTACACCAAGCGCGGCGGTCAGGTGTGGATCAAGATTTTCCCCGATAAGCCCGTGACCGAGAAGCCCGCCGAGACCCGCATGGGTTCCGGTAAAGGCACGCCGGAATACTGGGTGGCGGTCGTCAAGCCCGGCCGCGTGCTGTTTGAGATCGGCGGCATCGACGAGACCGTGGCCCGGGAAGCCCTGCGTCTCGCCGCCGGCAAGCTCCCCCTGAAGACCAAGATTGTGAAGCGGGAAGACGCTCCCAATCCCAAAGATATTGAAACGGGTGGTGAAAGCAAATGAAGGCCAAGGAATTCGCAGCCATGAAGCCTGAGGAATTGACCGCGAAGATCGCCGAGCTCAAGGAAGAGCTCTTCAACCTTCGTTTCCGGCTTGCCACCGGTCAGCTCGAAAACACCATGCAGATCACTGC
>JAILBG010000087.1:0-16736 GCA_024681215.1 Clostridiales bacterium
GCGTCCATGCTGGTCCGCAACGGCGTGCAGAGCATCGTGTTCGCCAAAAGCCGCTTGCAGGTGGAGGTATTGACGAGGCAGCTCAAGGAGCTGGTGTCCGACCCCATCGGCAATTCCGGCAAGGTGCGGGGATACCGGGGCGGGTATCTGCCCCATGAGCGCAGGGAGATCGAGCAGGGCCTCAGGGCAGGGAATATCCAGGCCGTGGTATCCACCAACGCCCTGGCATTGGGCATCGACATCGGGGCCCTGGAGGCCTGCGTGGTGTGCGGCTATCCCGACACCATCGCCAGCACCTGGCAGCAGTCCGGCCGCGCGGGACGGCGGCACGGGGTCAGCGCCACGTTTATGATTGCCTCCTCCAACGCCCTGGATCAGTTCATCGTGACGCATCCGGAATATTTCTTCACCCAGCCGGCCGAAAACGCGCTTTTGAACCCCCACAACCTGTATATCCTCATGAGCCACTTTAAGTGCGCCGCCTATGAATTGCCCTTCAAGGAAGGGGAATCCCTTGGCAACGCGGCGGGCGGTGAAGAAATGCTGGAGTATCTCACGGAAGAAAACATCCTGCGCAAGGTGGGGGATACCTACCACTGGATGGCGGAGGATTTCCCCGCCAGCGAAATGAGCCTGCGCACCGCCATGACCGAAAATTTCCTCATCAACGATATCACCGATCCGGCCCATCCCCGGATCATCGGGGAAATGGACCGGTTCACCGCGCCCATGCTGCTGCATCCAAACGCCATCTATATGCATGAAGGGCAGACTTATCAGGTGGAAGATCTTGATTTCGACGCCTGCAAAGCGTTCATCCGCCGGGTCAACGTGGATTATTACACGGACGCCGACCTGAACGTGAGCCTGAGCCTGCTGGATATCGAAAAAGAAGAGGAAAATGCGGCGCTGGGCGAAGTCAAGGTGGTGGCGCTGGTAAAGATCTTTAAAAAGATGCGCTTTGACAACAATGAAAACGTGGGCTTCGGCCCCGTGCGGCTGCCGGAAACGGAAATGCACACCACCGCCATGTGGCGCACCGTGCCAGACGGAATCGCACAAAAATACGAAAAGGACGATCTGCAGTCCGGCATGCTGGGCATCGCCAATCTGCTGCGGATCCTGACGCCGCTGTACCTCATGTGCTCGCCCAGGGATATCGCCGTTTCCTATCAGGTGAAATGCCCGTTCACGGAAAAACCCACGCTGATCCTGTACGATAATTGTCCGGGCGGCGTGGGCCTGGCGGAAAAGGCGTTCCGGATGCGGGATATCCTGCTGCAGCATGCGCTGACGCTGGTGAGCGACTGCGGATGCGAATGCGGCTGTCCTTCCTGCGTGGGCCCCGTGGGGGAAGTGGGGCCGCGGGGCAAGGAAATGGCCCGGAAGCTGTTGGAGGATATGCTGCATGACCATTCATGAATTGGCTTTGCTCCAGCGCGATACGTTCAGGCAGGGCGGCGCGCTGCCGCTGGATATCCGGCTGGATCAGCTGGAGATCCTGAAAAAAACCATCCTCAAATGGGAAGACACCATCTGCGACGCGCTTTATACGGACCTGGGAAAGACCCATGAAGAAGCGTACATGACCGAAGTGGGCATGGTGCTGAGCGAAATCGGCTTTTTCATGAAAAACCTGGCCAAATGGGCCAGACCGAAAAAAGTCAGATCCCCCCTGGCGCTTTTTCCGGCGAGAAGCTATATTCTCCGGGAGCCTTACGGCACGGTGCTGATCCTGTCGCCGTGGAATTATCCATTTCAGCTGGCCATGAATCCGCTGGTGGGCGCCATCGCCGCCGGCAACCACTGCATCCTCAAGCCCAGCAGCAGCGCCCCCTGCACCGCGCATGTGATCGCCAAGCTGATCGCGGAATGCTTTCCCGTGGAACAGGCTGCGGCGGTACTGGGCAGCCACGTGGAAAGCCAGGCGCTCCTGGAAGAGCGCTTCGATTACATTTTCTATACCGGCGGCGTCCGGGTGGGGCAGATGGTGCTGGAAAAAGCGGCCCAGCATCTGACGCCGGTGACCCTGGAAATGGGCGGGAAAAGCCCGTGCATCGTGGATAAAACCGCCTCCATCGGGCTGGCTGCCCGCAGGATCGCCTTCGGAAAGGCCCTGAACGCGGGCCAGACCTGCGTGGCGCCGGATTATCTGCTGGTGCATGAAAACGTGGCGAACCGGCTGCTGAACGGCATACGCAGCGCCTGGGACCAGTTCTACGGCGATGCGCTGCAAAGCCCCCAATGGCCCCGGATGATCAACGAAAGGCACTATCAGCGGGTCATGGAGCTGATCGCAGGCGAGCAGGTATTTTGCGGCGGCGTCGGGGACGGCAGGCGCATCGCGCCCACGATCCTGGTGAACGTGCAGTGGGATTCCCCCGTCATGCGGGAAGAAATCTTCGGCCCCGTGCTGCCGGTGATCACCTTCCGGCGGATCGAGGAGGTCATTCCCATCCTGAAGGAAATGGAAAAGCCGCTGGCCCTGTATCTGTTCACCCACGACGCTTCCGTGCAGGAACAGGTCCTTTCCCAGGTGCCCTTCGGCGGCGGCTGCGTCAACGATACGGTGATCCATCTGAGCAACAGCCGTCTGCCCTTCGGCGGTGTGGGAATGAGCGGCATGGGCAAGTATCACGGGAAATATTCCTTCGATACGTTCACCCATGAAAAATCCGTGGTCGTCAAAGGCACCAGACCCGATGTTTCCATGCGGTATCCGCCGTATACGGGCGAAAAGCTGGAAAAGATCAGGAAATTTTTAAGATAGGCGGGATGATAAATGCCTGCATTGGAAAATTACCGGCGGGAATTGGATTATTCCTATGCTCCCGGAGCGTTTCCCACCCTGGAAGCGCTGAAAAAACATCCTGATGCCGTCCGGCGGGTGCTGATCTCCTCCAAAGCGGGGGACAGCGACGGCGTGGGAAAGATCATCTCCCTGGCGCAGCGGCACGGCATCCGCATCGAAACGGCGGACCGGGTACTGGCAAAAATCTCGGGCAAGGAAAACTGCTTCGCCGCCGCCGTGTTTGAAAAGCAGCAAGCCGATCTGGACCCGCAGGGCGATCACATCGTGCTTCACCATATCTCCGATCAGGGCAACCTGGGCACCATCCTGCGCACGGCGCTGGGCTTCGGCTATCACGATATCGCCGTGATCCGCCCCGCCGTGGACCCCTTTGATCCGAAAGCGGTGCGGGCCAGCATGGGCGCGCTGTTTTCCCTGCGGCTCCGGGAATATAAAGATTTTTCCGATTACCGCAAGGAATTCCCGCAGCACGCGGCGTATCCCTTCATGCTGGACGGTTCCGTGGGCCTGGATATAGCGGCGGAAAGCGCCGTCAGGCCCGTATGTCTGATTTTCGGGAACGAAGGATCGGGGCTTCCCGCTTCCTTCAGCGCCGTGGGCCAGCCGGTCAGGATCCCCAGCAGCAATGAAATCGATTCCCTCAATCTGGCGGTGGCGGCGGCCATCGGCATGTATCAGTTCAGGAGATGATTCATTATGACAGATCAGGAAATGATCCGCGCTCAGGTCACCAAAGCGGTATTGGACGTAGCGACGGCCGGAAAGCTGGAAAAAGGCGCGCAGATCGTGATCGGCTGCTCCACCAGCGAGATCGCAGGCGGGCAGATCGGCCACGCCAGCGTGCCGGAAATCGGGGAGTGGGTGGCCTCGGCGGTGCTGAGCGTCTGCACGCAGAAGGGCTTCATTCCCATTTTCCAATGCTGCGAGCATCTGAACCGGGCGCTGGTGATGCCCAAATCCGCGGCCGTCGCCGCAGGCTATATCCGCGTCAATGCCATTCCCCAGCCGAAAGCCGGCGGCAGCGTTCCCGCCGCAGCGTGGAAAATGATGGAGGATCCCTGCCTGGTTCTGCGGGTGCAGGCCGACGCGGGCGTGGACATCGGCGATACGCTGATCGGCATGCACCTAAAGCCCGTGGCGGTGCCTTACCGCGGCGAGATCCGTCAGGTCGGGAATGCCAGGGTGGTGTGCGCGTTTACCCGTCTTCCGTATATCGGCGGCGAGCGGGCCGTTTACAGGTGAGGGCTATGGCATGGTGATCCGGGAAGCGGAAGAAAAGGATTTCGGCGCGCTCATGCAGCTGTATCTGTATCTGCACGAGGACCGCGCGCCGGCATTGAATGAAAGGACGGCCGCCGTATGGCAGGGGATCCTTCGGGATCCCAATCATCATCTGATCGTCTGCGAGGAGGATGGGGCGGTTCTGTCCTCCTGCGTCTGCGTGGTCGTGCCAAATCTTACGAGAAACCTGCGGCCTTACGCGCTGATCGAAAACGTGGTGACCCACCCGGATCACAGAAAGCGCGGCCTGGCGTCCCGATGTCTGGAGAGGGCGCGGGAAATCGCCCGGCAGGCGGGGTGCTATAAGATCATGCTGCTCACCGGCAGCAAAGACCCGGCGACCCATCGCTTTTATCAGCGCGCCGGCTACAACAATACGGATAAGACGGCCTATATTCAATGGCTGGATTGAAATACGGGAGGAACCCTTCATTTGTCTGATATCATCGTGATCGGCGCGGGACACGCGGGCTGCGAAGCGGCGCTGTGCTGCGCGAGGATGGGGCTGGATACCCTGCTGCTGACGCTGAACCTGGAATCCGTGGCGCTGATGCCCTGCAATCCCTCCATCGGCGGAACGGGCAAAGGGCATCTGGTGCGCGAGGTGGACGCACTGGGCGGCGAAATGGGCCTGGCAGCGGACGACGTGACGCTGCAGAGCCGGATGCTGAACCGGGGGAAAGGCCCCGCGGTGCATTCTCTGCGCATTCAGGCGGATAAGCGCGCCTATCATCTGCGGATGCTGAAAACCCTGTTCGCCCAGGAGCATCTCACCGTCCGGCAGGGGGAAGCGGCGGAAATCCTGACGAAAAACGGGAAAGTCTCCGGCGTCAGAACCCTGACGGGAGACACGCTGCCCTGCCGCGCCGCCGTCGTCTGCACGGGTGTTTACCTGAAAAGTCGCATCATCATCGGCGAAGCGGAATGGGACGCCGGGCCCCAGGGCCTGATGCCCGCCAATTATTTAAGCAGGTCTTTGCTGGATCTCGGGTTTTCCCTGCGCCGTTTCAAAACGGGCACGCCGGCCCGGGTGGCGGAAAACAGCATCGACTTTGAGAAAATGGACGTGCAGAAAGGCGACGAGCCGGCGACGCCGTTCTCGTTCCTCACCGATACGCCGCCGGTGAATAAGATCAGCTGCTATCTCACCTGGACCAACGAAGAGACCCATCGGATCATCCGGGAAAACCTGCACCGGGCGCCCATGTTCACCGGGCAGATCAACGGCACGGGCGCAAGATACTGCCCCTCCATCGAAACGAAGATCGTCCGTTTTGCGGATAAGGATCGCCACCAGATCTTCCTGGAGCCGGAAGGCGACGGATACCCGGAATGGTACGTGCAGGGTATGTCCTCCTCCATGCCGGAGGACGTGCAGTGGGCCATGTACCGCACCGTACCGGGGCTGGAGCACTGCGTGCTGACGCGGCTTGCATACGCCATCGAATACGACTGCATCGATCCCCTGGCGCTGACGCCCTGCCTGGGGGCGCGGCACATAAAGGGGCTGTATATGGCCGGCCAGATCAACGGCACCTCCGGCTATGAGGAGGCGGCGGCCCAGGGCATTTACGCCGCCATCAACGCCGGGCTGTACTGCAAGGACGAAGCGCCGTTTTTGCTGACGCGGGATCAGGCGTATATCGGCGTCATGGCGGACGACCTGACCACCAAGGGAACGGACGAGCCTTACCGGATGATGACCAGCCGGGCGGAACACCGGCTGTATTTGCGGCAGGACAACGCAGACCTGCGGCTGACCCTGAAAAGCCGCGATTTCGGCCTCATCAGCGACGAAAGGATGCGCCGCGCCGAACGGAAAGCCAAAGAAACGGATGATTTGATCCGTCGGCTGACGGAGGAGGGCAGGATCAGGGATCTGAGAAAGCCGGACGCCAAGCTGACGCTGCCGGAAGGCTGGGACTACTGCGAAGGCGCCCGGGAGCAGGCGGAGATCCGGATCAAGTACGAAGGATACCTGCAAAAGGAAATGGCGCAGATCAAAAAATTCCGCGCCATGGAGGAAGAAAAGCTGCCCCCGGACGCGCCCTACGAACACATGGACGCGCTGCGCCTGGAAGCGCGGCAGAAGCTGGCAAAGCAAAAGCCGCTGTCCCTGGGCCAGGCCAGCCGCATCCCCGGCGTCAGCCCCGCGGACATCGCGGTGCTGATGGTATGGCTGAAAAGGAACAACGGATGAATGAAGGAGCGCATATGGAATTAAAAACGTACCGGGAGACATTTCCCATCCGAACGTGCGACTGCGATTTCATGGGCGAATGGCGTCCCAGCGGGATCCTGACCGCCATGCAGGAAATCGCAGGCATGCATTCCCAGCTGCTGGGCTGCGGCAGGGAGGCGCTGATGCGGAATAATCTGGTGTGGGTGCTGACGCGCAGCGAAGTCAGGATGCAGAAGTATCCCCGGGTCGGAGATACGGTGACGCTGGAAACATTCCCCATGCCCATCCGCCGCTGGTTTTTCCCGCGCTTTTATCTGTTCCGCGATCAGAATGGTGAAACGTTGGGCTGCGCCGCCACGCTGTGGGCGCTGATGGATTTCAAGGAACGGAAAATGGCCCCGCCCGGAGACGTGGCCAAATCCCTTCCGGACAATTCCGATCTTCAGCCGCCCATGGGCATGCCCGGCGCCGCGGAAATTCCGGACAACGGGGAAGAAACGGTCATCGGGCGGCTGCCCGCGTATTTTGATCTGGATGTGAATCTGCACGTCAACAACGCGCGGTACGCCGATTGGGCTTGCGACGCGCTGGGCGTGGACACGATGCGGGATCACCGGCTGCAAAGCATGCGGATCAATTATGAAGCCGAGATCAGGCCGGAAAAGGGAATGGAGCTGCATCTGATCCGGCGGGACGAAAAGTTTTACCTGTCCGGCATCCACGAGGGCGTGAGGCACTTTGAAATGGACGGCGTCCTGGAAAAACGATAAAAGAAGCCGCGCAATGCGCGCGGCTTTTTTGTGTGGAGTTATTCCATCGTGGCGCGGTATGCCGCGTCCACGGATATGGCCTGCTGGTCAAAGGGCAGAAATACGAAGCGGAAGCGCCTGGGCTCGCGGAGATACAGCTTCGTATCCTCCCGGGGATCGGGCCCGCAGGAACAGGTGCCCAGCGGCCCCATGGCCCCGTCCAGGCAAAGGGTGATTTCCTTCCGGGGTTTGAGATCCACGGTATGCGCAGCCTCGGTGAGATCTTCCACGGTATAATGATGCGCGCTGAACGAGAAGGCGTCCCCCGCGGCCAGCAGGCCGATGCCGCGTTCGTTCAGCAGGGCGGCAAAGCGGACATCCTGATGCGAGCCGTTTTCCTGGGGACGGATATAGGGCTCGTGGGTGGCGTCCACGGTGGTTTCGTAGCGGCCGAGCAGCGCCCCCGTTTTCATATCCGGATAGCTTTCCCAGGGACCGCGGCCCTGCCAGATCAGCCGGTCGAACCCCTGGGCCAATTCCATGCGGATCCCCAGCCGGGGCAGGTATTCCTTGATTTCCCGAAGCGGAGCATAGGTGATATCAAGGCTGATCCGCCCGTCGCCGTACACCCGCCAGCACTGATCCACCCGGAAAAGCGGCGGGAGGAACTTCGGCCCGTAAACGCCCTGAATATCAACGCGCACGGTATCGTCTTCCCGCTTCGCATCCATTTTCTCATTCCGGCAGAGCATCCGGTCCAATCCCAGGCTCCGCCAGGCATCGGCAATGCTGAACAGGCCGTCGTCGTTGTCCGTGGGGGCGCGCCAGAAATTGGCCTGTATGCCGCGGGCGAGCAGATCCACGCCATGATAGCGGAGCGCCGACAGGCCCTCCCGCCCGAAGGAGACGGAAAAATCATTGCCGCATACGGAAAAGCCGGAATGTGTTTCGATCAGGGAAAGGGGAGAGGCAGGCAGGCGAATGGCCTTCCATTTCATGCACAACCGGAGGGGCAGCTGATCCCGGCACAGGACGGTCCCGGCGGACGCCCAGGCCGTGTCGGACCGAAGAAAGAAAACGAAATTCAGCGTAGCGCCTTCCGGGTATTCGCCCAGCTGCAGCGAATATTCCCGGCTTTCTCCCGGGGGCACATCCGTATCCAGCACGCCCTCTGCCAGCGTCCGATCCCCATCCATCACAGCATACCGGCCTGAAAGAAGGGAGAGGGAATTGAAATCCCAGTAATTCCGAAGCCGGACCCTGCCGCATTTTTCATCAATCATTTCCGCCCGCACCGGTCGGAGCACATGGGCGTATTCCTTCAGGCCCGTGTGGGGCGTCCGGTCCGGATAGGCGAGGGCGTCCACGCAGAAATTCCGGTCATGGGGCCATTCGCCGAAATCGCCGCCGTATGCGTAGTATTTTTCCCCGTCTTTTTCCTTGACCAGCCCATGATCCGCCCATTCCCAAATGCAGCCGCCCATGAGCTGCGGATAGGCGCGGAATGCCTGCCAGTAATCCTCCAGCAGACCGGGGCCTAAGCCCATGGCATGGCAGTATTCGCACAGGAAGAAGGGCTTTTCATGCCCTTCCCGGGCATAGGCGGCGATATCGTCCACCGGTGCGTACATGCGGCTGGTGACGTCCGCGGTGATGGCCTGGCGTTCCCATTGATCCCGTTCGTAATGGATGGGCCGGCTGCCGTCGATTTTCCGGATGGCCTCCGCCATGGCCTCGTGGCAGCAGCCATACCCCGATTCGTTGCCCAAGGACCACATGACGATACAGGGATGATTCCGGTCCCTGCGCACCATGCGCTCCCCGCGGCTGACGAACTGGCCGATCCATTTGGGATCCTTGGCGATATAATCGTAATCCTGGAACATGACCACGCCGTGGCATTCGATATCCGCTTCGTCGATGACGTACAGCCCCATTTCGTCGCACAGGTCCAGGAACCGGGGATCGTTGGGGTAATGGCTGGTGCGCACGGTATTGATATTGTGGCGCTTCATCAGCGCAACGTCCCGCTTCATTTCCGCCACGGGAGTATAGTATCCCAGATGGGGATGGGTGTCGTGCCGGTTGACGCCCAGGAGCTTGACGGGCTTTCCGTTGAAGTAAAAGATCCCATCCTTGATTTCGATCCGGCGGAAGCCCACGTACACCCGTTCCGCCTGGCCTTCGATTTCTGCGATCAGCTGATAACGGTAAGGCGTTTCCGCGCTCCAGGGATGGACCCCGGGCAGGGAAAGGCGCCATTCGGCCGTTCCGTTTGTCACCGTGGCGGTTTGCGATGCGATAACCTGCCCGCTGTCCAGCAGAGAAAACCTTGCTTCCTCCGCGCCGCCGATCGTGGCGCAGACGGTGAGCTCGCCTCCGCCGTCCGGCGCAAGCAGCGCGTTTGCATGCACGTCGAAGATGCGCTTTTCGCCGAAGGAAAGCAGCATTACATCCCGGAAGATACCGGACAGCCGCCACATATCCTGGTCCTCCAGATAAGTGCCGTCGGACCATTGCAGCACGATGATCTTCAGCTCGTTTTCTCCGTCCTTCAGCGCATTCGTTATATCAAATTCGGAAGGCAGATGGGGGCATTTGGCGAATCCGCACAGCACGCCGTTCACATATGCGTAATAGCAGGAGGAAACGCCCTCCAGCCGAAGCACTGTCTGCCGGGAGGAAAAATCCGGAGGAAGAACAAAGCTGCGGGTATACACCCCGGTGGGCGTATCGTCCGGTACGAAAGGCGGATCGAAGGGGATGGGGTAGCGGACGTTGGTATACTGCGGATAGCCGTACCCCTGCAGCTGCCATACGCCGGGCACGGAGATGGTCCCGACAGATACAGTTTCTCCCGGGCTGCCGGACAGCTCCGTTACGTCCCGTGGGGATGCGTAGTAAGAAAACCGCCACTGCCCGTTCAGATCCAGAAAATAGGGGGAAAGCGCCCGCTCCCCGGCGCAGGCGGACGCGGCGTCCGGCCAGGGGACGATGGTGGTCCGCATCGGCAGGCGGTACAGATCGGTGCAGGTGAGATCCTGATATTCATTCCGCATGAAAGCCCCTCCTTGCGCGTGTGGTTTGATTATACCATATCAGCCTCGTATTTGTACAGCAAAAAAGCCTCCGTGGTGCGAAGGCTCTGCATAAACGCCGTTTATTCGATGATGTTGCTGGTGATGTAGTCCACGCCCCAGGCGATCAGGCGGCGGGCGTCGTCCAGGCTGTTGACCGTCCAGACGTTGACTTCGTGCCCCGCGGCGTGTACCTGCTGCACGAGGTCCGGGGTCAGAAGCGTATAGTCGATGTCCAGATCCAGACGGTATCGGTCCAGCGTGGGGATCAGGTCATCCGGCACGTGATTTTCGATCAGATACTGCGCTTTCTGCCTGGGCGCCATGGAACGCAGGCAGATCAGATTCGGCAGATCAAAGGAAATAAAAATCGTTTTCTGCAAATGATTTTCGCCTTGCACGGCCTCGATGATGTTGGCGATATCGCCTTTTTCCATATGGTTTTTCAGTTCCAGCACCGCCGTTTTCTCATACCGGCGGCAGATGTGGATATATTCCTCCAGAGTGGGCATGATCAGATCGCCCCGGGCATGATCCCCGTCCCTGTCCTTCAATCGCAGGGCGCGCAGGATGGAAAAATCCGTATCCTCCACCGGCAGATCCCGATCGGCTACCCGGCCGGTGCGATCATCGTGAATGATGATGTATTTGCCGTCGACGGTGCGGTGAACGTCGGTTTCGATGCCGAAATAGCTGCGGTTGCCCGCCGCGACGAAGGCGGCGTTGGTATTTTCCGTTTCCAGGCCGCTGACGCCCCGGTGAGCGATCATTTTCACCCCGCCGTCATGCAGATGCAGTGTATCCATTTTCCGTCTCCTTTTCGATGATAAGCAGAAAAAAGAGGCCCCGCCGTAGCGAAGCCTCTCTTTTTCCCATTACCGACGCTGCATCGCGGCGAAGCATTCGCTGCAATAAACGGGCCGATCTTCCCTGGGCAGGAAAGGCACCTGCGTGGCGGCGCCGCAGTTGGCGCAGATGGCATCGTGCATTTCCCGGGGCGCGCCGTTGTTGCGGGCAGCCTTGTGGGCCTGACGGCATTCACGGCAGCGGGTGGGTTCGTTCTGGAAGCCCTTTTCAGCGTAGAATTCCTGCTCGCCGGCGGTGAACACGAATTCCTTGCCACAGTCGCGGCAAACCAGCGTCTTGTCCTGATACATTGTCTTTGAGACCCCCTGAAGAATTAGAATATCGGTTGGCTGCGACCGGCTGACCTGGTTTTTGACCCCACACTCGCCGTCCGGGACATTGCTCTGCGCTTTACGCGCCCTCACGCCGTCCTCTCGCGCTTTCGCGCGGCCGGGCTTACATCTAGACCGCACCATGCTCACCGGGATTTTCCCCGGGTTACGTGGACCGTTTCGCCTGCGACTGGCATCGGCTTTCAACCACAGACCCGATCACCCAACCGCCGTCAATTATATTCTCTTTTTGCAATAAACGCAAGCGTATTTCCATATATTTTTGATGCTTTTAGAAAAAAAAGGAAATTTCAAAGGGCCATTTGATCGTTTTTTGCCCTGGACAAAGCAAAAAACGCCGTATCGCAGCCCAACTGCGCGGATTCACGGAGGGACAGCCCGGAAAGGAGCCCCTTGGTCAGCCCGGCGCAGAAGGCGTCTCCCGCGCCGGTTTGGGGCAGGAACGTAAGCTTCCTGGCGGGGATCAGCCCTTTATCGTGGACGCTGGCGTAGTATACGCCTTCGGCGCCCAGAGAGATGCACACGTTTTTTACCCCCATGCTCAACAGCTTTTCCCCCGCCTGCACCGCGTCCGTTTCACCGGTCAGCGTTTTTGCTTCGATCAGGTTCGGCTTGATGGCGGTCAGATCCGGCAGGATGGGAAGCGCCCGCACCGCCTTCACCGTGCTGACCGGGTCCAGGATCAAGGGGACGGAAGCGTGCCGGGCGATATACGAAAGCGTTTCCTCCGGCACGTTGGCATCCAGCACGCAGCCGTCGCTTTGGTTGATCCAATCCATGAACGTTTCCGCTTTCCGGGGCGTCAGTTCGTTCATGGCGGCCATATCGTTGACGGCGTAGATCATATCGCCGTTCTGATCGTGGATGCACAGATAGCAGGGAGCGGGGCAGGGCGTCTGAACGGCGTGGGAAAGGTCGATGCCCGCTTCATGGCACATCTGCGCCAGCATGGCGGCGCGCACGTCGCAGCCCACAGCGGTGATCAGAGAAACCTGGGCGCCCAATTCTTTGAGCCGGGCGGCGATATTCCGTCCCACGCCGCCGGGGCGCACGGCAATATGCCCCGGAACGGAGTCCCGCGGCAGAAGCACGTTTTCCGGCGTTCCCAGCAGGTCCAGATTCATCCCGCCGACCACAGTGATGCGCATGCGTTTCCTTCCTTTATTCGGCTTCCAGCAGGGAAGCGGCCTGGGACAGAAGCGCCATGGCCGCGTCGATCTTTTTCAGATCTGCGTCGATTTGTTCATTCTTTCCGTTTTCCATCGCTTCCACGGCGTCGTCCCGGATATCCTCCAGGTCCGCCATCAGATCGTCCAGTTCTTCTGCAAAATCCAATAGATCTGCCCGGTAATCCATTTTCTGTTCATCCTTTCCGCGTCACAGGATCAGCATGCAGTCCCCAAAGGAGAAAAAGCGGTATTCCTTCTCCACCGCTTCCCGGTACGCATCCAGCACCTGTTCCCGGCCCATGAGCGCCGAAACCAGCATCAGAAGCGTGGACTCGGGCAGATGGAAATTGGTGAGCAGCACGTCGGTGGCGTTGAGCTTCACGCCGGGCGTGATAAAAATGCTGGTATTGCCCATGCCGGGATGCACCACGCCGTTTTCATCCGCCACGGTTTCAAGCGTGCGCACGGAGGTGGTGCCGATGCAGACGATGCGCCCGCCCTTTTCGCGGGCGGCGTTGATCCTGTCCGCCGCTTCCGGGGTCACCTCGTAGTATTCGGAGTGCATCTTGTGCTGGCTCACGTCCTCCGCCTTCACGGGCCGGAAGGTGCCCAGGCCCACGTGCAGCAGCACGGGTACGATGTCCACGCCCATATCCCGCACCCGGTCCATCACTTCCGGGGTAAAGTGCAGCCCGGCGGTAGGCGCCGCCGCGCTGCCCTCCTGCTTGGCGTAAACGGTCTGATACTGGGAGGGGTCCTCCAGCTTTTCATGGATGTAGGGAGGAAGGGGCATTTCGCCCAGCCTGTCCAGCAGCTCCTCAAAAACGCCCTCGTACCGGAATTCCACGATGCGTCCGCCTGCGTCCGTGGTATCGCCGATCACGGCGCGAAGCAGCCCGCCGCCGAAGGACACCGCCGTGCCCTTTTTCAGCCGCCTGCCGGGGCGCACCAGGGTCTCCCAATGGGTCTGATCCAGACGCTTAAGCAGCAGGATTTCCGCCGGCACTTTGGTGTCTTCTTTTTCGCCCAGCAGCCGGGCGGGGATCACCTTCGTCTGGTTGATCACCATGACGTCTCCGGGGCGTATATATTCGGGCAGATCGCGGAAGATGCGGTCCTCCCGAAGGCCGGTATCCCGATGGATCACCATCATCCTCGCGGCGTCCCGGGGCTCCGCGGGGTGCTGGGCGATCAGCCTCTCCGGCAGATCATAATAAAAATCGGATGTTTTCAACGCATGTCATTCCTTTGAATACTGATAGGCGATGCGGGGATCGCCGCTTTTGAGATAGATGATCCCGCAGCGCCTGAAACCGTTTTTTTCCAGCGTATGGCGCATGGGAAGATTATCGGGGTGCGTGTCGGCCCGCACCTGAGGGATGTATTGCAGGGCAAAGCCCAGCGCCGCGCGCACCGCGTCTTTGATCGTTCCATCCTGGGCGATGCGGTGGATGGTGCCGTAGGGGAGAGCGTTGGGCCAATCGCCGTCCCGGATCACCCCATAGGTGGGATCGTCGCCCAGGATGAACGCGAACACCCCGTGGATGCCGCCGCGCTCTTCGATCACGAACAGCTGTTGTTTTTCGATATCCTCCGTCAGCAGTTCATGCTCGGGATAGCCGTAATCGCTCCACTGATGGGGGTTCCCGTTGGCGCGCATGAAGGCACGGGCATATTCATAGATCTCTTCGATCCTGTGGAGATCCTGCATGGATGCAGCGCGGATCATCATAGGCTTTCCTTCCCGTGCACGCGGGCGTAGCCGTCCTCAAATTCCGCGTCCGGCAGGTATCCGTCGATCTCCTGTTTCGTAAGCTTCCCTTTTCCGTCGAAGCGATAGTAGGACGCTTCCTCGGCAATGAATTCCAGCACCGTATAATCCGGATCCTCCACGCCCAGGGGATAATACTGCACGTCCTGCTCGTGCCAAAGCAACTGTTTCCACACCTTTTCCTGATGCAGGATCGCTCTTCCCGTCAGGCACAGGCCCTCGAAGGCTTCGCTGTCGGCAAAATACAGGCAGGCGTCGGGCCTTTCCCGCAGGCACCGTACATGAAAAGAACCCGTATTGGTGGAAATCAGATGCCGCCCCAGGCCCTTGTGCCAGGTGCAGAAGACCCGGCGGATGGCCATTTTCCCATCCGCATCCAGAAACCCCAGATCCGCAAACAGCGAGCGGCGGACCAACGCCATCAATTCGTCATTTGTCATTTTGTTTCCTTCTCAATCCAGCAGGCTGGTCTGTTCCGCTTCCTGCACTTTTTCGTTAAAGTTCGCAGGCGGCGTTTTGCCCAGATGCTGATAGGCCAGAGGAGTGCACACGCGCCCCCGGGGCGTGCGCATCAGGAATCCCAGCTGCATGAGATAAGGCTCGTACACGTCCTCGATGGTGACGGCGTCCTCGCCGGTAACGGCGGCGAGGGTATCCAGGCCCACGGGCCCGCCGCCGAATTTTTCGATCATGGCGCTGAGCACCGCCCGGTCCACCCGGTCCAGGCCCAGGCCGTCCACGTCCTGCATATTCAGGCTTTCCTTGGCGACCTCCGCGGTGATGTGTCCATCGGCGCGGACCTGGGCGTAATCCCGCACCCGCTTGAGCAGCCGATTGGCGATGCGGGGAGTGCCGCGGCTGCGGCGGGCGATCTCCATGATGCCCTCCTGGTCAAAGGGCATGCCCAGGATGCCGGCGGAGCGGCCCACGATCCGGGCAAGCTCTTCCGGGGAGTACATTTCCAGCCGGAACACGATGCCGAACCGGTCCCGGAGCGGCGCGGAGAGGCGTCCGGCCCGGGTGGTGGCGCCGACCAGAGTGAATTTCGGCAGGTCCAGCCGCATGCTGCGGGCGGTGGGGCCCTTGCCGATCATGATGTCCAGGGCGTAATCCTCCATTGCGGGATAGAGCACTTCCTCCACCGCCCGGGACAGCCGGTGGATCTCGTCGATAAACAGGATATCCCCCTGATTCAGATTGGTGAGGATGGACGCCAGATCGCCGGGGCGCTCGATGGCGGGGCCGGAAGTGACCCGGATGTTCTGGCCCATTTCCGCGGCCACGATACAGGCCAGGGTGGTTTTGCCCAGGCCCGGCGGCCCGTAAAGCAGGATATGATCCAACGCGTCGTGGCGTTTCAGCGCCGCGCTGATATAGATCTGCAGGCTGTTTTTCACTTTTTCCTGCCCGATGTATTCCCTCAGATGACGGGGGCGCAACGAAGCGTCCAGATCCTCGTCCTCTTTCCGCATGCCGGTCATTACCAGCCGATCATCCTGTGGCACTGTTCAGTCTCCTTTTCTTTTCAGAATCCAGCCATATTGCGCAGGGCGAGGCGCACCAATTTGTTTGCGGAATCGCTTTGCCCGCGCACCTGGGATACCGCCCGGGCCGCTTCCGATGCCGTATAGCCCAGCGCCTGCAGCGCGGCCAGCGCTTCGTTTGCCGCGTCCTCCTGGATGGGCGTTACAGGGCCGGAAACGCTGGGCGCATAATTCAGCTCGTTTTCGTCCACCTTTTCCTTCAGCTCCAGCGCCAGCCGCTGAGCCGTTTTTTTACCAACGCCCGGGGCCCGGGAGAGGGCGGTGATATCGCCGGTGACGATGGCCAAAGTAAGATCGCGCAGCGGCATGGCGCCCAGGATGGACAGGGCGACCTTGGGGCCGATGCCGCTGACGGAAATCAGCCGGACGAACATGTTCTTTTCCTCCTGGGAGGCGAAGCCGTAAAGCTCCATTGCGTCTTCCCGCACGGAAAAATAGGTGTACGCCTTCATCTGCTCGCCTATCGGCGGGGTTTCCTGCAGGGTATTCATGCTGACGGACAGCAGATAGCCAACGCCGCCCACATCGATGATCAGGCTGTTGGGCCCTTTGTCTGCCACGGTCCCGTTCAGGTAAGCATACATGATCTGTTCCTCCAGCGGCTCACTTCATCAGAAATTGTTCCTTCATGCGTCCGGACGCCGCGTGGGTCATGGCAATGGCCACAGCGTCCGCCGCGTCGTCAGGCCGGATAATGGAAGGCAGATGCAGCAGGATTTTTCCCATCTACTGAACCTGCGTTTCGTCGGCGTTTCCAAAGCCCGTAACGGCCAGCTTTACCTGCATGGGGGTATATTCGTACATAGGCAGGCCGGAATCCGCGCAGGCGCACAGAGCGACGCCCCGGGCCGCGCCGACCAGCATGGCGGTTGTAATATTCTTTCCAAAAAACAGTTCTTCAAAAACAATTTCATCCGGCGCGTATTGGGCAATCAGCTGGCTGACGGAAGTA
>JAILBG010000130.1:0-6641 GCA_024681215.1 Clostridiales bacterium
CATTTCCGAGCAAGTATGCCCGGAAATGCTCTTCTTACGGCCATAAATTGATATAGGAAGCAGTCATTCTGACTGCTCCTCGGACCGGCGAACCCGGTCCTGCGGATGGTTGATGAAGGGGCTGCGGCCCCTTCATACTACCCTAAGGCACTTTGTCGACAGACTGAGCCGCCCCGGCGATCCTATCCGGTGCGGCTGTTTTTTATTCGGTATTCCGTTTTTATTCCGTGAACGCCATCACGTCCACGATCTTCTGGGTGCCGTGGGAGATCTCCACCAGCTTGAGCTTTTTCCGGTTCGGCCTGCGGCGCAGCAGCGCCGAGGACGGCCCGCCGTCCAGGTCGTAGATCCATTCGGTGTCGTACTCTCCCAGCAGGAAATCGTTGGCTTCGATCAGGGTCAGGCCGTGGCGGGAGGTGGCGGTAAGGATCAGGTAGGTATTTTCTTCCTTCAGCCTGGCAATGATGGTGCGGATGGCGCGAACGCCGGCAAAGGGCCATTCGTGGTCCAGGATGTCCTTTCCGTCCAGGGCCATGGGGCAGCCCTCGTAGAATGACCAGGTCTGGATGGGATGCCGGGCCAGCACGTTTTCGTTGCTTTCCCCGATATACATGTGCAGCCCGTCTTCCTCCAGCGTCAGCCCGTAATAAGCGATGCCCGTCAGGTCCCGCAATACTTCCCCGTCCACCACCGTCAGCGACCCCAGGGGGGTATAATAATAATCCTCGCTTTCCCCGGGATAGGTTTCCGGGATGTCGGAATACCGGGGGCTCACATAGCCGCTGCCGTTGATGGCCAGGGCCGCGCCGGGGACCTTGGCGGCCAGCTCTTCCGCCTCCGCCAGGGCTTCGTGCCAGGGAGAGATCGCCTTGCGGATCTGCCGGCCCGGGTCCTGCATCCAAACGGTGGTCAGGTAGCATTTGCTGCCGTTCACCTTGCAGGTTTCCATGGTGTATTTCAGGGTTTCGGATTCATAGGAAAAATCCTTTTCCCGCTCCGTCACCGTATAGGCTTCCTCCCCCAGCGCGGCCGCCGGGAGCAGCAGCAGCAACAGCAGCAGCGCGATCCATTTTTTCACTTTCCCGCCTCCCCGCTACGCCGTTTTTTTCAAAACCAATATACCACAAAAGCCCGGCGCGCTCAAGCCCCGGGCTTTTGGAACGGCAGTTTTTACAATGTCAGATCCAGCTTTTCATACCGGCTTACCGACAGCCGGCAGGCAAACGCCGTGGCCGTAAGGAAAAACGCCAGCGCCGCCGCGGTGTAGATGGCCCGCGCCGCAAGGCACTCGGGCTTTCCGTTGTCCAGCCGGTCCCGCACGAAGGGCAGGGCGTAGGTAGCCACCACCCCCAAGGCGATATACAGGAACACCGCCGCCGAAGCCTTGAGGAACGCGCCGCCGATCTTGTTGACGTCCCGGTACCAGGAGGGGAAGAAGATCAGATTGAACAGCCCGAACACGATCAGCCCCTGCCCGATCACCGCCAGATTGGCGTCCATGCCCGCCTGATTGGGCTCGCCGCCGAAAATCTTCCGGTTCAGCAGCACCATCGCGCCGCACAGCAGCAGCTGCGCCCCCTCCAGGCAGCAGGCGAACAGCATCCGCCCCAGCACCGCCTGCTTCCTGGAAACCGGCAGCGTCAGGGTGTAGGCCGCGTCGTGGTTTTCCCGGCTGTCCAGGCAGATGAAGTAGATGCCCAGCGTCATGTAGAAAAAACTCACCGCGTAGGGATAATTAGGGATCAGCACCAGGGCGCTCAGCCCCAGCATGATCAGCGCCGCCGGGTGCATGCAGAGCCGGAATTCCTTCCTCAGCAGCTTTTTCATGCGTCCTCCGCCTCCTCCCGGTCCAGATGGGTCATGATCTCGTCCAAAGTGGGGATCTGCCAGTCGGCGCGGACCGCCGCGGCGTCCTCCTTCTTCACCAGCGCCGTGCCGCCCTTCCGGGTGCGGCAGACGCCCAGGGCGGCGCTTTTCATTTCCGCGGGCATTTCCCCTTCAAAGGCCGCGATGCGGTACGCGCCGGCAAAATCGTCCATGGCGCTGTCCGCCGCCAGTCTGCCCGCCCGGATGTAGAGGATCCGGTCGGCGCACTTTTCCAGATCGGCTGTGATGTGAGTGGAAAACAGGATGGTTTTCCCTTCGTCCTTCAGCGAAAGGAAGATCTCCGTCAGCTCCTCCCGGGATACCGGGTCCAGGCCGCTGGTGGGCTCGTCCAGGATCAGCAGCTCCGCCCCGTGGGAGAGGGCCAGCGCCAGGGCGTATTTGATCTTCATCCCGTTGGACAGCGCCGCCGGGGTCTTGCTCTCCTCCAGGCCGAAGCGCCGCATGTACTTCCCGTATGTATCGTCGCTCCATCCGGGATAGAAGGATTTGGTCACTTCCGTGATGGTCCTGATTTTTTTCCGGGTGTAATAGGTCATCCCCGCGGACACGAAGCCGATGCGCCTTTTGATCGCGTCCGCATGCCGCCCCATGTCCATGCCCCAGAACAAGGCTTCGCCCCCGTCCGGGCGGACGAAGCCCAGCAGGGAATTGAGGGTGGTGGTCTTGCCCGCGCCGTTGCGGCCGATAAAGCCCGTTACGGCCCCGGCCCGCAGATCGAAGGATACGCCGTCCAGCCGGAAGGACGGATAGATTTTCGTCAGCCCCCTCACGCTCAGGGGAAATTCATTTGCCGCCATGCTTGATGTCCTCCGCCATTTTCAGAAAGAATTTTGCGTCCACCAGGGCCAAGCCCCGGCCCTCGTCCCCCAGGACCAGCAGCTGATCCCCGGGATTGATGCGGAACACCCGCCGCGCCCGCACCGGGATCACGATCTGGCCCTTGTCTCCCACCGTGACCAGCCCGAACACATACTTGCCCCGGGGGACGTCCGCCTCCGCATCCGGCAGCATGGGCGCGTTGATCAGATCGTCCAGCGTCACGTCCAGCACCGCCGCCAGCCTTCCCGCCGCCTCCAGGTCCGGCGTGCTTTCGCCGCTTTCCCATTTGGCCACGGTCTGGCGGGACACCCCCACGCTTTCCCCCAGGGCTTCCTGGGTCAGCTTCCGTTTTTTCCGAAGGGTCGAAATATTCTCATGAATCATACTTTTCTCACCTCCGCGCCCATTATATGCCCCGGAATACGGCTCCGTCAATCAATCGAAGCTGACATCCCGGCGGCCGGATGTCACGTTTCCTTTACATTTTCAAAAAAAGCACGCAAAAAGCCGCCCGTTGTTCAGGCGGCTCATTGCGGTGACGAAAGGGAAATCAGGCCTCTTCGGTGACGGCGGCTTCGCCGCTCACAGAAGGCAGAGCGCGCTGCACATAGCCGCTGCGCAGGCAGCGGGTGCACACGTTCAGCCGCATGGGCCGGCCGTTCACGATCACGCGGACCTTCTGGACGTTGGGCGCCCAGGTGCGGCTGCTCTTGCGGTTGGAGTGGCTCACGTTGTGGCCGGTCATCAGGCCCTTTTCGCACACTTCACAAAACTTGCCCATTGTCATTACCTCCCCGGGGGAATTACGCTTACGGCAACGCGGAAAACCGCGATTCGTCCGATTGACAGCTTGAACAGTATAGCATACCCCGGAGTAAAATGCAAGCATTATTTTTCACGTTTTTTTCGGTTATTCCTTTTTTTCGTCCTTGTCCACCAATGCTTTCAATTCGTTCATGAAAGTGGGGATATCGGTGAAGGAGCGGTACACCGAAGCGAAACGGATATACGCCACTTCGTCCAGCTTGCGCAGCTCCTCCATCACCATTTCGCCGATCTGGCGGGTGGTGATCTCCTCCTGGAGGTTGTTGTAGGCCAGCTGCTCGATGGAATTGACGATCTTTTCGATGTCCGCCGCGGATACGGGCCGCTTGTGGCAGGCGGCGATGATGCCGCTGCGCACCTTCTTGGGATCGAACAGCTCCCGGGAATTATCCTTTTTGATCACCAGCAGCTGCTGGACCTCGATTTTTTCATAGGTGGTGAACCTGCGGCCGCAGCTGATGCACTCCCGGCGGCGGCGGATGGAGTTCCCGTCGTCCGTGGGGCGCGAATCCACCACCCGGCTGTCTGCGCAGTTGCAGAATTGACATTTCATGGCTTTTTTCACCCTTCTTCTGTTTCACGCCGGCATTGCCTGCGGCGTCTGTTCCGCGTTCATTATACCCGATGGTCATTAATTTGTAAATATTCTATTACAAATTTGTTTCAAAAAAGTCATTCCAGGATATCTCCCGGTTCCAGCTCCACCAGGATCACGTTTTCCCCGATCCGGCAGATGTGCTGCCACGGGATCACGATGCCGCATTTTTCGCCCCGGATCAGGCTGCCCACCCGGAATTCGCCGGGCACCACGATGGCCTCCACCCGCCCGTCCCGGGGATCGAACTCGATGTCCATCACCTTGCCAAGCCGTTTCCCGTCCAGGGTATTCACCACGTCCTTGGTGCGCAACTCCGACAGGCTCACTGCTTTCCACCCCCCTCGGGGGCAGTATATGCGCCCGCCGGGCGTCAGTTGCCGATGCCCTCGATGCCCCGCAGGATCTCCGGCTCCCGCACGTCCCGCACGGTGGTGAACACCTTCCGGGTCAGCAGCGCGCCGCCCCGGTAATACATGCAGATGAAAGGGCAGTCCGCGGCGAACAGGTCCTGGATCTGCCAGAGGGTGCTCTGGTATTCGTCAAATTCCTTGGCGGTCCGCAGGGTCTTGAAGAGCTTATCCATTTCCGAGGATTTATAGCCCACGTAGTTCCCCGTGTTCCCGCTCATGAGCAGGAATCCCGGGTCCGGCACCGTGTCCATCTGGAAAGCGGCGATGGCCATATCGAAATTCCGGGCTTCCAGATGCTCCTTCACATTGCTGAAGTTGGCCACCGTAACGGCCACCTCGATGCCCACCGCCTGCAGGTAATCCGCGATCTTGTTGGCCACCTGCAGCCGCACGGCGTTGTCCTGTTCCTCATAGACGTAGAGCCGCAGCCGCAGCCGCCGGTCCTTGCTTTCGCCCTTGACGGTGACGGTGGTATGGCGGATGCCGTTGTCCCTTTCCGGGTCCGCCTTCCATCCGGCCTCCTCCAGCAGCGCCCGGGCCTTGTCCGGGTCGTAGCCGTATTCGTCGCTGTCCCGGTACATCCAGGTGCCCACGGGCATGGGCGTATCGGTCCGCCGGGCCATGCCCATGTACACGCTGTTGACGATGGCGTCAAAGTCGATGGCGCAGCGGATGGCCTTGCGCACCAGGGGATTGTCCAGCGGGAAGGCGATGGAGGCGTTGTGGTTGAGCAGCAGCACCTCCAACTGCCGGGTGCGGTAGGCGATGTTCAGGTTGGTCAGCCCCGTCTGGTACTGCCCGGCGGAGGCGGAGCGGGTAATGGCCGCGTCCACCCGGTTGTACTCGTAATCGGAAATCAGATCCCGGTTGGTGGCCCGGAAGATCACGTTCACGGTTTTCACCGTAGGCGGCGTCTGCCACCAGTTCTCATTGGCGGAAAGATACAGGTAATTGGCGGGCACGAAGCTGTCCACCTTAAACGGCCCGGTCCCCAGGGGGATCTGGCTCTGCACCTGATCCCGGGGCAGCACCGGGAAGGTCAAGGCGTAATACACGCCGTAGTAGGGCCGGCTCACGGTGATGCGCAGGCTTTCCGCGCTGTTGGCCGACACGTCGCTGATAATGTATTTGAGCTGGCTGTACGCGCCTCGTTTTTCCTCCGCCAGCCGCAGGATTTCCCGGATGGTGGCCTCCGCGTCGTAGGCGGTGCAGGGCGTGCCGTCGTGGAAGGTGACGCCCTGCCGCATGGTCACGGTCCAGATCTTCCCGCTGTTGTCCGGGTCGCACCGGACGGCCAGACAGGGCACGGGCTTATAATCGTCGTCCAGGGCGAACAGCCCCTCGTAGATCAGCGCCGTGACGGATTGGAATTCCCTTTCCTCGGGCACCAGGGGGTTCAGATACCGGGTCTTCACCGAGATCAGCCCCAGGGACAGGCTGCTGTCCATGGTGGAGGCCACGGCGGCGGCAGGCCAGCAGAGCAGCAGGATCATTGCCGCGCAGACGAGCTTAATAACGGTACTGTTGGTAGATCGCATAGCCTTCAAGCACCTTCTTTGCATAATGCCGGGTATCGTCCTTGGGGATCTGCGTCAGCGTCAGGGTCCTCCCGTCGGCGGAGTAATTCTTCAGCCAGGTCTGCACGCTGCCCCATCCCGCGTGATAGGCGCACGCCACCAGGATGGGATCGTCGGTGCCCAGATGATTGATGATGTACCTGAGCAGGTAACACCCCATTTTGATGGAAGGCTCCGGCTCGAACAGGATGGAAATATCCTCGTTCCGGTAGCCGCAGTTTTTGCTGACCCAATCAAAAGTGTCGGGCATGAACTGCATCAGGCCCCTGGCATTCTTGCTGCTGACCGCCCTGGGATCATAATTGCTTTCCTGCTTGATGATGGCCGACACGTAGGCGGGATCGAGGCTGTTGAGGGCGGCGTAGTATTCGATCAGGCCCCGGTATTTCACCTGATAGGCATCCACTTTATCGGCCCAGTCCTTTTCCCGCTGCGTCTGCTCCTCCAGCGCCCTGTGCACCCGGGAAAATTCGCTTTTGGCGTCGTTCCACACCTTGATATGCAGCGCCAGCGCCGCCGCCAGCA
>JAILBG010000132.1:0-66758 GCA_024681215.1 Clostridiales bacterium
ACGCAGCGGCCCACGAGGGCGCCCTGGACGCGGGCGGGCATACCGTCGCCGTGCTGGGCAGCGGCCTGGGGCAGCTCTATCCCCCGGAAAACCGGGATCTGGCCAGGCGCATCCTGGAATCCGGCGGCGCCATCGTATCCGAGCTGGCCCCGGACACCCAGCCCCTGCCCTATCACTTTCCCGTGCGCAACCGCATCATTTCCGGGCTCAGCGGCGCGGTGATCCTGATCGAGGCCCGGCAGAAAAGCGGCACCCATTCCACCGTGAACCACGCCCTGGACCAGGGGCGGGAGGTATTCGCCCTGCCAGGCAGCCTGGACGCGCCGGGCAGCGAGCTGCCGCTGCAGCTGCTCAAGGAAGGCGCCCAGATCTGCACCTGCGGCCAGGACGTGCTGTCCTTCATGCGCTGGAAAGCCCCGCCGGCGGCACAGAGCACCTTCCTGCCCGACGAGGAGGAAAGCGACCCCATCCTGCAGGCCCTGGCCCTGGAGGAAAAGACCCTGGAGGAGCTGATCGGGGAAACGGGGATCCCCGCGGCCCAGCTCAGCGCCCAGCTGACTGTGCTTGAGATCAGCGGAAAAATCGAACGCCGTGCCGGCCGGGCCTACGCCCGGACCCGAGCCTGAGGAGCAATAGGAGGAAACAACCGTGGCAACTGCAACCAAACTGATCATCGTGGAATCCCCTGCGAAAGCCCGCACCATCGCGAAATTCCTGGGAAGGGGGTACAAGGTGGAGGCCTCCCAGGGCCACGTCCGGGATCTGCCCAAATCCCAGCTGGGGGTGGATGTGGACCAGGACTTCTCCATGAAGTACATCACCATCCACGGCCGGGGCAAGATCCTGACGAAGATCCGCAAGGAAGCCAAGAACGCGTCAAAGATCTTCCTGGCCACGGACCCTGACCGGGAGGGCGAGGCCATCTCCTGGCATCTGGCCCAGACCCTGGATATGGACGTGACGGCCCCCTGCCGCATCGAATTCCACGAGATCACGCAGAAGGCAGTCCAGGCCGCGCTGCAGCATCCCCGGGCCATTGACCTGAACCGGGTGGACGCCCAGCAGGCCCGCCGGGCCCTGGATCGGCTGGTGGGCTACAAGATCAGCCCGCTGCTGTGGGCCAAGGTGAAAAAGGGCCTGTCCGCCGGACGGGTGCAGAGCGTGGCCACCCGCCTGGTGGTGGACCGGGAGCAGGACATCGAGGATTTCATCCCCGAGGAATTCTGGGACGTGAGCGTGAACGCCCTGCTGCCCAGCGCCCGGGGACGGAAGACCACCTTCGCCCTGCACCTGCAGACCCTGGACGGCCAGAAGGCCGAGCTGCATAACGAGCAGGAGGCCCTGGAAGCCCGCCGCCGGGTGGAAAACGCCCGCTTCGCCGTGTACGGCGTCAAATACGGGGAAAAACGCAAGCTGCCCGCGCCCCCCTTCACCACCTCCTCCCTGCAGCAGGAGGCGGGCCGCAAGCTGAATTTCACCACCCAGAAAACCATGCAGGTGGTGCAGCAGCTCTACGAAGGGGTGGACCTGGAAAACGAGGGCACCCAGGGCATCGTCACCTACATCCGCACCGACAGCGTGCGTATTTCCGACGAGGCTCTTTCCGCCGTCCGCGCCTATATCCCGGAGCGGTTCGGCGAGCAGTATCTGCCCGAAGTCCCCAACGAATTCAAGGGCCGCCGCAACGCCCAGGACGCCCATGAGGCCATCCGCCCCACGGACGTGATGCGCACCCCCGAATCCATCAAATCCTCCCTGACGAAGGAGCAGTTCCAGCTCTACCGCCTCATTTATTCCCGCTTCCTGGCCAGCCAGATGAAGCCCGCCCTTTACGATACCATGACCATGGACGTCTGCGGCGACGGCGTGGGGCTGCGCTTCTACGGCGAGCACAAGCGCTTCGCCGGGTTCACCAGCGTATACGAGGAAAGCACGGACGAGGTGCAGGAAGCCGCGGAAACCACCCTGCCGCCCTTCAAGGAAGGCGACCCCGTCACCGTGGAATCCGTGGACGCGCAGCAGCATTTCACCCAGCCCCCCGCCCGCTATACCGAGGCCAGCCTGGTCAAGACTCTGGAAGAAAAGGGCATCGGCCGGCCCTCCACCTACGCCCCCACCATCACCACCATCATCGCCCGGGGCTACGTGATGCGGGAAAACAAGCGCCTCTTCCCCACGGAGCTGGGCAGGATGATCACCGCCATGATGACCGAGTATTTCGGCCCCATCATGGATACCGAATTCACCGCCGGGCTGGAGGATCAGCTGGACGAGGTGGAGGAAGGCAAGGAAAACTGGCATCAGGTGCTGCGGGATTTCTACCCGCCCTTTGAAAAGATGCTGGTCAGCGCCGAGGAGCAGATCGAAAAGGTGGAGATCAAGGACGAGCCCAGCGACGTGATCTGCGATAAATGCGGCGCCCAGATGGTCTACCGGGTGGGGCGCTTCGGCCGCTTCCTGGCCTGCCCCAATTTCCCGGACTGCCGCAATACCAAGCCCATCCTGAACTACATCGACGCCAAATGCCCCCAGTGCGGCGGGCGGCTGCTGGAAAAGACCAGCCGGAAGATGCGCAAGTTCTACGGCTGCGAGCATTATCCCGAGTGCGATTTCGTGTCCTGGGAAATGCCCGTCAACGAAAAATGCGAGAAGTGCGGCAGCTACATGACGCTCAAGCGCTCCCGCAAGGGTGAAGTCTGGCACATGTGCAGCAATGAAAAGTGCCGCCACCGGGTGGAGGTCAAGGGCCCGGAAGGCGGGGAGGAAGCATGAAAATCACCGTGGTGGGCGCGGGACTGGCGGGCTGCGAGGCCGCCTGGCAGATCGCAAAGCGCGGCGTCCCCGTCGCCCTGATCGAGCAGAAGCCCCGGCACATGAGCCCGGCCCATCATTCCCCCCTGTTCGCGGAGCTGGTGTGCTCCAATTCCCTGCGGTCCGACAGGACGGTGAACGCCGTGGGGCTGCTGAAGGAAGAAATGCGGCGGATGGATTCCCTGGTGCTCCGGGCGGCGGACCGGGCGCGGGTGCCAGCCGGGGGCGCTCTGGCGGTGGACCGGGAGCAGTTTTCCGCTTTCATTACGGACGCCCTGCGCAGCCATCCCCTGGTGACGGTGGAGGAAAAGGAAGCCACGCAGATTCCCGACGGCCCCGCCGTGATCGCCACCGGGCCGCTGACCTCGGACGCCATGGCGGCGGCCATTTCCGCGATGCCCGAAGTGCGCACCCTGAATTTTTACGACGCCGCCGCCCCCATCGTCACCGCGGAATCCCTGGATATGAGCAAGGTTTACCGCGCTTCCCGCTATGGCCGGGGGGACGATTACCTGAACTGCCCCCTGTCCGAAGGGGAATACCACGCCTTCGTGGACGCGCTGCTCTCCGCGGAGACCGCCCCGGTCCACGGCTTTGAGGAAACGAAGGTGTTCGAGGGCTGCATGCCGGTGGAATCCATGGCCAGGCGCGGGCGCATGGTGCTGGCCTTCGGGCCGCTCAAGCCCGTGGGCCTGCCCGATCCCCGCACCGGGCGAGAGCCCTTCGCCGTGGTGCAGCTGCGCCAGGACGACGCCGCCGGGACGCTGTATAACCTGGTGGGGTTCCAGACCCGGCTGAAATTCCCGGAGCAGAAGCGGGTGTTCGGCCTGATCCCGGGCCTTCAGCACGCGGAATTCGCCCGCTTCGGCGTCATGCACCGCAACACCTTCCTCAACAGCCCCGGCCTGCTGGATCATCACTATCAGATGATCGCCCGGCCCGGCCTGTACTTTGCCGGGCAGATGACCGGGGTGGAGGGCTATGTGGAGTCCGCCGCCAGCGGGCTGGTGGCGGGCGTCTGCGCCGCATTGCAGCAGCTGGGCCGGGAATCGCCCGATTTTCCCCGCGCCACCGCCCTGGGCGCCCTGGCGCATTACGTGGCTGCGGACAACCGGAATTTCCAGCCCATGAACGTCACCTTCGGCATCATGGAGGGATGGCCGGACCGGGTGCGGGGCGGCAAGCAGGCAAAATACGAAAAAATCGCCCAGCGGGCGCTGGAAACCGTTGAAATGCTGAAGCGGCAGATCAACTGAACCGATACGGAGGATACGCACATGACCATGAAGGGAACCACCATCTGCGCCGTCAGAAAGGACGGCCACATCGCCATCGCCGGGGACGGCCAGGTGACCATGGGCGAACACACCATTTTCAAGGGCACCGCGAAAAAGGTGCGCCGGATCTACAACGATTCGGTGGTAACGGGCTTCGCCGGGTCCGTGGCGGACGCGTTCACCCTGTGCGAACGGTTTGAGGACAAGCTGACCCAGTGCGGCGGCAACCTGGAGCGCGCCGCCGTAATGCTGGCCCAGGACTGGCGGGGCGACAAGGGGCTGCGCCAGCTGGAAGCCATGCTGATCGTGGCGGACAAAAACGGCATGCTGATCGTCAGCGGCACCGGCGAGGTCATCGATCCGGACGACGGCGTGGCGGCCATCGGTTCCGGCGGCAATTACGCCCTGGCCGCGGCCCGGGCCCTTGTGCAGAACACCGATCTGTCCGCCAGGGAGATCGCGGAAAAGGCGCTGCACATCGCCGCCTCCATCTGCGTTTACACCAACGACAACATCATCGTGGAGGAGGTGTGATCCATGAGCGAAATGAAAACGCTGCAATCGGCGAGGCACGCCGAGCTGACCCCCCGGGAAGTGGTGCGGGAGCTGGACCGCTACATCATCGGCCAGGATGAGGCCAAGCGCGCCGTGGCCATCGCCCTGCGCAACCGCTACCGCCGCAGCCAGCTGCCGGAAAAGATGCGGGAGGAGATCTATCCCAAAAATATCCTGATGATCGGCCCCACAGGCTGCGGAAAGACCGAGATCGCCCGCCGCCTGGCCAAGCTGGTGAACGCCCCCTTCATCAAGGTGGAGGCCACCAAATTCACAGAAGTCGGCTACGTGGGCCGGGATGTGGAATCCATCATCCGGGACCTGATGGAGAACGCCGTGCGCATGGTGAAGGACGAGCACGCCGCCCGGGTGCGCACCCGCGCCCAGGTGCTGGCGGAAGACCGGCTGGTATCGCTGCTGATCCATCCGGCCAAGAAAGCCAATCCGAACGCGAACCCCCTGGATTTCATCCTGGGCAAGAAAACCGAGCCCGAGCCCTCCGAGGAAGAAAAGACCGAGATCAGCCGCCGGCGCGAGGAGGTGCGGCAGCAGCTGCGCTCCGGCGCGCTGGAAAACCACGAGATCGAAGTGGAGGTGGAGGAGGCCGCCCCGCAGCTGGAGGTGGGCGGCGCGTCCATCAGCATCGGGGATATGATGGGGGGCCTGATGCCCAAGCGCAAAAAGCTGCGGCATGTGAAGATCAAAGAAGCCCGGGAGATCCTGACCCAGGAGGAATCCCAAAAGCTCATCGACGAGGACGCGGTCAAGGAGGAAGCCCTCCGGCGCTGCGAGCAGAGCGGCATCGTGTTCCTGGACGAGATCGACAAGATCGCCGGCCGGGGCGGCACGGGCCACGGGCCGGACGTGAGCCGGGAAGGCGTGCAGCGGGATATCCTGCCCATCGTGGAGGGCAGCACCGTCAATACCAAGTACGGCCCCGTCCGCACGGATTTCATGCTGTTCATCGGCGCCGGCGCCTTCCACGTGGCGAAGGTGACGGATCTGATCCCCGAACTGCAGGGCCGCTTCCCCGTGCACGTGAACCTGAAATCACTCACCCAGGAGGATTTCGTGGCCATCCTGACGAAAACGGACAACGCCGTTACCCGCCAGTACGCCGCGCTCCTGGAAGTGGACAAGGTGCACCTGACCTTCGAGGAGGATGCCCTGAAGGAGATCGCCCGCATCGCCATGCTTTCCAACGAGGCCGGCGAGGACATCGGCGCCCGGCGGCTCCACGCGGTGTTTGAGGAGCTGCTGGAGGACGTTTCCTTCAACGCCGGCGGCGACAGCATGCCCGACGTATACCTGGCCATCACCGCCGATTACGTGAAGGAGCATCTCAAGGCCGCCAAAGAGCTGGATATGCGCCGGTACATTCTGTAAAAAGAGGGGGGCTTATCAATGCCATTGACCATCGCCATCGACGGGCCCGTGGGCGCGGGCAAATCCACCATTTCCGACGTGGTGGCAAAACGCCTGGGCATCCTGCATCTGGATACCGGCGCCATGTACCGGGCCGTAGGGCTGTATATGCTGGATCACCAGGTGGATATCCGGGATGAAAAGGCCGTATCCGGCCTGTGCGAACAGGGGCTGGTGCAGGTGGACGCCCGGTACGAGGGCGACGCCCAGCGCACGCTGCTCAACGGGCAGGACGTGACGGCCCGCCTCCGCACCCAGGAAGTGGGCGGCGCGGCGTCGGCGGTATCCCGCTATCCGGCGGTGCGCCGGATGCTGGTGCGCCGGCAGCAGGAAATGGCCCGGCAGCAGCCCATGCTGCTGGACGGCCGGGACATCGGCACCGTGGTGCTCAAAGACGCCACGGTGAAGATATACCTCACCGCCTCCCCCGAGGCCCGGGCGAAGCGCCGCATGCTGCAGCTGCGGGAAAAGGGCGATCAGACGCCGTTTGAGGAGATCCTTGAGGAGGTCAACGCCCGGGACTGGCAGGACATGCACCGGGAAACCGATCCCCTGCGCCAGGCGGAGGACGCCGTGCTGGTGGATTCCTCCGATCTGGACTTTGACGAAACGGTGAACGCCATTCTTTCCTTGGTGGAGGCAAAGCAATGAGCACGGCGGAAAACAAGAAAACGGAAAAAAAGCCCGTATCTCCCGAAAAGGAGCGCACGTTCTTCTATACCGCGGCCCGCTTTCTGGCGGCGGTATTGTTCGACGTGCTGTTCCCCCTGCGGTATCACAACACGGAAAGGTATCAGCTCGACGCGCCCTTCATCGCCATGTCCAACCATCAGACCTGGCTGGACCCCCTGATCCTGGCCAAGCCCTGCAAAAAATACGAGCTGCGGTTCGTGGGCAAAAAGGAACTGGTGAAGAACAGGTTCGCCAAATGGGTGCTGGGCAAAATGCACATGATCACCGTGGACCGGCACAATACCGATATGGCCGCCATGCGCCAGATCAGCCGGGTGCTCAAGGACGGCTACGTGCTGGGCATCTTCCCCGAGGGCACCCGCCATTTGCCGGACCTGATGAGCGAGATCGAATCCGGCACCGCTTTCATGGCCCTGCGGGCCAACGTGCCGCTGCTGCCGGTGTTCATCGACGGGAAGCCCAGATTCCTGCGCCTGCGCCACGTGTACGTGGGCGAGCCCATCGATATTTCCGATCTGAGGGAGCAGGGCTACGACGCCGCGGTGGTGGAGCAGGTGAACGAGCGCATCCGCTCCACCTTCCTGGCCATGCGCGCCCAGGCCCACGGCGAAAAATAAAGGAGGCCCCATGGCATATTCGATCCGCCGGGCGGCCCGGGCCGATATCCCCCGGCTGCTGGAGCTGCTCACGCAGGTGGACATGGTGCACCATCGGGTCCGGCCCGATCTGTTCCGCGGCCCGGCCACCAAGTATTCCGCCGCGGAGCTGGAGCACCTGCTCCGGGACGACGCCCACGCGGTTTTCGTCTGCACGGAGGAGGACGGCCGGGTGCTGGGCCACGCCTTCTTCGAATTCCGTCAGATCACGGATTCCGCGGTGCTTGCTCCCGTGCGCACCCTGTATATCGACGATATCTGCGTGGACGAAGCCTGCCGCGGCCGGGGCGCAGGCAAGGCGCTGTACCGCGCCGCCCTCGCCCTCGCCCGGGAAACGGGCTGCCATAACGTGACGCTGAACGTATGGGCCTTCAACGAAAGCGCCCTGCGCTTCTACGAATCCTGCGGCATGAAGCCCCAGAAGATCGGCATGGAAACGGTTTTATAATTCATGTGGGGGGAACCGCTCTTTGGAGCCAAAGAGCGGTTCCCCCCACACCCCCTTCCGAGAAAGCATTCTGGGAGGGGGTTTTTATGGTATCATACTGATTTTCGTCGGAGAGCTTCTTGGTAAAGGACGAAATGAGAATAAAGCGCCGTTTCCGGGCTGTGCGCAAAGCGCACAGTAAAAGCCGGGCAGCAGATCGAAAATGAATTCATTCATTTTCCGGTCTGCCGTCCGGCTTTTCTTTACCCGGAAGCTCGCTTGGCGTTTTTTCGCGCTTCAGGCGCATATTTTTTGTTTCTTTGTTCAAGCCGGTTCGCCGGAATGGGTCCAGGGTGCGATGCACCCTGGCGCGGGTTTCAGGGCCGCGGAGGCCCTGACAATCCTCCCTCGGTCTCAGGCTTTTTCCGTTCCGTCGGGGTTGAACAGGGGCAGCTTCTCCAGGTAGATGATGTCGTCCCGTTCGGTGGCGTCGCCCTCGGCCAGGATGGCCATTTTGCCCACGATGTTGCCCCCCGCCTGCTTCACCAGCTCCTCCACGGCCCGGAGGGATTCGCCGGTGGAGATCACGTCGTCCACGATCAGCACCCGGCGGCCGCGCATGAAGTCCGCGTCCTCCTGGTCGATGCACAGGGTCTGCTCCTTGGCGGTGGTGATGGAATTCACCTTCACGGTGAACACGTTCTTCATATACAGCTTGGGCACCTTCCGAGCGATCAGATACCGGTTGGTGCCGGCCTGGCGGGCCATTTCATAGGCCAGGGGGATGCCCTTCGCCTCGGCGGTGATCAGGATGTCGTATTCCGGCGCCTTTTTCAGCAGTTCCCGGGCGCAGGCCTGCGTCAGCTCCACGTCCCCGAAAATCACGAAGCCGGCGATATACAGTTCGTCGTTCACCCGGCACAATGTCAGATCCCTCTTCAGCCCCGCCACATGCAAAGGATACGTCATGCTCATTGCTTCTCGCTTCTTTCCCAATTTTATTGTAACAGTTCGTTACCGTTTATTTTAACAGGCCGGCGCCTGTTTTGTCAACCTGTTCCCCCGGGACAGCACCATCCGCCCCGCCGCGATGCCGAAGGCGACGCTGCACAGCGCCATGGCCAAGTAAATGGCCCACACCGGCATCCAGGTCAGGATCTTGCCGTCCGCGGCGAATTCCAGGGCGATCACCACCCCGGCGCACAGCAGCGCCACGGCCCAGCATACGATGATCCCGGTTTTTTTCATGCCGGGGTTATGCCGCTTCTTTGCCCATTTCACCGTGGCTGCGATCATCAGCCCGGCAATCACCAGGGCAGAGAGCAGCTGCGCCACGCGGATAAAGAAGATCAGCCGCAGGTATTCGTCCCGCCGCAGCCCTTCCAGGGTGATCTGGGCGGCACAGTACAGGATCAGGAACAGCTTCGCCCTTTCGCCGCCGGTGCGCCGGCTGGTCAGAAGGATCACCAGCATCATCAGCGCCCACAGCCCCTCCAGCACGAAAACGGCCCAGTACCATTCCTCATACTCGTTGACCACCGCGAAGGGGAAGCGCATGAAGGTATCGTCCAGCACATCCAGGCCGTACCCGTCGCCGCTCAGGTATTCCGCAAAGCGGCACAGGGCGATGGTCAGCGCCGCGGGGGCGGCCATGGCGTCCAGCACCGATCCGGTCTTCTGCCGGGTGAGCCGGGCGGTGAGCCACCCCGCCAGCGCGCAGCCGGCCACGGCGCCCAGCAGCATGAATTCCCCTTCCCCGGGGCGGAGCACATTCTCCAGCCCGATTTCCAGGTAATGCCGGATGCGCACCAGGCAATAGCCCAGCCGCGCGGCCCGGGGACCCAGCAGCAGGCAGAACGCCGCGCACAGCGCCGCGGTGCCGCCCTTGAGGCCGTCCCGGCGGCACACCAGCGCCAGCACCGCAATCCCCATGGCCAGGGCCAGCAGCACGCTCAGGGCGTAGGGCGTCACCTGAAGGCCAAGCAGTTCAAACATCGGTTCGTTGCTCATGGGCATCTCCGTTATTCCACATACGCGCTGGCAAAGAACAGGATATCCCGGATGGGCCGGTTCTTGTTGGTGTCCTTTTCCATGGCGTTGATTTTCACATGGCTGAAATTCTTTTTTCCGGAGGTTTCTTTCTGGAGGAACACCATCTGCGCCGAGGAGCCGCCGTCCAGGGTGTAGGCGTTCTGCACGCCCTCGAAGGAGGCCACCAGCTGGGAAAATTCATCCAGCGTCATGCCCTTGGAGCCGGGATCGTCCGGCCCTTCGCAGCAAACGCACAGGTATTCCAGCTTGCCCACCTGGGCCACGCACATGCGCTGGGTTTTCTTGTTGGGGCCGTCGTCCATGTTCTGGTATTCGGTGCGGCGCACGCCGTTGATCACCAGGCCCGGGCCGAAGGTATAGGCGTTCATCACCGTGCCCTCAAAGGCGTCCACGTCCGCGGGCTTCGCGGCGGGCAGGATGGTGAAATCCCCCTGGTCGTCGATGATGAGGATGTCCGGCATCCGGTCGTCCACCAGGGGCTTGATGTTCCGGCGGTATTCCACGCCCTGGCGCACCACAAAGCCGATGGGCGTGTTGCTGCCCAGGCGGCGTTCGCAGAAATCCCCGTCGATGGCCAGCACGGCGTTCACGCGCCCCGCCATGATGTAGCCCGGCTTCGTCACCGTGCTGTAAAAATCGTCCAGCACGTAGGACCGGATCTGGGTGGCGTTGGCGATTTTGATATGCGCCGCGAAATATTTGGAATCAAACATTTTCCCCGTTTCGATCCGGACGGAGATGGAGGGGTCCTCGTACGTCATTTCGTCCACCAGGCCGTCCTTGCGCGGCTCCGGGCATTTGATCACGTCCGGCGCGATTTCAATGATATCCGCCAGCGCCGCGGCGGGCAGAAGCAGGGTCAGCATCAGCGTCAGGCTCAGCATGATCCGCAGGGCTTTTTTCATCGGTACGCCTCCTTGTTCCAGGCGCTCAGGCGCCTGCTGATATTATATCGGTTACCGCCAAGGATGTCAATTCCCCGGGGCTTGTCCCGCCGGGGCAAACCTGATATAATAACACCGTATCAACGAAGCGGGGAGGTCCTTATGCAAACCACGGTCCGGCGCCTGTCCCTCCCGGATCATCGGCGCATCCTGATGCTGTCCGATCCCCACGGCCACGCGGACGGCCTGCGGGCGATCCTCAGGGAAGCGGGCTTTTCCGGGGATGACGTGCTGATCCTGCTGGGGGATTATCTGGAAAAAGGGCCCCAGAGCCTGGAAACGCTGCGGCTGGTGATGGAATTGCAGCGCACCCGCGCCGTCTATCCCCTCATGGGGAACGTGGACCTGTGGCGGCTGGAAATGCTGGAAAACGAAGATGAAGCCGCCCAGCGCGAAATGAAGGCCTATTCCCTGAAGGCGAAGGCATGGTGGGGCGGCAGCCTGCTGCACGAAATGTGCGCTGAGCTGGGCTGCCCGCTGGGGGCGGATACCGATATCTGCGCCCTGTTCCCGGAGATCCGGCGGCATTTTGCCCCGGAGATCGCCTTTCTCCGCTCCCTGCCCACCATCCTGGAGACCCAGCGCTTCATTTTCGTCCACGGCGGCGTCCCCCACGAGGACCTTGCCGCCCTGGAGGGCACGGACGCCTATCCCCTGCTGAAATTCGACGATTTTTACAGTGCGGGCCTGTCCTTTCGCAAAACCGTGGTGGTGGGCCACTGGCCCACGGTGCTCTACAGCCCCATGAACCCGGTGTTCGATCCCATCGTGGACCGGGAGCGGCACATCATCTGCCTGGACGGGGCCTGCGGGGTAAAATCGGAAGGCCAGCTGAATCTGCTGATCCTGCCGGACCGGGAAAGCAGCGATTATTCCTTCCTCACCTGGGACGCCCTGCCCCGGATCACCGCCCTGGACGCCCAGGCCGCGTCCCCGAAGGAAAAGGCGCGCTACATCCGCTGGAACGACCATGCGGTGACGCTGCTGCAGCGGGGCAAGGAAATGAGCCGCATCCTCTACAAGGGCGAGCCCATGGACGTGCCCACCCGCTTCCTCTTCGACCACGGCGGGGTGCTCAGCTGCTCCGACGTGACGGATTACCTGCTCCCCGTTGAGCCGGGGGACGAACTGCACTTGATCCTGGCCCTGAAGCGGGGCTGCTATGTGAAAAAAGACGGCGCCGCCGGCTGGTATCTGGGCCGGTGGACGGCGGAAACGAAAGAAGGATGAGCCATGAAGCTTTGGGGCGGACGGTTCCAGAAGGAAACCAATCATCTGGTGGACGATTTTCATTCCTCCATTTCCTTTGACAAGCGCCTGTATGCCCAGGATATCCGGGGCAGCATGGCCCATGCCAAAATGCTCCGCCGCCAGGGCATCCTGAGCGCGGAGGACGAGCAGGCCATCCAGCGGGGCCTGCGGGAAATTCTTGCGGACATGGAGGCGGGAAAGATCGCTTTCCCGCCGGAGAGCGAGGACATCCACATGCTGGTGGAATCCATCCTGACCGAGCGCATCGGCGAAGCGGGCAAGCGGCTGCACACCGGCCGCAGCCGCAACGATCAGGTGGCCACCGATATGCACCTGTACGCCAAGGATACCTGCGGCGATACGCTGGCGCTGCTGCGGGAATTGGAAGAACTGCTGCTGGAATTGGCCGAAAAGCACTGCGAAGACGTGATGCCCGGCTACACCCATCTGCAGCGCGCCCAGCCCGTGACGCTGGGGCACCACCTGATGGCGTATTTTGAAATGTTCCGGCGGGACATGATCCGCGTCCGGAATGCCCGGGCCGCCGCCGACGTCTGCCCCCTGGGCAGCGGCGCCCTGGCCGGCACCACCTATCCCCTGGATCGGGAATTCGCCGCCGGCGAGCTGGGCTTTTCCGCCGTCAGCGAAAACAGCCTGGACGGCGTCAGCGACCGGGATTTCCTGCTGGATTACCTGGCCGCCGCTGCGTTGGGCATGATGCACTTAAGCCGCTTCTGCGAGGAAATGGTGCTCTGGAGCAGCCTGGAATTCGGCTTCGTCACCATGGACGATGGCTTCGCCACCGGCTCCTCCATGATGCCGCAGAAAAAGAACCCCGACGTGGCGGAGCTGATCCGGGGCAAAACCGGCCGGGTCTACGGGGACCTGACCGCCCTGCTCACCGCCATGAAGGGCCTGCCCCTGGCCTACAACAAGGACATGCAGGAGGACAAGGAGAGCTTCTTCGACGCCCGGGATACCTGGATCAAGTGCCTGCACGTCTTCACCGAAATGCTGCGCACGGCCGCCTTCCGCACGGACAGGATGCTCAAAAGCGCCAGCGCGGGCTTTGCCAACGCCACGGACCTGGCGGATTACCTGGTGAAAAAGGGCGTGCCCTTCCGGGACGCCCACGCCGTATCCGGCCGTCTGGTGGCCCGCTGCCTGGAAAAGGGCTGCGCCCTGGACGATCTGTCCCTGGAGGAAATGCGCCTGTTCTCCCCCGCTTTCGATCAGGACGTATACGCCGCCATTTCCCTTTCCGCCTGCGTTTCCGCCCGGGATCTCACCGGCGGCCCCGCGCCCCGTCAGGTCCGCGCCGCCGTCGTCCGGGGCCGGGAATGGCTCGCCGCTTTCCAATAATCCTCATCCCGTTCTCCTGCGCCGGAAGAAGCCACCCTTCTCCCGGCGTTTTTTGCTGTCCGGAAAGCCCGTCCGCAGTTGATTTTCCCGGCCCGGTCCTTTATAATACTTCTTGAAAAACATCCCAAAAACCGATGGAACGGCGGGGAGGGAGATGCCCATGAAAATCGCCGTGGTCTGCGACGTGCTGGGAGAAGAAAACAACGGCACCACCGTCGCCGCCATGAACCTGATCCGTTTCCTGCGCAGCCGGGGCCACGAGGTGCGCGTGGTCTGTCCGGACGAATACCGGCGGGGACAGGAAGGCTTTTTTGTGGTGCCCCAGCTCAACGTGGGACCGCTGAACGATTACGTGCGCCGGAACGGCGTATCCATCGCCGTGTCCGACGGCGCGGTGCTGCGCAGCGCCCTGGAAGACGTGGAGATCATCCACATCATGACCCCGTTTTTCCTGGGCAAGGCGGCTCTGGAATACGGCCGCAGCCACCGGATCCCCGTCACGGCGGGGTTTCACGCCCAGGCGGAAAACATCACCAACCACCTGCACCTGATGAACAGCCATCTGGTGAACAACCTGACGTACAGGGTGATGTACCGCCTGGTGTTTCAGTATGTGGACGCCATTCATTACCCCACACGGTTCATCCGGGAGGTGTTTGAAAAAGAGGTGGGCCCCACCAACGGGTATGTGATCTCCAACGGGGTGAACAGCCGGTTCGTGAAAACCGCGGTGGAGCGGCCCCCGGAATGGGAAGGGAAATACGTGATCCTCTTTACCGGCCGCTACGGGCTGGAAAAATCCCATAAAGTGCTGATCGACGCCGTAGCCGGATCCAAATACCAATCCCGGATCCAGCTGGTTTTCGCCGGGGCGGGCCCGCTGGAAAACGAGCTGCGGGCTTACGGCGAAAAGCTGATCCATCCCCCCGTGATGCGGTTCTTTTCCCGGGAGGACATGCTCCGGGTCATCAACAGCGCGGATCTGTACGTCCATCCCGCGGAAATCGAGATCGAGGCCATCGCCTGCCTGGAGGCCATCTCCTGCGGGCTGGTGCCGGTGATCGCCGATTCCCCCCGCAGCGCCACGCGCTTTTTCGCCCTGGAGGAAAACAACCTGTTCCGCTGCAACGACAGCTCCGACCTCGCCCGGAAAATCGAATACTGGATGGAGCACCCGGAGGAAAAGGAGAAGTGCAGCCTGAAATACCAGGGCTATACCCGCCAGTTTGAGCAGCAGCGCTGCATGGAGGCCATGGAACAGATGCTGCTGGAAACCGCGGCGAAGCGCCGCCCCGCCTGATCCCGGCGCCTCCGCCCCGGTTGCCAATTCCTGCCGTTTCCGCTATAATATGCAAGGACTAAAGTACGATTTATCCCGCTTCCGGCAATCCCCATCTTTCAAGGAGGGATCCATCATGAAAAGAGCCTTATTCATCCTGCTCTCGGCCCTGCTCCTGTGCCTGCTGGCCGTCTCCGCCCCGGCGGAAAACAGCAATTTCGTCAGTTCGGGCGGCTGGTTCGCTTACAAGGACGGCTACATGTATTTCGTCGGCAAGGACTGGACCAGCAAAAACCTGAACGACGGCCGGGAAACGGGCTACCCAGATTCCGTGGAATTCTGGCGGATCGCCGATCAGCCCGGCGCGCAGAAGGAGCTGCTGGCTTCCCTGCCCGCGGCGCAGATCGGCGGAGTGGCCCTGGATCCCGGCTATTCCCTGGTGCCGATGGACGGCGCGCTCTGGTTTGTGCGCGAGTGGCCGGGCGAGCCCCATGAATTCAAGGATCAGCTCTGCCGGCTGGATCTTGCCTCCGGTAATGCGGAGATCCTCGAAAGGATCCTCTCCAGCCTGGCATACAGTTCAACGAATTACGTCAGCATTCCCTTCTTTCTTGACGGCGATCAAATTTACTTTCTGGCCTACTCCGGGGAAGCCATCACGCTGGATACCCGCACGAAGGAGATCAGCCCGTGGACACCGCAATTCGGTCTGGAAAGCGGAAGAAACAGAATTTCTTTTTCCCGTCGGTTCGGCCCGGGCTATATCCTGGAAATCAAGGACGGGTATTTCTACTATGTGGACACCGACCCGCTGGCGAACGATCCGATGGACAACCGGTATTACTGCATTTTCCGCAGGCCGGTTTCCGGTGGGGACCGGGAGCTTGTGATCCCCCGCCTCGCCGATTACGGCGAAGCAGACTTCGCCTTCGTTCAGGGGGATATGATTTTCCTGTTCAACGGCGAAAAGATGTTCTGCGTGGATCTGGCGTCGAAACAGGCGGTGGATCAGGTGGCGATGGATCAGGTCACCCATATTTCCAATCAGTACGGCGCAACGCTGAATGTGGAAGACGGAAAGGTATATTTCCTGAAAACGGACGGGCTCTACGTCAAAACCATCGGCGCGGACGACGAAACGCTGCTGATCTCCGGGGACACGGAAGGCTTTGAAGGGCTGGCGCTGGGAGAAAACTATTTTTACCTCCGCCGGAGCGACAGGGTGCTTTTCCGCGTGCCCCGTTCCGCCCGCTTCTTCCAGGAGGCGGAGATCCTTCTGAAAGAAGAGCCCGAGCCGGAGCCGCAGGAGGAAGACGGCTGGAAGTTCATCGAATATGAAAACTGCGTCACCGTGGAAGACTATGTGGGCGAGGAAAGCACTGTTCAGGCTCCGGCGGTGATCCACGGAAAGCCCGTGATCCGCGTTTCATTGGATCCCTACAGCAAAACCAACCAGGTGGTGCGGGCGCTGACGATCCCGGAGGGCGTGATCCGGCTTGGCGTGATCGGCGGGGATAACCTGACGGATCTGTGGCTGCCCTCCTCCCTGGAGTACATGAGCAACGACGGCTATCCGCGCGTTTTTGCCACCACGGACGGCTGCGTGATCCGCTACGCGGGCACCCGGGCAGAATGGCAGGCCCTGGACGACCGCTCCTGGTCGGACTATGCCAGCTGGAATTTCAAAGACCTCACCGGCCTGCGCGTCCTTTGCTCCGACGGCGAATGGTTCCAGCCCGGCACCACGCCTGCCCCCGCCCCCGACGAGCCGGAGGACGAATTGATCTCCGGCGACAATCCCGGGGATTACACCGAGGTCTGGGCCCACACCTGGTATCGGCCAGACGAGCCGGAAACCCAGCTGATCATCACCCCCAACGGGGACGGCATGCTGCGCATGGAAATGTACTTCTACCGCATGGTGGGCGGCATCGAGGTATATTTTGAGCCCATCGACTACGTGTGCATCCAGTTTGAGGACACCATGGGCGATTTTTCCGGCATCATGTATTTCGATCCGAAGCAGGACAATTACCTGCACCTGCTGATGGACACCTTCTCCTGGAACGAGGACGACCCGTTCCATCAGTATTTCCAGAACGAGATCCTTTTCACCGCCGACGACATGCCGGATCTGAGCCGCTACGTCTGGGATTTCGTGGACGGCTCCGATTACGAAGAGGGGGATTGGTACGTTTCCGAAGAGGAATGTGCGCAGCTGTTTAATACCCTGAGCCGCTATCCCCTGATCGCCTGCTCCGGGGCCGGGGCGTGGGCGGGAGAACTGCACGTCCTGCCCGACGGCCGTTTCACCGGCTATTACTACGATTCCGACGCGGACGTGGTCTACGAGGTCTCCTTCTCCGGCGAATTCATCCCCTCCGGCACCGAGCGCTGTGGAGAAAACGTTTACGGCCTGTGGGTGGAAAACCTGACGACGCAGCAAGCCCCCGGCACCGAGGCGGTCAGTACATACGGCGACCGGATCGTGTACAACGAATCGCCCATCGCCGACCGGAGCTATCTGCGGCTGACCCTGCCGGGGGCGCCGGACGACGAGATCCCGGAATTGGTGCAGGGCGAGATCGGCGGCACATACGACGTATGGAGCGATTATTCCCGCTTCATCACCCTCACCGGCGACGACGGCTGGGGCTTCTTCGCGGACACGGAAAACCCGGAATCCCTGAATCTGGAGCCCATTCCCGCTGCCCACAGCGAAAAGCCGGCGGATGACAAGGCCACGGGCTATATGCGCTGCGAGTTTGATGAGATCACCTTTGAAGTCCCCGACGATTGGACGTTTATCGAATCAGACTTCGATCTGCACCGCTATCTGCCTCCGTCGCCGCTGAACGAGACGGTTTACAATCAGATCATTCTTTGGAGCATGCCGGGAGAAACCTATGAGGAGATGCTGAGCAGCCTCCGGCAAGGCAGCAACAGCAGCACCCGCGCATACGCCCTGACCATTGACGGCCACAGCGCAAGGGTAATCGAGGACATTTTCGAGTTTGAAACAGGAAGAAACAGGATCGACACCCTCGTTTATCTGCGCCGGGATAACGGGACCGATCTGTACATCGAACTGTGCACAGACTCGAAATACACTTCGCAGATCGACCCCATCTATTCGCATTTCCTAAGCAGCATCCGCTTTACCTCCGGCGCTGCTCCCGCCGCCCCCGCGGTCAGTTTTGACGGCTGGACGGGCGATTGGATGACCCACGACGATTCCTACGCGGAAATGATCGTCACCGACGGCGGGAACGGCACGCTGCACGCCCAGATGATGTTCCTGCCCGCGGGGGATTCCAACGCCACGCTGACCCCCCAGGCGGACGGCAGCATGCGCTTTGAAACCGAATACGGGAACCTGAGCGGCGTCATCGTCCGGCAGGCGGACGGCACGCTGCGCCTCACCGTCACCGGCGGGTACACCATGGAGGACGACGAGGCCACGGAATATCAGGGCTATTTCGCCCGGGGCTTCCTGTATTATCCCGCCGAATACAAAGACATGTGGTATCAGACTCCGGAGGACGCCGCCTGCACGGAGGCGGACTGGCTGGGCAACTGGACGTCCATGACCGCCAGCGTCCCGTCCACGGTGCGCATCAGCCGGGAAAACGGGGGCCTGTTCATGAAAATCACCCTGGGCCAATACCATTTTTCCGGCCTGCTGGATCTGGCCGGCGACACCATCGCGGCGCTGTATGACGACGATTTCAACTGCATGCTGATCCTGAACCGGAAGCTGCAGCGCATCGCCGTACTGGAGATAGGCTCCAACATCGATGCGATATACGATCTCACCGGCGGCGCCTATTACGGCGTGGTGATGTATGAGCGTGCGCCCGACGTAGTCTTCCAGATCCCGGAAAACAATATGCCCGGCGGCTGGCAGCCCGTGCCCGTCCAGCCCACCGATGAGCCGCAGTCCCTGGAAAACTCCGTTAAAATCCCCGAAGCGCTGCTGGGAGAGCAGGACGATATTCCCCCCGTCACCATCCTGCCCATCCTCCCCACCGATGAACCGCAGTCCCTGGAAAGCCCCATCAAAATCCCCGAAGCGCTGCTGGAGCAGCAGGACAATATTCCCCCCATCACCATCCTGCCCATCCTTCCCACCGAAGAACCGGAAGAAAACCGCGCCGCCCTGCTGCCCATCCAGGGCAAGCCGGGGTATATGCAGGTGCCCGTCGCCCGGGTGGACGCCACCAGCTACATCGTGGGCCAGGACCCCGATGCCTACGCGCCCTTCCGCATGACCGACGGGGACGAAACCACCGCCTTCCAGTTCTCCACCAGGACCACGCCCCTGGGCAAGGAATACCTGTACTTCGATTTCGACAGCCCCGTGGCGCTGGATGAAATGTGGATGAAAAACGGCTTCTGGCGCTACACCGACGGGAAGGACCAGTACACCCGCAACTGCCGGGTGAAAAACATGACCATTGCGCTGCGCTACGCCGACGGCGGCGATTACTGGGATCTGAAAACCGCTTCCCTCAAGGACGACGGCCGGCAGAAGGAATGGAAGGTGATCGACCTGCTGGGCAAAAACCAGGTGATCGGCGTGCGTATCCGCATCGACGCCGTTTATTCCGGCACCAAATTTCCCAACGACGTGTGCATTTCGGAAATCATGTTCGTGCAGAAGCAATAAAGGCCCCGGCTTGCTTTTTCCCCCGCTATCGGATATAATGCAGGCAGATCAGGGCATTTCCCCCGGCAGATGAAAAATCAGCGAGGTGAGCGCATGAAGAAACTCCACATGGGCCCCGCCGGCTGCGCGCTGGATATCGGCGACGGCAGCGAGCGCGCCGAATACGTCAATCAGGATTATATCCTGCACAAGCTGGGCCGCCCCCACCGGGCGGTGAACATCATGTACACGTATTATCCCCACGATGAAGAATGGCCCGCCCGGATCTCCGTAGCCTGGAAGGACCGGAACGTCACCTTCGCCTGGGATTACCCCTACGACGATTATTTCCCCTACGGCGTGGACGGCCAGCCCTTCGGGCAGATGCAGGACATCCGCCGCCACGGCCAGGAGGTCATGCTGACGCTGACGCTGGACTGCGCCCTTTCCGATGAGGAGCTGCGCCAGGTGGCCCGGCAGCTGCGCCCCTACGGACGGATGATGATCCGCATCAACCACGAATGCTGCGGCACCTGGTTCCAGCACAACAAACGCTACACCTATCCCGAGGTGGGGGCATTCTTCGTACGCTTCGCCAATATCCTCAAGGAGGAAGCGCCCAACGTGCGCAGGATCTTCTGCGGCGGCTGGGGCATGCCCGACGGCCACGTGGAGCAGGAGGAAGCGTTCAGGGACTGCTACGCCGCCTCCGATCTGTGGAGCTGCGACGGCTATCCGGCGCTGCACTTCGGCTGGCCCTACGACGTGGCCGAGATCGGCGGCGGCAAGTATTACGCCAAGCCCGTCTCCGAGATCATCGACCAGTTCATCCGCACCCATAAGCGGGCCGCGGAGCTGGCCGGGGAAAGCAAGCCCGTGATCAGCGCCGAATTCGACACCGACGGCGACGTGACCGGTCCCTGGACCCAGGGCGACAGCGTGGTGCGCTTCGCCCATTACTGGCGGGATCACAAAATCGACTGGTTCAAATCCTTCAGCCTCTACCAGTTCCGGGACAAGGGCCGCCTGGGCCTGGAATGCGAGGATCCCAACAACCCCGCCGTGGGCGTGGAGCAGCCCATGCTGGCCCAGTACCGGGATCAGGTGCTTTACGATCCCTGGTTCATGCCCAAAATGACCGAAGGCGAGGAAGCCTCCTTCCCCGCCCCCATGCGCTGGGGCAGCTCCGAGGACGCGGAGGGCGTGGCGATCCCCCTTGAATTTGAGGGGAATCCCGTATTCTGCGAAATGACGGTGGAGCAGGAAATCGGCCTGATGGCGGAATTGAACGGCCGCTGGTTCTACAAGGCCCCGGGGGTCCGGACCATCGACATGATGAGCGCCTTCTTCCATAAGCCCCTCTCCGGCCCCGCCACGCTGACGCTGCGCGTCTTCGCGCCCCCCGCCGACGGCCTGAACGTGGACGACGGCAATCCCGACTGGCTTTTCAACTACCGCACGGTGCTGGAAAAGGCCCCGGAAATGCGCATCCGCTACGAAGCGCCGGGCCAGGTGCCGTAAACCGCCGCAGGGAATCCGCGACGAAAAAAACTCAAAGGAGATTCAGTATGAAACAAACCGTTCTGCGCCAGTACGCCCGCCTGATCGCGCGGGTCGGCGTCAATATTCAAAAGGGCCAGGAGGTCATCATCCGCTGCGAGCTCGACCAGCCGAAGTTCGTGGAGCTGCTGGTGGACGAGTGCTACAAGGCCGGGGCCAAGAAGGTGAAGGTGGAGTTTGAACACCAGCCCCTGGAAAAGCTGCACGTCCGTCACCAGACCGTCGCCACCCTGGCCAAAGTGGAGGAATGGGAAAAGGCCCGGCTGCAGCATTATGTGGACACCCTGCCCTGCCGCATCTACCTGGACTCTTCGGACCCCGATGGGCTGAAGGGCATCAATCAGGCGAAAATGGCGAAGGCCGACCAGAAGTGCTACCCCATCGTCAAGCCCTACTGGGACAAGATGGAGAACCGGTATCAGTGGTGCATCGCCGCCGTGCCCGGCGTGGCCTGGGCCAAGAAGCTCTTTCCCGATCTGCCCCGGGGCAGAGCCGTCGAGAAGCTGTGGGAGGCCATCCTGTTCACCTCCCGCGCGACGGAAGACCCCGTGGCGGCCTGGGAAGCCCACAACAAGGATCTGCATGACCGCTGCGCCTATCTCAACGGCCTGGGCATCAGCGAACTGCACTACAAAGGCGACAACGGCACCGACCTCACCGTGGGCCTGATCCCCGAGGCGGAGTTCCAGGGCGGGATCGAAACCAGCCTGCAGGGCATCAGCTTCAACCCCAACATCCCCAGCGAGGAATGCTTCACCTCCCCCATGCGCGGCAAGGCGGAGGGCATCGTCTACGCCACCAAGCCCCTGTCCTATCAGGGCGAGCTGATCGAGAATTTCTCCATTCGCTTTGAAAACGGCAAGGCCGTGGAGGTGAAGGCGGAGAAGAACCAGGCGCTCCTGGAGCAGATGATCGCCATGGACGAGGGCGCCGCCTATCTGGGCGAGTGCGCGCTGGTGCCCGTCAATTCCCCGATCTCCGAATCCGGTCTGCTGTTCTACGAAACGCTCTTTGACGAGAACGCCGCCTGCCACCTGGCCCTCGGCATGGGCTTCACCAACACCATCCGGGGCTTTGAAAACAAGACGCTGGAAGAATGCCGGGCGCTGGGCATCAACGACTCCATGGAGCACAACGATTTCATGATCGGCTACGAAGGCCTGGACATCGACGCCCTCACCCGGGACGGCAGGACGGTGCCCATCTTCCGCCGGGGCAAGTGGGCTTTCTGATCCCGCTTCTCCCGGATCATATTCCCGTTATATTCCGGCAAAACGCGCTTTCCCTCCGCTGTACGGCGGACAGAAGCGCGTTTTTTCCTTACCGGAAAACAGGCAAAAAAAGACGCCCGCCCCGCATCGTCGGGGCAGGCGGAAAGCCTACTCTACTTCATTTGCTTTTTTCTTTCAGCGCCTTGCAGATCTTCTTCTGCACGGGCAGCCGCTCCCAGCGCCGGTATCGGCCCGTATACTCCAGGCCGACGGCGGCGGCTGCGTCCCGGGACAGGAAAGAGATCAGCGGCAGGGCATGCCGCTCCATGGCCCGGAGCATCCATTGGGCGGCCCCGGGCCAGGTATCCATATCATCCCTGAGCAGCAGCAGCCGCACCATCCGCTCCGCGGTATCGGAGGGCGGCTGCGCGGCGCACAGGCCCTCCGCCGCCAGGCGCACCTTTTCGTCCGCCCGCCCATGGCAGGGATCGTCCTGCAGCGAATGGCCGAAGCCGAACAGCCCGTCCGTGGGCTTACGCTTCTTTTCGCACTCCTCCAGATCCCTCCGGTACTCCCGGAAGGCCTGCTCCGCCTGGGCAAAAAACGTTTCCATCGGGGCTCTCCTTTACGTCGAAGGGAAATTATTTGATACCGTCCTCATCATCCTTGGGGGGCGGTTCCCGGGTATTCCCGCTTTTCCGCCAGAGCACAAAAGCATAGTACCCGATGGCAGCCGCGGCGATCACAAACAGCGCGATGAACCCGAACCGCGCGATGGGGGCCATGGTGGTGTCCGGGTCCGTCCGGTCCTGAAGCAGCCCGTAGGCCAGATACAGCAGATACGCCGCCACGACGCCCATCAGGGTGGCCCGGTTTTTACCCTGGTTCAAGCCGCCGCCTCCTTTCCTTTCATGGACAGACCCCCGCAGCCAGCGCCGCGGGGGAGAAAAATCGCAGGCAGAAGGATCACTTCTGCTTTTTCTTGGACAGGATATCGAACACCACGGCGCCCAGCAGCACCACGCCCTTGACCACGCGCTGGTAGTTCTGATCCAGACTGATGAGGCTCATGCCCAGGTTGATCACGCCGATCAGCGTGGCGCCGATCACCATGCCCAGCACGGAGCCCGCGCCGCCGCTGGCGGACACGCCGCCCACCACGCAGGCGGAGATGGCGTCCATTTCATAGTTCTTGCCGGCGTTGGCGAAGGCGTTGCCGAAGCGCGCCATGTTCGCCATGGTGGCGATACTGGTGAGCACAGCCATGTTCAGGTAAGCCACGAACATGATCCGCCGGGTGTTGACGCCGGAGAGGCGGGCCGCCTCTATGTTGCTGCCCACCACGTAGAAGTGGCGGCCGATGGTGGTCTTGCTGGTGATGAAGCTGTAAATCAGCACGATGCCGGCCGCCCACAGCAGCGTCGTGGGGAGGCCGCCGCCATAAGCCAGCTTGTAGGTAAGCAACAGGATGGCCGCGGCGCCGATGCCGCTCTTGGCGGCAGCCGCCTGGATGGAATCCGCCTCATAGCCCTTTGCCAGCCTGTTTTTCCGGGTCATGAACACGGTAAGCACCACCAGGCCCGCCGCCAGCAGACCGAAGATGAAGCATGGCCAGTTGAACACGCCCTCCGCGGTGGGGAATACGCGGCCGTAGAAGATGCTCTTGAAGCCATCCGGGAAGTTGGTGAGGGATTTGGTGTCCGGGTTCGCTACGCTCAGGATCTCGGTACCCAGGCCGCGGAAGGCCAGGAAGCCGGTCAGCGTGGCGATCCACGGCGGAATGTGCACATACGCGATCAGGAAGCCCAGGATCATGCCGTAGCCGATACCGATGAGCATCATCAGCAGGATGGATACGCCCGTGCCCATGGCCATGGCCTGGGTGGACATGAACACGCCGCCGAGGGCGCCCAGCAGACACACCACCGCGCCGCAGCTCAGGTCGATGTTGCCGCCGGTGAGCATGCACATCAGCATGCCGGTGCCAAGGATGAACACGTAGGTGTTCTGGTCAATGAGCGCGGTAAAATTGGCAGGGCTGAACAGGCTTCCGACGGTCATGTCGGTAAAGAACAGATATACAAGAACCAGGGCAATGAGCATCGTTCTGTCTTTGAGAACACCCGTTACTTTCTTGATCTGGATCGACCTGTTCTCATCCTTGGCCAGGAACGTCATGAGCCCCGCGGCCAGGAAGATTGCCCCGACCACAAGCAGCTCCGGAAAGTAAGCAAAGAAGAACAGGATGATGATATTTGATGGAATGGTTTCTTTCGGCACCTCGTTATGAAGGATACCGGACAGCGTTTCCCGTGTTTTGGAACGCAGTACCCCGATGCTGTCGGTTCCGGTTGCCCTGGTAATCGCATGAATGGCGCCTATGATACCGGCAATAAAGATGATGGCTCCCAGGATGGCAAATACGGCAGCCAGTATCTTCCGCTTTCTTGTCTGATCCACGCTAATACCCCCTTACTTCTTCTGCCGCTTGGAGAGCACATCGAACAGCACAGCGATCAGAAGTACGATGCCTTTGACGACCTTCTGATAGTTCTGGGGCGTATGAACCAGGTTCATCCCCTTGTTGATGATGCCCATCAGCGTGGCGCCGATGATCATGCCGAACACCTTGCCGATGCCGCCGTAGGCCGACGCGCCGCCGATGAAGCAGGCGGCAATGGCGTCCATTTCGTAGCCATCGCCGGCGTTTGCCGGGTCGATGCCCTTGTTGAACCCGGCGGCCAGAATGCCCGCAAGGCCGGCCAGCAAGCCGATGTTGGCATAGGCGAACCAGTACACATTCCGGGTCTTAACACCGGAAAGGGCGGTGGCCTTTTCGTTGCCGCCCACGGCGTACAGATGGCGGCCGATGGCGGTCTTATTGGTGATGTAGGCGTAAATGCCCAGCACCAACGCCACCCACACCAGCGCCATGGGGAAGCCCCGGTAGAAGCTCATATCGAAGCACACCCACACGATCAGCAGGGAAATCAGCACGGTGGAGATCACCTGGGCGGGGATAGACTGGCTGATGTTCATTTTCTTCTGCACCAGGATCTTGCGCACCCGCATGACGATGAAAATCAGCGCCACCACAAGGCCGATGCACATGCAGGTAACGTTGAAGGTCTTGACCCCGTCAAAGTTGGTGCCCGGCAGCAGCGCCACCCAGAACCCATCCTTGTTCAGCATGGTTTTTTCCGCGTTGGGGAACACGTCTTTCATGAAATCTGTGATGTAGCTGCTTTTGGTCACGCCGAAGTACCGCAGGAAATCCGCAAAGTCCGCATTGCCGCGCTGCCCGCCCAGGACGGCGCTGGCGATGCCGCGGAAGGCGTACATGCCCGCCAGGGTGGCGATGAACGCCGGCACCCGGATCTTGGAGATCCAGAAGCCCTGGAACACGCCGATGGCCAGGCCGGCGAGCAACATGACCGCCACCGCCCACCACATGCTGGTGCCCGCAGACATCATGATGCAGCCAATCGCGCCGGTAAAGCACACCACGGAGCCGACGGACAAATCGATGTTGCCGCCGGTGAGGATGCACAGCAGCATGCCGGCCGCCAGCACAAATACGTAGGCGTTCTCGCCGATCAGGTTGGTGATTTCCTTATTGGAAAGGATCTTCCAGTCCGACATGATGCCGAAGGCGATCACCACCGCCACTAAGGCGATGATCATGGTGTACTTCTGAAGAAATTCCCGAACCTTCAATCGCTGCATCAGTTCGATGAACTTCTGCCAGGAGGTAAGCTGCGCTCCGGAATCTCCGCCGCCCCCCGCCGGCTGGACCAGGATTTCTTTATTGCTCATTCTCACGCACCCCTTCCCGATCTGAGGATCGCTGTCATGATGCTCTCCTGCGTGGCTTCCTCCGCCTTCATTTCGCCCACGATCCTGGCCTCGTTCATGATATAAATACGGTCGCTCATGCCCAGCACCTCAGGCAGTTCGGAAGAAATCAGCACCACGCATTTGCCCGCCGCGGCCAGATCGTTGATAATGCAGTAAATTTCATATTTGGCGCCTACGTCGATGCCGCGGGTCGGCTCGTCCAGCAGCAGGATATCCGGCTCGGCGAACATCCATTTGGCCAGAAGCACCTTCTGCTGGTTGCCGCCGGAAAGGTTGCCCACCAGCTGTTCCACCGAAGGCGTTTTGATTTTCAGCTTGCCCCGGTATTCCTCCGCCGCGGCGTATTCCTTGTCTCCGTCGATAATGGAGTGCCTGGAAATCGCCCCCAGGTTGGCCAGGGAGGTATTCACCTTGATGGACTGGCTGAGCACCAGGCCGTTGCCCTTGCGGTCCTCGGTCACGTAAGCGATCTTATGCTTGATGGCGTCCGCCGCGCTTTTGTGCAGGTGGATATGTTTCCCATCCAGCTTCAGCTCCCCGGAAAAATTCACGCCGTAGCTGCGGCCGAAAATGCTCATGGCCAGCTCCGTGCGTCCGGCGCCCATCAGGCCGTAGATGCCTACCACCTCGCCCTGGCGGACGTACATGGAAACGTCGTCCACCACTTTGCGCTCCGGATAAAGGGGATGGTGCACGGTCCAGTGATTGACCTCCAGCCGCACGTCCCCGACCTTTACGTTTTCGCGCTTGGGGAAGCGGTTGGTGATCTCGCGGCCCACCATGCCCCGGATAATTCTTTCTTCACTCACGGGCTCCGTGCCGTGATTGTCGATGGTTTCAATGGTAGCGCCGTCGCGCACCACGGTGATCTTGTCCGCCACGTAGGATACTTCGTTCAGCTTGTGGGAAATGATGATCATGGTCATTCCCTGCTTTTTGAAGCTGAGCATCAGATCCAGCAGCGCCCTGGAATCCTCCTCGTTCAGGGAAGAGGTAGGCTCGTCCAGGATCAGCAGCCGCGCCTTCTTGGCCAGCGCCTTGGCGATTTCAACCAGCTGCTGCTTGCCTGTACCGATATTTTTGATCTGTACCTTGGAGCTTTCCTTGAGGCCCACCATTCTCAGGTATTTATCGGCCTCCGCGTAGGTCTTGTTCCAGTTGATGGCAAAGCTGTGGCCGCATTCGTTGCCCAGGTACATGTTTTCGCCGATGGTCAATTCCGGCACCAGCGCCAGTTCCTGATGGATGATAACGATGCCCAGCTTTTCCGAATCCTTGATATTGGAAAACCTGCACTCTTTTCCGTCGTAGATGATATCGCCTTCGTAAGTGCCGAAAGGATAGATGCCGCTCAGCACGTTCATCAGGGTGGATTTGCCCGCGCCGTTTTCGCCCACCAGCGCGTGGATCTCCCCTTCCTCTACCTGGAGGTTAACATTGTCCAGGGCTTTTACGCCGGGAAAGGTTTTGGTAATATTTTTCATTTCCAGCAAAATCTTTGCCATGGCTCTCCTCCAACTCCAATCCGATGGAATCCCAACCGTATTGTCAAAGCCCGTGCATGATCGCGGCTTATCAACCTTAAATGATGCAGGCGGGACAGGCCCGCCTGCATCAATCAGGTCAATTCACTGAATTATTCCGCCACAACGGGATAGCCGGCGTCATTCAGTACGTAGTAGCCGGAGTCGATCAGCAGCTCCTGCCAGTTGTCCAGGCTCGCAAACACGGGCTCGCACAGGTAGGAAGGAACGGTGATCTTGCCGTTGTTGTAGGTTTCGTTGTCGTTCACGTCGACTTCTTCGCCATTGAAGATCTGGCCGACCATCTTCACGACCTGAGCCGCCAGGGTCCGGGTATCCTTGAACACGGACATGGCCTGCTTGCCGTCGATCATCTTCGCCATGGTGGCAACGTCGCAGTCCTGGCCGGTGATGAGGGGCCATTCGCCGTCGTAGTTGTCTTCCAGAGCATTGATGACGCCCAGAGCGGTGGAGTCGTTGGAGCACAGCCAGGCATTGATGTTGGAGCCGTCGTCATAGTTGGCCAGGATGGCATTGGCGCGGGTCTGAGCGGTCTCAGACTTCCAGCCGGGGGTGGCAACCTTGTTGAATTCGATTTCGCCGGACTTCACAACCAGCTTGCCAGCGTCCATGTAGGGCTGCAGCACGTCGATAGCGCCCTGATAGAAGTAGCCAGCGTTGTTGTCGCCGGGGTCGCCAGCGGTGATTTCCAGGTTGAAGGGGCCTTCCGCGTTGTCCAGATCCAGAGCATCCTTGATGTAGGTGCCCTGCACGGTGCCGACCATGTAGTTATCGAAGGTGGCATAGTAGGAAACAGCGTCAGATTCCATCAGCAGACGGTCGTAAGCGATGACCGCAACGCCCTTTTCCTTGGCCAGGTCCAGAGCGGAGCCCAGGGCGTCGCCCGTGATGGCGGCGATGATAACGACTTTGCAGCCGTTGTTGATCATGTTGGTCACCTGGTTCAGCTGCTGCTGCTCATCGTTGGCGGCATACTGCAGGTCCACTTCATAGCCGGCTTCCTGGAACATGGCTTCCATGTAGGAGCCATCCTGATTCCAGCGCTGCAGGTCCTTGGTGGGCATCGAAATGCCGACCTTCTCGCCTTCGGCCAGGACGCTGAAACTCGCGCATACCATCAGCAGGCACAGGAGCATTGCAAGGATTTTCTTCATACGGGCACTCTCCTTTGATTTTATTTTTGCGGACTGTTTTTCACTCCGCATTTGATTATCGTGATTATAACATTTACAAAATGGTTTGTCAAGGGAGAAAATGTACATTCCCTGTCCTTTCGGCAAGCGGGAAAAAACCTCGCCGCCCGCCCCGCAGGCCCTTCCGGACCGGGGGGGCGTCGCGGTCACCGGTTGCGTTCCTTGATGGCCTTCACCAGGGAAATGATGTCCCATACGATCAGTACCGCGATGATGATGGCGAACGCGGTGGGCGACAGCTCGATGGAATGGAACAGGGTCATCACGCCCCGGCCGGAGCCGTACACCGTGGCGCCCCAAATGGCGATCAGAATGGTAAAGATGATGCCGAAAATGGCGCCGCGCAGGTTGTTCTTCTTCACCTGCTCCTGCTGCGCTTCCCGGGCGTACTCGGCCTGCTGCTCGGCAGCTTCCTTGGCCCTGGCGTGCTCGTCCACCCGCTGCTGCTCCTCCGCGGTCAGTTCCTTCCCGCTTTCCACCAGGCGGGCGATCTCCTCGTCCTTCTGCTTTTCCTTCTGCTGGTATTCGTCGGCGATGGGCTTGAGCGCGGTGGTGGCGCAGGCGCAGCGGTTGATCCTCTTCCTGTTTTTGAGAAGCAGGATCAGCCCCACATACGGCACCATCTGCGCCACGACTGCTCCGTAAGCGTTGTTATGGCTGTTGAAGCGGGTCTTGGCCATCAGGATGCAGCCGGCGATCATGGCGATGATCCAGCCCACCATGCCCAGGATCACCCCCATGAAAACGGGGCTGTCCCCCTTCGACTGGGAGCCCAGCACGATGGGCAGCACGATGGCCAAAATCAGCATCAGGTTGCCAAGCAGCGCGAAGAACCAGCATTTTGTGGGGATCTTCCCTTTCTCCGCGCCGCAGTCGTCGCAGGCGTAGAGGGTGAATTCGTTGGCGAAGGTGGTGTCGACGGCGCCGGTGTAGCTTTTGATCTTCGCCTTGTTTTCCCCCGCGGGCACAAACACCGCGGCGGAGCACTCCTTTTCCTGATTGCAGATGCTGCAGTTCCTGGTGATCCGGTATTCGTTCATAGTATCCTCTCCTCTTTTCTTTATGATTGCTGTTTTATCCGCGGCCCGACCGCCCGCCGGGCAGGCTGCCCGGTCTGCGAGGGGGGCCGCCGTGCTCACTGCTCGTCCCGGGTGAGGGGATAGGCCTGCAGCATATCCCGGAGCGTACCGTCGTCATAATACAGCGCTACCAGCGTCAGCCGATCGATCCAGCCGGTTTCCTTCAGCCCGTAATCCGCCTGCAGCTTTTTCACGGCGTTGGCGGTATCCAGGTCAAAAACCCCCGCCGCTTCGCCCTGCAGCAGACCCCGGGCGATCAGCGCCTTACGGACCGCGCGGGCCCCGGTCCCATCGCTGCGGATCGCCGCCGTATAGCCGTACCACTGCATGATGGTTTTCACGAACCGGGAAAGCTCCTCCGTCCCCTTGAATTCAGGCGGATCTTCCCAGAATTTCCCGCCCCCGGAAACGCTCACCGATCGCGGGGGCGTCCTGAGCAGGCTGACGGAGCATTCCACCCCGGGATCGGACAGGGAATAGGCGGTCCATTCCACCTGGCAGGAGTAGCCTTCGGCGGTGATGCCGGCCCCGCTGTACTTGCCGTGATACAGATATTTCATCCGCACCGACACCAGGATATCCGCTTCATCCGGATCGTCCGTAAAGCGGACCGTGCCCCGGGATTCGTCCACAATGTCCCCGGCCCATTCCTTCAGGTAATCGGACAGAGGCGCCACGATGCCTTTTTTATTCACCGGGTACATGCCGTCCCGGTTGATGCCGATCTCGCATTCGTCGTGGGTGATCATATAAGCGGTCAGGGGCGCGGGACGCGCCGGGACGTACAGATCCCCCGGGCTTTCCAGGCCGTATCTTTCCGCAAGCTGCCAGGCGGGCATGAATCCGACGGCGGCGTATTTCCTCGCCGTCCCGCCGTATCCCTCCCGGGCGGCGGCGGTCTCCCTGTCGGGCTCCGTCAGCAGATAATCGGAATCCGGGTCCTGCCAGAACAGTTTCCGCTTTTCTTCGGTGCCCTGGTAATACAGGAACACCGCGTCCGGCTTCGTGCCGTCAAATTTCTCGTTCCAGAACCAGTAGGTGTATCTCCCGTCCGCTCCGGTGTCCACGCTGTCGGTGCGGTATGTTTTCCCCTTGAGGAAAATGGCGGCTTCCATCATGGGGCAGTTTTCGCCGAAGCCCGAGATCACCACGGTGATCTCTCCAGGATCCGCCTGGATGCTTTCCAGCCTCAGGCAGTATGCGCCGTCTTTTGTTCTGAACGCCCAGATCCCGTCGGCCGCGTCCTGCGCCCGGGCAGGGGCGCAGCAGCTCAGCAGGACCAGCGCGGCAAGGCATGCCACGATTTTTCTGTACATTCCGTCCTCCCGATCCGTCCGTTACTCGATGGCCGCCGAAGCCACGATGGCCTCCGCCATGCCCACGGCCGCTTCCCCCGTGAACAGCAGTGCCATGGCCGTGCGGCCGCTGCCGATGATGTAGAAGGCCATCGGCCCGGCGTTCACCTGTCCCCGGATCACGGCCGTGTTCCAGCTCCCCGCCGTTTCCATCACGGCGTTGGGCTCCACCTTGGTGGATTTGGGCAGGGCCTGGGCCGCGATGGGGACGGCAAGCTCGTCGGAATAATCAAAATCCAGGCTGTAGGTCCGGGCCATGATAAGGTTGTTCTTATCATCGGGATCAATGAACACCACGCCCACGCTTGCTTCCTGGACGGCGTACGCTTCCGGATAATCCAGGGAATAGCCCGCGCCCTGCCAGCGGCGGAAGCCCACGCCGCCGTCCTGCGTTTCGCTGCCCAGCAGCGTCACGGTGGAAAGCAGCGCGTCCTCCATGAGAATGGCCTCATCCCCGATAAACGTGAAGGAAACAAGGTGCCTGTCCCCCGACAGCGTGGTCATCACCAGGTCCTGCCCGGTGGCCCGCCAGGTGCCCAGGGCGCGGAAGCCCCGCATTTCGCCCACCTGCTTCATTTCGTACGCGCCGTTCAGCGTCAGGTTCTTTCCCTTCGCCTCCTGCTTTTCCAGGCTGTATTCCGCGATGGATTTTTCGATCGCCGGCGCGTCGGTCTCCCGGTCGCCGGTATAGCTGACGAGATCGGAAATCAGCGCGGCGACGATCACGGCGCTGTTGCTGCCCGTGATCTCCAGGATGATGCTGCCGTCGTAGGCAACGCCGCATTTCCAGGACGCGGGATACCGGAAGCTGATGACCGCGTCGGCGTATTCGTCGGTTTCCCCCATGTCCACGGCAGCCGCTTCATCCGCGGCCCGCTCGCACCGGGCGATATAGGAATAGGTGCGGCCGTTGGGGAAGGTGGTGGTGATATCCAGCACCAGTACGCCGTCCTCCAGCGCCCAGGTGCCTGCCACGCTGCCCAGGCCGCTGGTGGCGGGGATATCCACGGAGAAGGTGCTGTCCGAGCTGGAAACGGTGAAGGGATAGCTTTCCCGGTAGCCCGCCTGCTCGAACGTGTATTCGCCGGAGCCGTCGGCGTTGATTTCCGCCGTCAGCTCAATGGACGGACCGCCGTTTTTGGGGGTGCCGGTCCCCTGCCATTTCCCCGCCAGCTCCCGGGGGATCTCCGCCATGGCGGGGACACAGCAGAGCAGGATCGCCAGGACCGCCAGGATGGATAACGTTTTTTTCACTTTTTCTCCTCCCTTTTTCATTTGCTGCCCGATCACGGTTTTTCGTTTTTCCGCGGCGCGCCGCCGCGCGTTTTTTGGTTTTTTATTCTTTTATTTCTCCCCGCGGTTTCCATTTCCTTCTTTTTCCATCAAATTCATGGGCAGATTTTGTCTTTTTTCCGGTCATTATCTTCCCGTCAATTCATTTGCCCGTTCAGGATCTCCCGCACCGCGGAAGCGAACTCCCGGGGCAGGGCGTACTGCGGGCTGTGCCCGCACCCGTCCAGGAGAAGGAGCCCTTTCCCCGGCGCCGTCAGGGTCTCCAGATACGACTGCACCGCGGACGCCGGGCACACCCAGTCGTCCGTGCCGGAAATAAAGTACACCGGCACCTGATACGCCGTGCCTTGCCGGTACGCGTCGAAATCAAAGGTCTCCGCAAACAGGCGCCGGTTCAGCGCGAAAAAGCCGTCCAGGCCGCCCGTCTGCTTCAGGAACCAGCGGAAATCGTCCACCCCGAGATACGGCGAGGTCAGCGCCGTCCACAGCTGGCCGTCCCGGATCCGCGCCGGATGATAGGGCGCCGTCAGCGCCCGCACCGCCATCAGCGTATCCAGGCTGCCTTCCCGCCGGAAAGCGTCCCAGGCCGAAGTCAGTTTTTCCGTGTCCTCCCCGGCGGACGCGGCCTTCTTCAGCGCGTCCTCATAACTGTACGCATCCGCCTGCTCCGGATTGATCACCTGGGACGCGCCGATGTAGACCGCCACCTTTTCCGGATGCGCCAGGGCGTACCGGCTGCCCAGGATGGTGCCGTAGGAATGGCCCAGCAGGATCACCTTTTCCCGCCCGAACCGGCACCGCAGGTAATCCACCAAAGCGTCCAGGTCCTCCAGGGCCTGGGGGAAGGCGGCCGTCCGGTTTTCCGGGTCGCTTCCCGCGTTGCGGAAATACGTGCGGCCGCAGCCCCGCTGATCCCAGCAGACGAAGGTGTAGTCCGCCGTCAGGGCATCGGCGAAGGCATAGGCGCAGCAAGTGTCCGGGGCCGCCGGCCCGCCGTGCAGGTACACGATCACCGGGTTATTCCTGTCCCGCCCCGTGATCAGCACGTACTGCTCCTGTCCGTTCAGGGGCAGAAAGATCCCCTCGTCCACGCCCCGGGGCAGGTTCGCCCAGTGCCGGACGGCGCGCACGTTGCGCACCGCGGTCACCGCCGTGATCCCCAGCAGCGCCAGGACGGCGGCGGCGGCCAGCGCCGTTTTCAGGATCTGCATTGGAACGGATGTGCGTTTTTTTCCGATCCCCGCTTCCCGGGCGTGGGCGAGATGGATGCCCACATGCCCCACTCCCAGGATCAGGCTGGAGAGGATCAGCGGGCTGTTGCCGCCGTAGATCCCCAGCAGCAGGAAACCCGCTACCGGCAGCAGCGCCCCCGGCACGGGGATGCCAAGCAGCGGGCCGTAAAAATCCCGCATGGTCCTTTCGCTGCGGAAATAGCGCGCCCAGAAGACCTCGTACAGCAGCATGCACGAAAAGGAAGCGATCAGCCACAGGCACCAGGCCGTCCAGGGCCGCAGATCGAAATCCGAAAAGCACGCCGCCGCGCAGGCAGTCAGCACTTCCCCGGCCCTTTCCAGGGCAAGCAGCGCCTTGTTTTCCCCTTTCACGAAGCGGGCATAGCCCTCAGGCTGCCGCCGCGTCCACAGGAGGTTGGGGATCAGCAGCATCGCCAGGTAAACCAGCCCCACCCAGGATAAGCCGAAACGCATACGGTTTTCCTCTTTTCTTCACCGCACCGCCGCGATCCACCGGACGCCCCGGGCCAGCCGCGCCCCGGCATCCTGGAAATGGCCGCCTGCGTTCATTTCCAGCACCGTTTCCACCCCGCGGTCCCGCAGCAATCGCTCCAACCGCCGCGTTTCATCCTCCACCGTGCGCAGCACCGGATGGACCGACCGCTTTTCCCGGTCGCCCAGGGAAAGATAGACCCGCCGGGGCTTTTTCGCAAAAGCGTGCCGGGCCGCAAAATCGGAAAAGCCCGGATACCACAGGGATCCGGAGGCGCTGACCGCGCCGTCGAAGGCGTCCGTGCGGTACAGGGCGTACAGCGCGAACAGCCCCGCCAGGGAATACCCCGCCAGGTACGCCCCCTCCTGTGCCGCGCCCAGCGCTTCCCGGACCGCCGGCAGGATCTTGCCCGCAAGGATCTCCAGGAAGGCGTCCGCGCCGCCGGAAAACGCCTTCTCCCCCTTCCGCAGCGGCGGGGCGGGCCAGGGGGACAGATCCCTGTTCCAATCCAGCTCCTCCACGGCGGCCAGGGAAAAGCCTGCGCCGTCCAAAAACGGGCCCATCTCCTCCCCGCCGCCGCACAGCAGCACCAGCGGCGCGCCTTTTTCCGCCGCCGGAAACAGGACGATCCGCCTGTCCGCGATCTGCAGCGTCTCCATGTCCCCCCACCCTCTTTTTCAAAGAAAATCACTTATCGTCCCCTTCCCGCCGCACCCGGAAGCCGCTTTCCCGGCTCACCGGATCGATGGGAAGGATCTCCGTGCGTTCGATATGGATGTGCGGCTGGCTTTTCAGCCGGATCACCAGCTGCCGCAGCGCCCCGATCCCGCCCTGGGCCTCCACCGCCACCCGGCCGTCCTGCAAATTCCGCACCCAGCCGGTCAGCCCCAGCGTCCGCGCCAGATAAAGCGCGGTATAGCGGAAGCCCACGCGCTGCACATGGCCGGAAAACAGGATTCGCCATCGCGTCTGCGCCGTTTTCACAATTCCTCCTCACAGCAATTTCCCGCCCGGAGCGCGCAGGTTCCGGGCGGGAAAAATGCTTTTCATCCGTTACAGGTCGTTATCATCGCTGAGCAGCTCTGCCAGCACCTTTTCCTTCACCTGGGAAACGTCCGTTTCCCGGATCTTCTGCCGCAGGGGCAGCACGGACCGGGGGGACACGCTCAGCTCGTCGATGCCGATGGAGAGGAAGGTCTCCGTCAGCGCCAGGTCCGCCCCCAGTTCGCCGCAGATGCCCACCCACACGCCGTTTTTGTGGGCGTTGTCGCACACCATTTTCAGGGCGCGGAGCACCGCCGGGTGATGGGGATTGTAGAACCTGCCCAGATCGGCGTTCTGCCGGTCGCAGGCCAGGGTGTACTGGGTCAGGTCGTTGGTGCCGCAGGAGAAGAAATCCACCACCTTGGCCAGCCGGTCGCTCATGAGCACGGCGGCGGGAGTCTCGATCATGATGCCGATCTCCACGTCCTCGCTGAAGGGGATGCCCTCCTCGGTCAGCTCCTTCTTCACCCGTTCGCACATCTTCCTTGCTTCCTTCACCTCCCACACGCTGGTGACCATGGGGAACATGATGCCCAGTTTCCCATAGGCGCTGGCCCGGTACAGGGCGCGCAGCTGGGTGTGGAAGATTTCGGGCCGGTTCAGGCAGATGCGCAGGGCGCGGTTGCCCAGGGCGGGGTTTTCTTCCTTGGGCAGATTGAAATAGCCGATCTGCTTGTCCGCGCCGATGTCCAGGGTGCGGATCACCACTTCCCTACCGCCCATGTCGCTGAGCACTTTTTTGTACGCCTCGAACTGATAATCCTCGGTGGGATAATCGTCGCAGTTGAGATAAAGGAATTCGCTGCGGAACAGGCCCACGCCGCCGGCATCGTTGCCCAGCACGGCGGCTACGTCGTCCGGGGAGCCGATGTTGCAGTACACGCGGATGCTCTGCCCGTCCAGGGTCTCGTTGGGCTGGCCCTTGAGCTTCTCCAGCAGCTCCCGCTGGCGCTTCTGTTCCTCCATCTTCTTGACCAGGTGGCTGCGGGTGTCGGCGTCGGCTTCGATGACCACGCTGCCGGTGCTGCCGTCGATGATGACCTCCCGGCCCTCGTATTCGGGCTTCAGCTGATTCCCCACGCCGATGATGGCGGGGATGCCCATGGTGCGGGCCAGGATGGCGGTGTGGGAGGAGCCGGAGCCGCCCTCGGTGACGAAGCCCAAAATCTTGCTCTTATCCAGCTGCACCGTTTCGCTGGGGGCCAGATCGTCCGCCGCCAGAATCACGGGCACCGGGGAGTCGATGCCTCCCTGGGCCACGCCGGTGAGGGCCGCGATGATGCGGCCGGACACGTCCTTCACGTCCGCCGCCCGGGCCTGGAAATAAGGATCGTCCATGGCGGCGAACATTTCCGCAAACTGCGCCGCGGTATCGGTGACGGCAGCCTCGGCGTTGAGGCGCGCATCCTGGATGGCGGTCTGGATGGCTTCTTCATATTCCATGTCCTCCGCCATCATCTGATGGGTCTCAAACAGCAGCGCCGCTTCGTCCCCGGCCTCCGCCCGGGCCTTTTCGGCCAATTCGCCCAGCTGGGAAACAGCCTTTTCCTGGGCGGCCTTGAACCGCGCCCACTCCGCCTCCGCATCCTCCACCTCATAGCGACGAATGGTGGATTTTGCGCGCTGATAGTAGTACAGCGGGCCGATGGCCACGCCGGTGGATACGCCTTTGCCCTGAATGGAAATCATATCGTTTCCTCCTCTATGCTGAAAACAAACGGCTGTCCCGCAGGCAGCCGTTTTCGTGTGATCCCGTTACAGATTGGCCTTGAAGAATTCCTCGATGGCGGCGGCGGCGGTATCCTCGTCCGCGCCCTCCACGGTGACCTTCACGGTGTCGCCCTGCTTGATGCCCATGCCCATCAGGGCCATGAGCTTCAGGGCGTTGACGGCCTTTTCGCCCTTGATCACGGTGACGGTGGAGGCGTACTTCTTGATTTCCTTGACCAGCACGCCGGCGGGACGGGCATGGATGCCCACGGGATCGGTGATGGTGTACTCAAAAGACTTCATGGCTTTTCCTCCTATTTCTCTCTTCCGCTTCCACGGAATAAAATCACATTGAATCAATTTCTGCCGGTTTTCCCGGAAGGGGGCCGGGGGGCCGCCCGCTTTCTTTCCAAGAGCGGCTCCCCGGGAAGCCCGTCCGTTACCGGGCGCCGCACTCCACGTTTTCCATATCCTCGGAATTGGTGAGCAGCACGGCCACGGTATCGCTGTATCCAGCGGCCTTGATCTTTTCCCGGTCAAAGAGGATCAGGGGCTGGCCGGCCTTCACTTCGTCGCCTTCCTTCACCAGGCAGGTGAAGCCGTCGCCCTTCATATTCACGGTGTCCACGCCCACGTGGATCAGCATTTCCATGCCGTTGCACTCGATGCCCACGGCGTGCTGGCTTTCCGCCACGGAGGAAACGGTGCCGTCGAAGGGGGCCACCACCTTGTCGTCGCTGGGCTGGATGCCCACGCCGTCCCCCAGGACGCCGGAGGCGAAGGTGTCGTCCGGGATTTCCTCCCGGGGGATCACGGTGCCCTTCACGGGCTGCAGCACGGTGCCGGCGGCGCAGCGGATCACGCTGACGGAGGGCACTTCAATTTCGGGCTCTGCCGGCGCGGCGGTCACGGCGCCTTCCGCGGGCACGGCCTCGGGCTTTTCTTCCTTCCAGATGAACCAGGTCAGCGCGAAGGCGATGCCGGCGGCAATCAGAAGCTCCACGATGTACATGAAGGTATTGTTTACGGCGGGGATGCCGGGGATGCCGGTGACGCCGTAGGTGGTGGCGCCGAAGCGCACCGTCTGGCCCGCCGCGTTGGTGCCGGTGAGGAACGTGGCGAACAGGGAGCCCGCCGCGCCGCCGATCATGCCGCATACGAAGGGCTTCATGAACCGGTAGTTGATACCGAAGATCGCCGGCTCCGTAATGCCCAGGGAAGCGGACAGGGACGAGGGCAGCGCCACGGATTTGGTTTTCTGGTTATGCACCTTCAATGCCACCGCAAGGCAGGCGCCGAACTGGGCGAAATTGGCGGCAGAGGCAATGGGCATCCAGGTGTTCACGCCGGTCTGGGCGATCATGCCGGCCTCGATCACGTTGTACATGTGATGCAGGCCCATGACCACCGTCAGCGGATAAATCGCGCCCATGATGGCCGCGCCGATGCCGTAGAACTGGGAGATCAGCCATTGCGCCCCGGCCAGCACCCAGTTCTCCACCACCGCGAAAATGGGGCCGATCACCAGGAAGGCGGCGAAGGCCGTCACCAGCACCGTCACCAGCGGGGTCACGAACAGGTCGATCATTTCGGGCACGATCTTATGCAGCTTCTTTTCCAGGAAGCACATGAACAGCACCGCCAGGATCACGGGGATCACGTGGCCCTGATAGCCCATCTGGGAAATGCCCACGTCCCCGAACAAGGACCATTTGGCGATGCCGCCGTCCTGCAATTCGCTGACGGTCATCTTGGTCTTGATGTTCTCCCAGACGGCGCCGCCCAGCGCCACGTCTTCCATGACGTCCTTGCCGTCGGCGTCTGTCACATGAATGTATTTCGTCACGCCATCCTCAACGACCTTGTTCAGCTTCGGCGCTTTTCCGGCGGGCAGGCTGTTGATCAGGTTGGGGGCGACGGTTTCGCCGGTGCCGTAAAGGGCGTCCAGCTGCTGCATGAAGGCTTCTTTGCCGATCACATTGCCGCTGCCGTCCACCCACAGGTGATCGTATTCCGACGGCAGCTCATCCAAGGCTTGCTGGACGATGGATGTTGGGATCGGTCTGTTGAATTTCTGCGCCACCTCCTGCACGTTGCCTGCGTTCCAGGCGTTGAGCAGGGCGGGATGCACCAGCATCAGGCCGATGACGGCGCCCAGGAACACGTTGCCGCCGAACACCCGGGCGGCGGAAATGGCCACCAGCACGGGCAGCAGGGCGAAGGCGGTGTTGGCCACCAGATCCAGGAAGGCGTACCAGCCGGTGTTCTGGAAGCCGGGAGCGAACTTCGGGATGGCTTCCACCAGGCCCATCATCAGGCCCGAGGCCACGATGGCGGGCAGGATGGGCACGAAGATATCGCCGGGGGTTTTCAGGATTTTCTTCCACCAGGGCATTTTGGAAGCAGCCGCCGCCTTCACGTCGTCCTTCGTGGCGGCGGAAGCGCCGGTGACGGAGAGGAATTCGTCGTACACCTTGTTGACGGTGCCTGTGCCGATGATGAGCTGCAATTGGCCGTTGCTTTCAAACATGCCTTTGACGCCGTCGATTTCTTCCAGGGCTTTCTTGTTGACCTTTCCGTTGTCCGCGATCACCAGGCGCAGCCGGGTGGCGCAGTGGGCCGCGCTGATGACGTTGGCGCCGCCGCCGATGTTGGCGGCGATCTGCTCAGCGCATTTCCGGTAGTCCAGAGCCATGCGGTAACCCCCTTCATTTGGTTATTTGTTCATATTGGACTGTTTTTTCACAAATCCACCATTCACTGTGATTATATAACAGAATCCGCGATCCGTAAACAATTATTTTTTTCCTTTTTTTTCCTGACGCTTTTTCACCGGCGCAGCAGGGCCACGGAAATATCGTTCACGTTGGTGCCGGTGGGCCCGGTCCTGATCAGGCCGCCGGTTTTTTCAAGGGCATGGTAGGCGTCGTTATTCCGCAGCATCTCCTCCGCGGTCATCCCGTATTCCTTCAGCTCCCGGCAGGTATCGCCGTCGGCGTAGCCTCCCGCCGCGTCGGTGGGGCCGTCGGTGCCGTCGCTGCCCACGGAAAACACCGCCGCCCCCGGCATGCCGCTGAGCAGGGGCGCTGCGGCCAGGGCGATTTCCTGATTCCGCCCGCCCAGGCCTTTCCCCGTGACCCGCACCACCGTTTCGCCCCCGGCCAGGAAGGCCAGGCTTTTCCCGTCCTCCGCATGGGTGCGCAGGATGGCGGAAAGAAAGCTGCCCGCGTCCCGGGCCTGGCAGCAGAGCCGGTCCGTCAGCAGCACGGGCGCGTATCCCAGGCCCCGGCAGGCCTCCGCCGCCGCCGCGCACAGCGCCTTAACGCTGCCCGTCACCTGGGCATGCACGTTGGGGAGCGCCTTGGGCGTTTCCTGATCCAGCAGCCGCCGGGCTTCCTCCGTCAGGCGCAGCCCGTATTTTTCCGCCACGCGCCGGGCGTCCGCGCAGGTGCTCCCGTCCGGGCAGGCCGGGCCGGAGGCGATCATATCCAGCGGATCCCCCAGCACGTCCGACAGCACCACCGCTTCCACCCGGGCAGGGGCGCACAGCCGGGCGAACCGCCCGCCCTTGACGGCGCTCAGGCGCTTTCGGACGGTGTTGATCTCCACGATGTCCGCCCCGCTTTTGAGCAGCTGCTCCGTGATATCCTGCATTTCCCCGCCGGGAATCAGCGGGATTTCAAACAAAGCGCTGCCGCCGCCGGAAAGCAGGAACAGCACGGTATCCCTTTCCGTCAGGCCGGATACCGTCTCCAGCGCCGCCCGGGTAGCCCGGAAGGAATTCTCATCCGGCACGGGATGGCCCGCCTCATAGCAGGAAAAATTTGCGATGGAGCCCATGACGTGGCCGTACTTGGTGATCACCGCGCCGCTTTCGATGCGGCTGCCCAGGCAGTCGTACGCCGCCTTCGCCATGCGCCAGGCCGCTTTTCCGGCGGCCACCAGCACCACCCGGCCCGACAGCGCCGCATTTTCCAATGCCCGGCGCACGGCGGCGTCCGGCTGCACGGCGGCGATGGCCGCCCGGACGATCCTGTCCGCGTCCGCGCGCATCTGACGGTCCATGGCCTTCCCTCCCAAAAAAAACGCGCCGCGCCTGCCGACGCGGCACGCCATGCCTTTTTTCAGATCAGCCCCAGCTTCTCAAAGCCCCAGTACAGCCCGTCGTTCTCCACCGCGGGGCAGATAAGATCGCTGATTTCCTTGAGCTTGGGGCTACCGTTGTCCATGCAGACGGAGCAGCCCACCGTCTGGATCATTTCCAGATCGTTCATGCTGTCGCCGAAGCCGATGGTGTCCTCCAGGGGAAGGCCGAAGTGCTCCGCCACGATGCGGACGCCCCGGCCCTTGTCGAACCTGCGGTTGATGAGCTCGCCGTTTAAGCACTGATAGGCCGCCACGTCCTGCACCACGAAATTGAAATCCTTTTCCAACGCCTGCCGGGCGGGCTCCAGCTGGGACGCGGTCTTGCACATGAACACGATCTTGTAGACGGGCCGCCCGTCGTATTCCCGCATGGGCAGGATGTTGAGCTGCTCCGCCAGGGCCTTGCGCCAGCGCACCAGCTCGCTGTTGCCCTCCCCCGCCTGGGCCAGGAAATCCCCCAGGTCCTCGTCGCCCCAGGTGGCGTCCTTCGCCTCGATGGTGCGGAACACGCCGTTTTCCCGAAGCAGCCGCATCCCCGTTTCCAGCTGTTCCGCCGTCATGGGGCAGTCGAAAAGCACTTTTTCCCCGGCGAACACGTAGCCCCCGGCCCCGGCCACCGCGCCGTCGAACCCCAGCGCCAGCACCGGAGAGAGCATGGCGGGGTTGCGTCCCGTGCACAGGAACACCTTATGTCCCCGGGCCTGGGCGCGCTTCACCGCCCGCATGGCGCTCTCCGGCGGCGTGTTGCTCCCCGCGGGGGTCAGCGTGCCGTCGATATCCAGAAAAATCAGTTTTTTCTTCATGGCGCATTCTCCTTAAAACGTATGCAGCAGCCAGCGGAAGCCGCCGGCGGGCACGCGCACCGCCCCGGCGTCCGTTTCCGTCAGGTCCATCAGGTCGGTATAGGTTTCCCGGTCCTTGATCCAGGCGGTTTCCTCCCCGTCGGCGAAATTGAACAGGGCCAGCAGCTTTTCCCCGCGGTAATAGCGCCCGATGCCCAGCACGTGGTCGCTGCCCGTATCCAGCAGCCAGGTGTCCGCCTCGGTGTCGAAGGCGGGATGCTCCGCCCGGATCCGCTCCATTTTCTGGAGCGCGGAGAAGAGCTTCCCTTCCACCGTGGTCTTTTTCGTGCGCTTTTCCGCCTTTTTCCAGTCCATGTTCCCCCGGTGCAGGTAGCGGCTGTCCTCCCGTTTCAGGGGATCGCCGTGGTATGCGCCGTCGTTCTCCTGGCCGATCTCGTCGCCGCTGTAAAGGACCGGCACGCCGCTTAAGGTGAACATGAAGGCGTGCAGCGTTTCGTCCAGCTGGATCGCCCGGGCCATGGCCTGCCTGTCGCCGCTTTCCCGGGCCGCCTCAATGCCGCACAGGGACGCCGTGGTGCCACAGAGCCGGGCATCCCCCAGCCGCGGGTCGTCGTTGTACAGTTCTCCCCGGGCGGGGCTGCCGGGCCATTTGCCCGTCAGGTAATCGTTCAGGTATTTCTTGTGGGGCACCTCCTGCCAGCCGAAACGGGAAAGGAAGCCGTAATCCAGCCCCCAGCCGATATCGTCGTGGCAGCGCAGATAATTGAGGAACGTATAATCCCGGGGCAGGGAAAACACCTGCGCCATCTGGTGCGCCAGCAGCCGCACGTCCCGGGTGGCCACGGTGTGCCAGACGGTGGCCATGGTGGTGACGTTGTAAAGCAGATGGCATTCGGGCTTTTCCACCGTGCCGAAATACGGCGCCACCTTGCTGGGCTCCATCACCACCTCGCCCAGCAGCAAGGTGCCGGGGCACACGATCTCGCAGGCCATGCGCATCATGCGCACCAGGGTGTGCACCTGGGGCAGGTTCCGGCAGGAGGTGCCCAGGGCCTTCCAGATGTAGGGCACCGCGTCCAGACGGATCACGTCCACCCCGTGATTGCACAGGAAGAGCATGTTGTCCGTCATGTCGTTGAAAACGGTGGGGTTGGCGTAATTGAGGTCCCACTGGTAGGGGTAGAAGGTGGTCATCACCGCCTTGCCCGCCTCCTCGCACCAGGTAAAGTTCCCCGGCGCGGTGGTGGGGAACACCTGGGGCACGGTCTGCTCAAAGGCGTTGGGCAGCGTCCAGTCGTCGTAGAAAAAATACCGGGCCTGATATTCCTTTTCCCCCGCCCGGGCGCGGCGGGCCCATTCGTGATCCTCGCTGGTGTGGTTCATCACGAAATCCAGGCATAGGGCGATGCCCCGCTCGTGGCAGTCGTCCGCCAAGGCCCGAAGATCCTCCATGGTGCCCAATTCCGGCTGCACCCGGCGAAAATTGCTGACGGCGTAGCCCCCGTCGCTGCGGCCGGCGGGGCTTTCCAGCAGGGGCATGAGATGCAGGTAGCTGACGCCGCAGTCGGCGATGTAATCCAGCTTATCCCGGACGCCCCGGAGGGTGCCCGCGAAGGCGTTTACGTACATCAGCATGCCCACCAGGTCATGCCCCTTGTACCAGTCCGGGTATTCTTCCCGGGCCCTATCCATCATTTTCAGGGGCTCCGGCCGCTCCTCCCAGGCGCGGTAGAGCATGTCCGTAAAGTAATCGTACGCCCGCATATCGCTGTGGTACAATTCGCAGTACAGCCATTTGAGCTCGTCTTCATGCCGGCGGAAGCGGGACGCAAATTCGCTTTTCCAATGGTCCTTCATCTCGTCATCCCTCCTCGGTTTCCTGCAGCGTGGGCATGGCGGGGATGGCCCCCGGACGGCTGGCGGTGATGGACGCCGCCTTGTTGGCGAAGCCCACGAAGGCGTTCAGTTCCTCCGTAGTCAGGCCGTCGATGCCGCCCCGGCGGGCAATGCGGCTCAGGAACGCGCCGAAAAAGGTGTCCCCCGCGCCGTTGGTGTCCGCCACCTTCACCGGGCAGCCGGGCACCGTCCCCGTCAGGGCCCCGCAGCGCCACATGGCCCCGCGGGCCCCCAGCGTCACCACCGCCAGGCGCACCCCCAGGCCCATCAGCTTCCCAAGGGCGGCTTCCGGCTCCTTCACGCCGCACAGCAGCGCCGTTTCCTCGTCGCTGATCTTCACGATATCGCACAGCGGCAGCACGGCGCGCATCTGAATAACGGCCTCCGCCTCCGAATCCCACAGCACCGAGCGGTAATTGGGATCGTAGGTGATCAGCGCCCCGGAAGCCTTGGCGCTCCGCACCGCGGCCGCCACCGCCTCCCGGCAGTCTGGATCGGTGAGGCTGACGCTGCCGAAATGCAATATGCCCGTGCCCCGCACGGCCTCCTTTGCCTGTTCCATGTCGATGCGGGTGTCCGCCCCGGGCTTGCGGCAGAAGGAAAAGCTGCGCTCCCCGCGGGCGTCCACCGTCACCACCGCCAATGTGGTGCTGGCCCCCTTCGCGGTCTGCAGCCCCTCCGCGGACACGCCGAAGCGCACCAGCGTATCCCGCAGCAGCGCGCCGAAGGCGTCCTCCCCCACGCACCCCACGAAGGCGGCCTCCGCCCCCAGCTTCGCCGCCGCAACGGCCACGTTGGCCGGCGCGCCGCCGGGGTTCGCCGCAAAATGGGGTATGCCGTTTTCGTCGATCCAGGTTTGAGTCATGTCCACCAGGATTTCACCGATAGCCGTGATTTTCACTTTTGCACCTCGCTATAAGCGGCACGAAGCCGGATATCCATGTTTCTGAATCCATTATATCATCCGCGCCGGAGAAACGCAACGAAAAAAACATCCGCCGCCGGCCGCATTTTTCCCCATCCGGATTGCGTGCCGCCGCAAATCATGGTATAATCATACAAAAATGTCCCGGCGCGGCGTCCGGGCCGGAAAGAAGTGTTCCCTTTGCTTCAGTTTCAGGTGCCCGAGCAGAAAAAGCTTCGGGTGATCGTGGATACGGACACCGCCTGCGAGGCGGACGATCCCTTCGCCGTCGCCTACGCGCTGATGAGCCCCAAGCTCCTGGTCCGCGCGGTGACGGCGGCGCATTTCGCCCGGCCCGGATCCATGGAAAAAAGCCGGGAAGCCGCCCTGCGGGTGACGCAGACCATGGGATCGGAGGTGCCGGTGCTGCGGGGCGAGGAAGGCCCCGGCGGCGGGGGCGGGCCGTCCGAAGCCGTCCGATGCATGATCCGGGAAGCCCGAACGGAAGATCCGCGCCCCCTGTTCATCCTGTGCATGGGCGCGCTGACCAATCTCGCCCGGGCGCTGCGCGAAACGCCGGACATCGCCCCGCGGCTTACGGCGGTGGTCATCGGCGGCCATCCCTACGGGGATAACCGTCCGCCCTGGCGGGAATTCAATTTCGGCAACGATCCGGACGCGGCCAACGCCGTGCTGCAGTCCGCCGCCCCGGTGTGGCAGATCCCCTCCGACGTGTACGGCAGCATCCGGGTGGGGCTGGCGGAGCTGCAGGAGCAGGTGATGCCCTACGGAAAAATCGGCCGGTATCTGTTCGGGCAGATGATCGCCTACAACATGACCCCGGAAGCCGCATGGACCCAGGGCGAAAGCTGGTCCCTGGGGGATTCCCCCGCGGTGGCCGCGGTGCTGCACCCCACCTGCGGGCGCACGGCGCGCCGCCCCGTCTGCCGGGTGGAAAACGATACCTCCTATTCTCCCCTGCCCGGCGGGCGGGAGATCCTGGTTTATCAGGATATGGACAGCCGGTATCTGCTGGGGGATTTCTACGCCAAGCTGCACCTCCTCTACCCCCGGGCATGAGCAGAAAAGAAGACACAGGAAAACAAATTATGGAAGAAAATCGCACGGAACGCAAGGAAGAAAGCCCGTCCCCCCTCCCCGCCGGCCGGAAAACCATCGCGGTCTTTATTTCCGCGCTCTATGAGGACATGGTGCGGCAGACCGTGAACGGCCTGCTGGAGGCCGCCCGGGGAGAGAACGTGAAGCTCGTCTTCTTCGCCAGCTTCGCCGACAACCACACCAGCAAGAACTACGATCTGTATCAGGATTACGACGTGGGCGACTTCGTGGTATACCTGCTGCCGGATCTGAAAAAATACGACGCGCTGATCACCTTCGACACCTATATGACCGGCTCCTTCATCGAGCCCATCGACCGGCTGAAGAAAGCGGTGGCCTGCCCGGTATTCACCCTGGGCACGGTGAAGGAGGGCACCTACAGCATCGTCAACGATCAGGACCTGTCTTTTTCCGAGCTGATCGAGCATCTCATCGGCCATCACGGCTGCCGGGACCTCGTTCACGTAGCCGGGCCGGTGGAGCGGTCCTTCTGCCTGGAACGCATCCAGATTTTCCAAAGCACCCTGTCCGCTCACGGCCTTCCCTGCGGGGACGACCGCATCTACTACGGCACCCTCCGCCCGGAATGCGGGCCGGAGATCGTGGAGAAGATCCTGGCCCACTATGCGCAGGAGGGCAAGCGCAGGCTGCCGGAGGCCATCGTCTGCGTCAACGACTATACCGCCATCGGCATCATCAGCGCCCTGGAGGACCGGGGCTTCCGGGTGCCCCAGGACGTGATCGTCACCGGGTACGACGATATCCTGCGGGCGCAGTTCAACGAGCCGTCCATCACCACCTCCGCCCAGCCCTTCTTCCGCGTGGGCGAAACCGGCATGAAGCTGCTGCTCAGGCGCCTGCGGGGAGAACCGGTGGAAGAAAAAACCGCCGTTCCCGGCGTGCTGTGCCTGCGCCAGTCCTGCGGATGCGAGCCCGCTTCGGTGCGCAAAAAGGATACCATCCGGGAAAAATACATCCGCACGGTCACCAACCTGGAAAACCTGGCCCTGTCCAACACCAATCTGATCCTCGGCGGCGCCATCTGCGATACCGCGGAGGAGATCTACAGCGAAATCGAAAAGGGCTGCCTGCGGGAAACCGGCTTTCAGGACGCCGCGCTGTGCCTCATCGACGGCTGGGACCAGAAAAAGCTGATCCAGCACCGCTACACCCTGAAGGAAGAAACCTTCAACGTGGTCTGCGGCACCTGGCACGGCAAGCCCGTCAGGCGGCAGACCCTGCCTAAGGGCAATCTGCTCCCGGATGAAATGATGCAGGACGATGCGCCGTACTACATTTTCCCCATCCATCACCTGCAGTATTTCCTGGGGTATTTCATCGTGAATCCGCATCTTAAGGAAATGGAGCAGCTCCACATCAAATCCTGGCTGGTCAGCGTCAGCACGGTGCTGATTAACTGGCTCTTCCGCAATCAGCTGAAAAATTCCGTGCGGGAGCTGGATTACCTGTACCAGACGGATATGCTCACCGGCCTGTACAACCGCTGGGGCTATTACCGGTTCTTCGAGAGCTATTACGAGGAATGCCGCGCCGAGGGCGACGAATTGGCCGTATTCCTCATCGACATGAACAACATGAAAAAGATCAACGACGTCTACGGCCACGCCGAAGGAGATTTCTGCCTGTGCGTCCTTGCGGAAGCGATGCGGAAAAGCGCCCTGAAGGACGAGATCTGCGTCCGCACCGGCGGGGACGAATTCGTGGTGCTGGCCAAGCACTACGATCAGGAGAAAGAGGAAAGATACAGGCGGCTGGTCCGGGAGCAGATCGACGAAAGGCTGGAAGCGGCCGGGAAGCAGTACCGGATGACCGTCAGCATCGGCTGCTGCCGCAGCGTTCCCGAGCCCTTCGACGACGGCGTTTCGCTTCAGTCCGTAGCGGAAACGTACCTCAAAAAAGCGGACAAAGCCATGTACCGGGAAAAGAAGCACAAGCCGCAATAAACCAAAAAACATGGGGATACTGCTTAAGCCAATCTGCAATATCCTCTTTGTTTACATGGGTATTGGTTTTCATAAAAGAATGAGCAACAGTGAATACCGGGAAATCGAAACCCCCGGGGTGGTTTGGAGGGGCCGCAGCCCCTCCAAGTGGAATCCGCAGCAGCGACCTGTGCGCTGCGAGGAGCATTTTTGCGAAGCAGAGCATGCCCTGCGAGAGCAAAAATGCTTTGCTTGCGCCTTTTCCGCCCGAGAGTCCCGCAGGGACGAGAGGAAAAGGCGTTTTATGTCGATCAAATGGATCCTCCATTTGATCGAAGGGACTGTGCAACAGCCCCTTTTTTCGTCTGCCGGATCATCCGACAGCCGCCAGCGCCACGAACCCCAGCAGCGTCACCATCGTGGAAACCGACAGCGCGGAGGACAGGTATGCTCTCTGCTTATCGTCATTGGAAAAGACGGACAGCACATAGGGCGGCGGCAGCAGGAACATGAGCAGCATGGGCTTTTCCCACGCCGTCTGCGGCCACAGCGCCCGGAACAGAAGCAGCGCGGCGCCGCCCAGCGCCGCCATGACGGCCAGCCGCAGGCCCACCGCCTGCAGCGCGGCGCGCCAGGGAATATCCCGCAGCGCCAGATCATACCCCACGCTGATCAGGATCAGCGCGCTCACCGGCGCCGCGGCGATCTGGGCGCAGGCGTCCAGGATCGCTTTCCCTTCGCCCATGGCCTGATACAGCCCCGTGACCCCCAGCAGCACCCCGGCGGCGATGGCCAGGATGATGGGCGACAGCGCCATTTCCCTGATGATCCCGGCAGGCGATTCCTTTTTCCCCTCCGCCTCACGGGCAAGCAGCGCCTTATAGAGCGTGAACACGAACAGCACCTGCCCCAGATCGATCCGGGCGAAATCCGCCAGCTTTTCACGGCCGTAGAGCAGCTCAAACAGGGCGTAGCCCAGCATGCCCGCCTCAAAGCCCGTGGTCAGGAAGGGCAGGAACCGGCTTTGGATCCCCAACGCTTTCCCGCCTGCTTTCCCCAGATAAAAAGCGACGCAGCACAGCGCGAACATGATCAGCGGCACCGCCAGCATGGCCGTGGAATATTCCGCCGACGCAAACGTGCGCAGCAGCACCGCCGGCAGCCCGATCTGCACCGCCACGGTCTTAAGCGCGTCCACGCCCTGCCGGGTCAGGATCTTTTTCGCCCGGCACAGCATGCCGAGCCCCAGCATCAGGATCACCGGCAGCACCGTGGAAAGCACCTGAACGCCCCTGTCCATACGTCACCTCTTTCGCCCCGCCCCGTCTTTTTCCAGGGCCAGCAGCCATTTTTTCCTCTCCAGGCCCCCGGCGTAGCCCGTCAGCGCTCCGTCCGCGCCGATCACCCGATGGCAGGGCACCATCAGGGAAATGGGGTTTCGCCCCACCGCGGCCCCCACCGCCCGGCAAGCGGCGTGCCCGGCGCCCAGCCGGGCGGCGATCTCCCCGTAGGTCGCCGTATGCCCGTACGGGATCAGAAGCAGTTCCGCCCAGACCGCCCGGGAAAACGCCGTGCCCGCCAGCAAAAGCGGTGGCGGCGCGCCCGGCTCCGTCCCGGTGAAATACCTCTCCAGCCAGCGATCCGCCGCGTCGAACGCCGGCAGGGGCCCTTCTTTTTCCGTTCCGTCCAGCCCCGCGCCGAAGCGCTTCTGCCCCTGGAACCACAGCCCGGCGACGGCCTCGCCCTCCCCGGCCACGAGGATCGGGCCCAGGGGCGAAAAATAGCGGTGGATCCGGCGCGCGGCGCTCACAGCCCGCAGCCGCCCCGCCGGGAGCAGCCTTCGCAGCATCCGCCACAGCCGTTTTTCTTTCTTTTCCGCGCGCCCAGCATCCCCAGCGCCGCGATCAGGACGATTCCCAGCGGGATCAGGATATCCCACAGATTCATGGCCATTCCTTTCTCAGCCCAAAGCCATGCCGATCAAACGCACGATCAGCGCCCCGAGCCACGCCAGCGTACACTGCCAGAACACCACGCCCAGGGCCCACCTGCGCCCCATTTCCCGCCGGATGGCGGCCACCGCCGCCACGCAGGGGGTATACAGCAGGCTGAACACCAGCATGCACGCCGCGCTCAGGCCGCCCAGGGCTTCCAGCCCGTCCCGGAACAGCATCTCCATCACGGAAACCACGCTTTCCTTGGCCATGAAGCCGCTGATCAGGGAGGTGACGATCCGCCAGTCCCCCAGGCCCACCGGCGCGAACAGCGGGGCGATCAGGCTGGCCGCCGCCGCCAGGATGCTGTCGTGGGGGTCCTCCACCAGATTGAAGCGGAAATCGAAGGTCTTGAGGAACCAGACCACGATGGTGGCGATGAGGATGACGGAAAAGGCGCGGTGCAGGAAATCCTTCGCCTTCTCCCACAGCAGCAGCATCACGTTCCGGGGGCTGGGAAAGCGGTAATTGGGCAATTCCATCACGAAGGGCACCGCCTCGCCCTTGAACAGGGTGTTCCGGAACACGTGCGCCGCCAGGATCCCCGCCAGGATGCCCAGCAGATACAGCCCCGTGATGATCAGCCAGCTCCGCCCCGGGAAAAACACGCTGACGAAGAAGCCGTAAATGGGCAGCTTGGCCGTGCAGCTCATAAAGGGCGTCAGCAGGATGGTCATCCTGCGGTCCCGGGCGCTGGGCAGCGTCCGGGTGGACATGACGGCGGGCACCGTGCACCCAAAGCCGATGAGCATGGGCACGATGCTGCGACCGGACAGGCCGATGCGGCGCAGCAGCTTATCCATCACGAAGGCCACCCGGGCGATGTATCCGCTGTCCTCCAGCAAGGACAGGAAGAAAAACAGGATCACGATGATGGGCAGGAAGCTCACCACCGTGCCCACACCCTCGAAAACGCCGTCGATCACCAGGCTCTGCACCGTCTGGTTGACCCCGGCGGACCGCATGCCCGCATCCGCCAGATCCCGGAGGGCGCCGATGCCGTCGGCCAGAAGATCCTGGAAAAAGGGGCCGATCAGGAAGAACGTGAGGAAGAATACCAGGGCCATGATGCCGACAAAGAAAGGAATGGCGGTGTATTTCCCCGTCAGCACCCGGTCCAGGCGCTGGCTGCGGCGGTGCTCCTTGCTCTCGTGGGGCTTGATCACGCATTCGTCGCACACCCGGCGGATGAAATCGAACCGCATATCCGCCATGGCGGCGCTGGGGTCCAGCCCCCGTTCGTTTTCCATCTGCAGGACGATATGCTGCAGCATCTCTTTTTCGTTCTGATCCAGCGCCAGCTTTTCTTCGATCAGCCGGTCGCCCTCGATGAGCTTCCCCGCGGCGAAGCGCAGCGGCAAGTCCGCCGCCCGGGCGTGGTCCTCGATCAGGTGGGCCACGGCGTGCAGCGCCCGGTGCACCGCCCCGCCGTGATCCTCCGCGCCGCAGAAATCCTGCTCCACGGGGCGCTCCCGGTATTTGGCGATGTGCACCGCATGGCGCACCAGCTCGTCCACGCCCTCGTTCTTCGCCGCGGAAATAGGCACCACCGGCACCCCCAGTATTCGCTCCATGGCGTTCACGTCCACGGTGCCGCCGTTGCCCCGCAATTCGTCCATCATGTTCAGCGCCACCACCATGGGCACGTTCATTTCCAACAGCTGCACCGTCAGGTACAGGTTCCTTTCGATGTTGGTGGCGTCCACGATATTGATGATGGCCCGGGGATGATCCTTCAGCACGAAATCCCGGGAAACCAGCTCCTCGCTGGAATAGGGGGACATCGAATAGATCCCCGGCAGGTCGGTGATCAGGGTATCGGCATGGCCGCGGATCACGCCGTCCTTGCGGTCCACCGTGACGCCGGGAAAATTGCCCACGTGCTGGTTGGAGCCGGTGAGCTGATTGAACAGGGTGGTTTTTCCGCTGTTCTGGTTGCCCACCAGGGCGAAGGTCAGCTTCGTGCCCTCCGGCAGCGGATCCCCCGTGCCCTTGGGATGGAACTTGCCTTCCTCGCCCAATCCGGGGTGATCGCTGTACCGGCGGCGGTCCTGCTTTTCCCGGGGCGCCGCCGCCTGCTTAAGCGGCTCCACCTCGATCTTTTCCGCGTCCGCCAGCCGCAGCGTCAGTTCGTACCCGTGGATCATCAGCTCCATCGGGTCGCCCATGGGGGCCAGCTTGATCGCCGTCACCTCCGCCCCGGGGATCACGCCCATATCCAGAAAATGCTGCCGCAGGGCGCCCTCGCCCCCCACCGTCCGCACCCGGGCGGTTTTTCCCGGCAGAAGTCCGCTCAGTTTCATCGTCCGTCCGCTCCTTACCCGAACGGCGTCTTTTCGCCGTCCCAGGACAATATTAGACAAAACTTACGGATTTCCTTGTCTGTCCCGAAAATATCATCTGTCCGCGCCTGATTCGGAAGAAGCACCGCGTTCATCCGTCTGCCTGAACAGAACGCACCCCATCTCCCGGAATTCCCGGATCTTCCGGCGCAGGGCGTCCTCGTCCACGCAAAAGCGCGCCGCCAGGCAGGTCAGGCAGTAAAACGCCTCCGCCCCGCGGTTCACCATTTTTTTCGTCAGGGCGATTTCGTCCTCTTCCAATATCCGTCCGCAGGAAACGCAGCGCCCGTCCTCCCCCTTATCCATGGGCTTTGACCAGGCGGCACAGGTACATCCGCATATCGTGGCCGGGTACCGTGGGATTGAAATAATCGAATTTTGCGCCCAGGTTTTCCCCGGTGAACACGTCGCGCGCTTCCAGCGCCCAGCCGCCGGCCACCGGCAGCCCCAGATCCACTAATTCGCAGTGGATGCAGCTTTCCGCTTCGGACATGTTCACGTACGCCAGGGCGAATTCGTTATCGGACAGATGGCGGAAGAAGGTGAAGGACGAATCCGGGATCATCCGCCAGGGCATCTCCCCTTCCTTCGCGTCGGGATTGCCGGTAAACACCGATCCCCGGCGGATCAGGTAAGGCGGGCGGCATTCCTCGTCCTGGTCGATGCGCAGAAGGTCCTTGTTCTGCATGAGGGCCTGATATTCCGGCGCCACGGCGCGCAGGTCCGCCCCCATCATCAGCGGCACGCCCGCCAGGCACCACAGGGCAAACTGCATTCGGTATTCCTCATAGGTGCACGTTTTGCCCACGCCCACGTTGCCCTTGCCGCCCATGCCCACGGTGAGCATGTCCATGTCGTTGAAGCAGCCCGCGCCGCTCATGCACAGATTTTCGATCTGGGATTTGAAAATATCGGTGAAGGAAACGTAATTGTCCATGATATCGCCGGTGGAGCGGTACATCTGCGCGCCCACGGAGCGCATCCACTTCCAGGGCTCCTTCTGCCCCCAGTTGCACGCGGAAAACAGGATTTCCCGCCCCGTGGCCTTCAGCGCCATGCTCATGGTCTGATACCGGGTGCGGCAGTCGCCGGTCTGGGGGAAATTGCAGAAATCGTATTTCAGGAAATCCACGCCCCAGGAGGCGAAGGTGGCGGCGTCCGTAAATTCATGGTCGTAGCTGGAGGGATAGCCCGCGCAGGTCATGACCCCGGCGCAGGAATACATGCCGAATTTGAGCCCCTTCCCGTGCACGTAATCCGCCAGGGCCTTCATCCCGTGGGGAAATTTTTCCGGGTCCGGCACCAGCAGCCCGTTTTCGTCCCGGTCCCGGAGCGACCAGCAGTCGTCGATCACCAGGTATTCATATCCCGCATCCCGGTAGCCCTTGTCCACCATGTAATCCGCCATTTCCCGGATCAGAGCGTCGCTGATCTTATCGCCGAAGGTATTCCAGGAATTCCATCCCAGGGGCGGCCGTTTTGCCAGCATGGGTGCATTTCTCCTTCCGCACCGCAAACGCGGCTTTTTTCTGAATGTCTGACTGCATTATATCAAACGGGCCCGGTCCCCCGCAAGACTTTCCCGGCCGTTCAGGGGGGAAGGCGCAAGAAAAATTTTCCACGGCGGATTGACTTTGTTCCCGCGCCGGGCTTATGATGAAACCGGAGGGAACAAAAGAACAGGAGGCGGTTTTCATGCTGCTTGGCGGAACCGTTGCGGGCTCCTTCGACGCCCCGGAAGCCTGGGAGCGGCTGCTGGCCGCGTCCCGGTTCAAGGCCGTCACGGCGCCTTTCGACTGCCGCACGCCCCAGGAGGAAGCCGCCCGTTACGTTTCCGCGGCAAAACGCCGGGGAGCGGCGATCGCCGAGGTGGGCGTATGGCGCAACTGCCTGGACCCGGATCCGGCAAAAGCCAAAGAAGCCCTGCGCTATGCCAAGGATCAGCTGGCCCTGGCGGAGGAATGGGGCGTGCCCTGCTGCGTCAATATCGCCGGCACCCCCGGGACCGCGGGCTGGGACGCCGCGGACAAAAGCAATTTCACCCCCGAAACCTACCGCCGCACCGTGGCCTCCATCCGGGAGATCATCGACGACGTGCGGCCGGCGCGCGCCTTTTACTGCATCGAGCCCATGCCCTGGATGGTGCCGGACAGCCCGAATACGTATCTGCGGCTCCTGGAGGATGTGGACAGGCCGCAGTTCGCCGCGCATATGGATTTCGTGAATATGATCAACTGCCCCCGCCGGGCCCTGGCCCCGGAGGATTTCGTGGAGGAGTGCTTTTCCCGCCTGGCCCCGTATATCAAAAGCACCCACATAAAGGACAGCCGGCTGCACCCCACCCGGCTGACCGCGGTGCTGGAGGAATGCAGCCCCGGTGAAGGGGATCTGGACTTTGAAAAGATCCTGAGGATCATGGACAGGTATCTGCCCCCCGACGCCCCGGTGCTGCTGGAGCATATGCGTTCCTTTGAGGAATATCAGGCCGCATACGCATATCTTGCCGGCGCCGCCGCCCGGGCGGGCGTCAGCATCTGAAAAAGGAGGAAAGCGCTTTATGGCCGACAGCCGTCCCCTGCCCGGAGATTCCATCGTCCTCAACCGCCGGTATCTGGATCATCTGCTGGTGGAGGGCCGCATCGTGGGCGCGGCGCACCCCACCGCGGAAACGCGCCTGCTGGGCTGCGCCTTTTCCACCCCCATCGTCACCGCGGCATTGAGCCATCTGAAGCGCGGCATGGCCGCCTTCGCCCTGGGCGCAAAGCAGGCCGGGGCCGCCTGCTTCATCGGCATGGGCAGCTGCGAAGAGATGGAATCCGCCCTGTCCACCGGCGCGAAGATCGTCAAGATCATCAAGCCCTACGCCGACCCGGATCTGATCTTTGAACGGCTGGCGTGCGCGAAGGCTCACGGGGCCGTCGCCGTGGGCATGGACGTGGAACATGCCGTGAACGTGACCGACGACCGGGATTCCCTGGTGGCGGGCTATCCGATGAAGCTGCCCAGCCTGGAAGAGCTGAAAACGTATATCGGCGCCGCGGGGCTGCCCTTTCTCATCAAGGGCGCGCTGAGCGTCCGCGACGCCCTGACCTGCCGGGACCTGGGCTGCGCCGGCGTGATCCTCAGCCACCATAACGGCCTGATGCGCTGGGCCGTGCCCCCCGTCATGCTGCTGCCGGAGATCCGCCGGGCCGTGGGGCGGGATTTCCTGCTGGTGGCCGACGGCGGCATCCGGGACGGCTTCGACGCCTTCAAGGCCCTGGCCCTGGGGGCGGACGCCGTATCCGTGGGCAGGGCGCTGATGGCGCCCCTGGACGAAGGCGGCCCCGAAAAAATGGCGGACGTCCTCCGCGCCATGACGGACGAAATCAAGGCCATGCTGGTGCGCACCGGCTCCCCGGACCCGGCCCATATCGACCCCGCGGTGATTCATCCCAGCGACTGGTAACGCGAAAGGAGCATCATTTATGGAAAAGATCCGTTGGGGCGTCCTGGGCACGGCGGACATCGCCCGGCAGCAGACCATCCCCGGCATGCGGGAGGCGGAGAACTGCGCGCTGTACGCCATCGCGGGCCGCAGCATCGAAAAAGCCCGGCAGTACCAGGCGGAATTCGGCTTTGAAAAGGCGTACGGCAGCTATGACGCGCTGCTGTCCGATCCCGCGGTGCAGGCGGTGTACGTGCCCCTGCCCAACGACCTGCACCGGGAATGGGCGATCCGGGCGCTGGAGGCAAAAAAGCACGTGCTGTGCGAAAAGCCCCTGGCCCTGACGGAAGCCCAGGCGCGGGACATGTTCCGCGCCGCGGAGGAAAACGGCGTGCACCTTATGGAGGCATACGCTTACCTGCACAATCCCTTCGTCCGGGCGGTGAAGGCGGAAGTGGACGCCGGCGCCATCGGAAACGTGCTGTACCTGGAATCCGCCTTCGTGGGCGGCCCGCCCCGGGAGGGCAATTACCGCGCCCGGCGGGACGCCGGCGGCGGCGCGCAGTACGATCTGGGCTGCTACCCCCTGAGCATGGCGCTGTGGATGCTGGACGGGGAGCCGCTCCGGGTCAGCGCGTCCGCCCTGTTCGACGACGGCGGCATTGATCTGGCCACCAACGCGCTTTTGTCCTTTGCGGGCGGGGCCGTGGCGAATCTCAGCTGCGGCATGCTGCTCCGCGCCGATCGCCTGGACCGCTTCCGCCTCTGCGGCGACCGGGGCGAAATCTTCTCCGCCTTCCAGTTCAATCAGCCGGGCGAGATCGCCTATACCCTGGTGCGGGACGGCAGGGCGGAAGAAAAGCGCGTCACCGCGCCCCAGAATTACCGCCTGGAGGTGGAGCAGCTGGGCCGCTGCATCCTGGAAGGCGAAGCCCCCGCCGTCTCCCCCGCGTTTTCATTGCGGGTGGCCCGGGTGCAGGACCGCATCCTGGACGCCATTGGCTTCTGGAAATGACCCTCCCTTGAAAAAAACCGGGGCCGTCTGACAGTCAGACGGCCCCGGTTTTGATTTTGTTTTTACTTGGCGGGCGATATCGGCTCGCCTTTGGGCTTAATGAATTTCAGCCACTCCGGCAGATGGATCTTCCCCTTGCCGCGGACGGATAGGATCACGCTCTGCACCATGATGAACAGGCCCAGCATGGCGCCGCTGGCAATATTCTGCCAGAAGGATTCGTTCACGTCGCTCAGGCCGATGATCTTGGTGATGGTCGCCAGGATCATGACCCCGAAGAACGTGCCGAATACATTGCCCACGCCGCCGGTGAGCAGCGTGCCGCCGATGATGGAAGCGGCGATGGCGTCCATTTCGCCCCGGGCCGCCACGGTGGTTTTGGCTGAAGGCGCGTGCATGAGGAAAATGAAGCCGGCCAGGCCGCTGAGCAGGCCGCTGATCACGTAGCTGACGAAGCGGGTACGCTTCACGTTGATGCCCAGCATCATGGCGCTTTGCTGGTTGCCGCCGATGGCGTAGATGTTTCTGCCCAGTTTGGCATAGCGCAGCAGCAGGAACACCAGCACCAGCACCAGCAGGGCCACCAGCGTGCCGATCTCAAGATCCGTGGAAACGACGGTCTGCGTGACCCTGCCCAGCTTGACCTTTTCCGTTACTTCCGTGAACCAGGGAATATTGATCCTGGCGTCCCACATGGCCGTGACCGCCCCCGTGGCGTTCACATCCACCGGTTTGCCGCCGGGGCTGACGATGGTGGTAAGCCCGCGGGCCAGGATCATGCCGGCCAGGGTCACGATGAAGGGCTGGATCTCCAGATGGCTGATCAGAAAGCCCTGGAACGCGCCGAAGGCCAGGCCGATCCCCAGGGCGATCCCCAGGGAGATCAGGATGTTGAGGAACGGGCTGGCGACGGCGCTTTTCTGCAGGTAAAGCGCGTCCACCATGCAGGTCAGGCTCACCACGCCGGCCACGCTGATGTTGATGCCGCCGCCGATCATGACCACCGTCAGGGAACAGGCGATGAAGATCAGCATGGAGTTTTCATTCAGCAGGTCGAAGAACATCTTGGGGTTGCGAAACCCTTTGGCGTTGAAAATCACCGCCGCGGCGTACATCGCAATGAAGATCCCGATGCTGACCAGCATCAGCAGCATGGTATTGGATAAGGGCTCTTTCTTTCCCGTCAGGGTTTTCGCTTTCTGCGCCGTCATGTCAGCCCACCCCCTTCAGGGACGCCGCATCGGCAGAGGCGCTGCGTCTGTTCTTCATGGCGGTGAACCAGCTCTTGATCACCGGGGAGCCGGCGGTGACGATAATGATGATGGCGATGGCTTTGTAGGCCCTGATATGCTCCGATCCGACCCCCATGTTCTGCAGCGTGGTGGTCAGCATCTGGATGATATACGCCCCCAGGACGCTGCCGCTCAGACGGAATTTGCCGCCGCCCAGGCTGTTGCCGCCGATGGCCACCGCCAGTATGGCGTCCATTTCGATGTCGGCCAGCAGGGTTTTGGGCGTCAGCGTGCCCATGCGCGCCACGCCGATCACCGCCGCCACCGCCACGCAGATCCCCAGGATCACGAAGCTGAGCAGCTTGATCAGCGTGGGCTGGATGCCGTTGAGCCGCGCGGCGCCCTGGTTGACGCCCACGGCCTGGGTATAAAGCCGGATGTTGGTCAGCCGGAAGAACAGGAACAGCAGCAGCCCCACCAGCACCACCAGCAGGAACGGCGTGGACACCGGCACGCCGGGGATCCGGATGCCGATGGCCTTGATCACGGGGCTGGCCAGCTCTTCGGTGGCGGAGCCGTTGATCATGTAGCCGATGTCGCGGCCGCAGGAATACAGCACCAGCGTGGCGATCATGGGCTGGATCTTGAATACGGCCACCAGCGTGCCGTTGAACAGCTTGAACAGGATCGTGCCCAGGCAGCACACCAGCAGCGCGCCGATCACGGTGAGCACCGAGATGGGCCCCATCCGGACCAGGGTCTGCACGAAGATCGCGCCGGCGATGGCGCCCACCGTGCCCACGGAAATATCCTGGCCGCCGCAGGACGCCGTCACCAGCGTCATGCCCATGGCGATGATGGCCAGCTCGCTGGCGCTGTCGATAATGCTGATCAGATTGCCGTCCAGCCGGGGGTTGCCCTCGCTCCACTCGATGGTGACCCGGAAAAATTCGGGATCACGGATCAGATTGAACAGGACCAGCACGGCCAGGGCCACCAGCGGGATCAGCAGATCCATCAGCCAGGCAAGGCCGTTTTTCTTCGTCCGCATCAGGCTTCACCTCCCGCGATCGTCTTCATCACATGGTTCTGCGTCAGTTCGTCCCCGGTCAGCTCGCCCACGATCTTCCTGTCGCGCATCACGATCAGGCGGGAGCAGGTGCGCAGCATTTCCTCGATCTCGGAGGAAATGAAGGTGACGCTCATGTTCTCCTCCGCCAGCTTCAGCACCAGCTTCTGGATCTCCAGCTTGGTGCCCACGTCGATGCCGCGGGTAGGCTCGTCCAGAATGAGGTAATCCGGGTGCGTCAGCAGCCAGCGGGCCAGGATGACCTTCTGCTGATTGCCGCCGGACAGGGATTTGATGGGGGTGTCCTGGGAAGCGGTCTTGATCTGCAGGGCCTTGATGTACTCATCGGCGAACTGCTTCATTTCCTGCTTGCTCATGGGCTTGAAGAAGCCCTTCATCACCTGCAGGGCCAGGATGATATTGTCCCGCACGGAAAGGTCCGCGATGATGCCGTCCCGCTTCCGGTCCTCGGGCAGATAGCCGATGCCGTTCTTCATGGCCTGCTTGGGGGTGCCGATGCGGACGGCCTTGCCCTTGACCTTCACTTCCCCGCCGGTCACCCGGTCGGCGCCGAAGATCGCCCGGACGCTTTCGCTGCGGCCCGATCCCAGCAGGCCGGTGAAGCCGTTCACTTCTCCCCGCCGGATATGGAAATCAAACGGCCTGCTTTCCGCGCTGGACAATCCCTTCGCTTCGTATACGGTCTCTCCGCCGCCGGCGTTCTTGACGCCGACTTTTTCCAGATCGACCATATCGTTCAGGTCCTTGCCCATCATCTTCGCCACCAGCTCCACCTGGGGCAGCTCCGCCGTCAGATATTCGCCCACCAGTTCGCCGTTGCGCAGCACGGTGATCCGGTCGCTGACCTCGTAGACCTGCTCCAGGAAATGGGTGACAAAGATGATGCCCACGCCGCGGCTCTTCAGATCCCGCATGAGCCCAAAGAGCATTTCCACTTCCTTTTCATCCAGAGAAGAGGTGGGCTCGTCCAGGATCAGCACCTTGCATTTCATGTCCACCGCCCGGGCGATGGCCACCATCTGCTGCACGGCCAGGGAGCAGTGGGAAAGCTCCTGCTTGGCCCGGGCGGGGATGCCCAGGCTGTTCAGGATCTCCGTCGCCCGGCGGTTGTAATCCTTCCAATGGACGATCTGGCCCGAAGTCCGGCCGATGAACATGTTTTCAGCCACCGTGAGGTTCGGGCACAGAGTGATTTCCTGATACACCGTGCTGATCCCGATGTTCTGCGCGTCCTGGGGAGAATGGATCCGCGCCTCGCCCGGAACGCCGTCCACCTGGATGCTGCCGGCATCCTTCTCGTAAACGCCGGTAAGCACCTTGATCAGCGTGGATTTCCCGGCGCCGTTCTCCCCCATCAATGCGTGGATCTCGCCCTTGCGCAGGGTAAAATCCACGTTATCCAGCGCTTTCGTGCCCGGAAACTGCTTGCAGATCCCGCGCATCGTCAATACCGTTTCGTTTGGCATCTGGGGCTGCTCCTTCCATGCAGGCGGCCTGATATGCCGTCCCTTTGCTTGAAAGAAGGCGCGGTATGAACGCGCGCATTACCGTCCGTTCATACCGCGCCCAATGGTCGTTCCGTGAATTACAGGCCGTAAGCGTCGATGTCAGCCTGGGTGATGGTGGCAGTCTCGAAGAAGGTTTCGTCGTTGATGTACTGGTTCAGTTCGTTCAGGCCTTCGATTTCGCCGCCCTCGGCCAGGGTCTTGATCATGGCGTCGATCTTTTCAGCCTGGAAGGGAGAGCACTGACCATCGTAATTCCATTCGCCGGCCAGAACCTTTTCCAGCGCCCACTTGTTGCAGTCAAAGCCCATGATGATGACGTCGCCGTCCTTGCCGTGGGTGATGCCCTTAGCGTCCAGAGCAGCCACAACACCGTCGGCCATGCCGTCGTTCTCAGCATACACGATGTTGAATTCGATGCCGGCGTCCAGAGCGGCTTCGGCGATCTTGCGGGCTTCGTTGGGATCCCAGGTGTCGCCGCCGGTGCCTTCGCGGACGATGGTCCAGTTGGCTTCGGCTTCGCACTTTTCAGTCAGAGGATCGCTGCGGCCGATCTGCGCGGCGCTGCCCAGCTGGCCCTGAATGTGCAGGATCTTGTATTCTTCCAGGCCCAGGCTCTCCAGCCAGCCCACAGCGGTTTCGCCCTCTTTGCGCATGTCGGACACGACGGCAGCCGTATACAGGCTGGGATCGCAGTCGATCATACGGTCAAACAGGAACACCAGGATGCCGGCGTTCTTGGCTTCTTCCAGCACGCGGTCCCAGCCGGTGGTCTCAGCGGCGGAGATCAGGATGCAGTCCACATCGGCGGTGATGAAGCCGCGGACGGCGTCCAGCTGCTTGTCGGCGGTGGGGGCGGTGACGAAAGTGGCGTCATAGCCGTTTTCCTTGGTGAAGGTTTCGGTCAGGTTCCTGACGTTGGCTTCACGATAGCCGGATTCGGCGGGGTCCAGGTTGATGATGCCGACCTTGATCAGGTCTTCCTCAGCCATGGAAACGGCGGCGAAGGACAGCACCAGCACCAGCGCCAGCAGCACAGCAATGATTTTCTTCATGGTTTTCCCTCCCGATTTTTTAGGCCCTTTTCCGAGCCTTTGATACTGTCAGTGTATATGTCTGCGGCAAAGAAAACATTCACAATCTTTGGAAATTCACCAGTAAGTTTTTTCGGCGATTTTTTCTTTCCTGCGGCGGATTTACAATTTCTTTTGAAAAATGATACTTTCTTTGGAAAATCCCCGCAACGCCTACACAGACATAAGAAAATATGCTATATTCTCCCTGTCTGTTATCCGGTCCCGGGAGGAAAAAAGCATGCCAGAGAAAAAACCGCCCGCCCAGAGCGTCAGGCAGCAGATCCGACGGCTGCTGGTGCTGGTATCCCTCACCATGGCGGGGATCATCACGGTGATGTCCGTGATGCTCATCGCCATCAACCGCCAGTACGCGGGGGTCCTGTCCTGCGCCAACACCGCCGCGGATTTCAACCAGGAATTCAAAAGCACCCTGGACCTTGAAATGTACAATCACGTGATCCGCCCCCGCAGCGAGCATTCCGCGGAGGAGCTGCCCATGGCGGAGCTGGACGCCGCCGAGCAGGTGCTCACCCGGCTGCTGGCGGAAACCTCCCTGCCGGACAACCGCTGGCGGGTGCAGAGCATGCTGGATATGTGCCGCAACCTGCGCATGTACATGACCGAGATCGCCAACACCGAATCCTACGATCTGCGGATGGAGCTGCTGGAACGCAACATCCGGGGCGAAACCGGGCTCACCGCGCTGATCGAAAAATACATGCACGATTTCCTGGGCGACGAGGTGCGGGAGCTGGGCCGCCTCCGGGGCGTGATCAACCAGCAGACCACGGTGCTCATCGTCCTTTCCGTGGCGGCCATGGGCGCCCTGTTCCTGGCCATGCTGCTCTACGGCATGCGGGTCAGCCGCCGCATTTCCGGGCCCATGGACGCCCTGTCCCGGAAGGCCGAGCGCTTCGGCGCCGATCAGTTTTCCAGCGCCCCGGTGGAAACCGACATCACCGAGCTGCGCACCCTGGATGAGAACTTCGATAAAATGGCGGACCGCATCAAAAGCCTGATGGAAAAGCAGCGGCAGGACCAGCAGTCCCTCCACCGGGCGGAGCTGGAGCTTCTGCAGGCCCAAATCAACCCCCATTTCCTCTATAATACCCTGGACTCCATCGTTATCCTGGCCGAATCCCAGCGGGAGGAGGACGTGGTGAACATGGTCACCAGCCTGTCCACCTTCTTCCGCAATTCCCTGAACCGGGGGGAGGACGTGATCTCCCTCCGGGCGGAGCTGAAGCAGGCCCAGTCCTACCTGGAGATCCAGCAGATCCGTTACAGCGATATCCTCACCTACGGCATCGCAGTTCCCGAAGAGATACAGGACTGCCAGGTGCCCAAACTGATATTGCAGCCGCTGATCGAAAACGCGCTGTACCACGGCATCAAGAACCGCCGGGGCCGGGGTGCCATCGAAATCACCGGCCGGGAGGATCAGGGCGATCTGCTCCTGCAGGTGCGGGACAACGGGGCGGGCATGAACCCGGAGCAGCTCGCCCTGCTCCGGTCCGGCGTCTATGAAGAACACCACAGCGGCCTGGGCCTCAAAAACGTGCACCAGCGCATCCGGCTCTACTGCGGCGAGCCCTACGGGCTGTCCTTTGAAAGCGAGCCGGGGAAGGGCACCACCGTCACGGTGCGCCTGCCCCGCGCCGGCGTGGCCGCCATCCGGAAGGAGGAAATGCACCGATGAAAAAAACGCGCGCGCTTTTGCTGCTGGTAGTGCTCTGCCTGCCGCTTCTGCTTGCCGGCTGCGAGGATGTGGCCGTTCCCGCCTCTCCCGCTGAGAAGAAGGATCTGATCGTGGTGGGCTTTTCCCAGGTGGGCGCGGAAAGCGACTGGCGCAAGGCGAACACCCTGAGCATGCAGACCGCCCTGTCCCCTGAAAACGGCTACCGCCTGATCCTGGACGACGCCCAGCAGAAGCGGGAGCGCCAGATCACCGCCATCCGCAATTTCATCAATCAGGGCGTGGACTATATCGTGCTCGCCCCCACCACCGAGCGGGGATGGGACACCGTGCTCACCGAGGCCAAGGCCGCGGGCATCCCCGTGATCATCGTGGACCGGATGATCGAAATCACCGATACCAGCCTGTTCACCTGCTGGATCGGCAGCGATTTCCGCAAGGAGGGCGGCACCGCCGTTTCCTGGCTGGAAAGCCGCTTCGGGCAGCAGCCGCTGAACATCGTGCACCTGCAGGGCAACATCGGCTCCTCCGCCCAGATCGGGCGCACCGAGGGGCTGGACGCGGGCCTGGCCGCCCATGAGAACTGGCACCTCATGTTCCGCGCCTCCGGGGATTTCACCCAGGCGAAGGGCCAGGAGCTGATGGAAGGCGTCCTGGCGGACGGCACGGATTTCAACGTGATCTATTCCGAAAACGATAACATGGCCTACGGCGCCATCGACGCACTGAAAAAAGCGGGCCTGACGCCCGGACGGGACGTGACCCTCATCGCATTCGATTCCAGCAGCACCGCGCTGCACATGATCCTCTCCGGAGAAATCAGCCTGGACGTGGAATGCAATCCCCTTCACGGCCCCCGGGTGCAGTCCATCATCGAGCAGCTGGAAAAGGGCGAAACGCCGCCCAAATTCACCTATGTGGAAGAAACCTATTTTGACGAAAGCAACCTGACGGAAGAGATCATTTCTTCCCGGGGCTACTGATCCGCCGTCCGCTGGCGGTAATCCTTGGGGGTCATGCCCACCGTCTTGCGGAACACATGGCTGAAATAATTGGGCTCGTTATAGCCGATCTCCATGGCGATATCGGTGAGGCGCATATTGGTTTCCCGCAGCAGCTTCTTCGCCCGCTCCATGCGCAGATTGGTCAGATAGCTGATGAAGGGCCGCCCGGCGGTCTGGGAAAAAACGGTGCTGAAATGGGCGGCGCTCATGCCCACGTGGCGGGCGGTGCTGATCAGGGAAATATTGGGATCGCAGAAATTCTCCGCCACGTATTTTTCGGCCCGGCTGACGACGTGGCCGTATTTCATTTCCGCCGGGGATTCCTGCCGGGCGGTGAGGGCGGATTTCAGCAGCCTTTCCGCCGTGGCCCGGAAGGTGTTAAGATCGCCGGAAGCGGAAAAAATATCGTATTCCCCGCTGAGCCGGGCCGCGATGTCCTTTTCCTCCGCCCCGGGGGTGTGCCGCGCGATGATCTGCACCGCCATTTTCATCAGGTCGATCAGCGCGTAATAGCGCATCAGCATGCTGTCGAACTGCTTTCCTTCCGGGGAGGAAAGCGCCGCGTCCAGCAGGGCGGGCACGTCCTGGGCCCCGGCGCGCAGCAGCTGCTCCTGGAACGCCTCTCCGAAGGGCCCGCTGAACTGCACGATGTCGGCGGTGATCTGCGCGGTGTCGCTTACGTTGATCACCTGCCCCGCCGAAATGCCGCTGATCCGCTTGAGCAGATTGGCGGCGGTTTTGTATGCGTCGCTGATGGCGCCCAGCCGCTGCACCACGCTGCCCACCACGGTGGTGATGACGGGGCAGATCTCCTTGAGCTCGTGCCGCAGGATATTCACCAGCCGGTACGCCCGCTCCGTCAGGGCTTCCGCGTCGTTGTCGCTGCACACCAGGGTCATCTGGTCCGCCGCGGTAAAATCGTAAAGCACTTCCGTTTCCGTTTCCAGGATCTTCTGCGCCGCCGCGTGGAGGCGGTTCAGATCCGGATTGTTCATATCGAAATAGCACACCGTCACCTGGTAATAGGCGCGTACGATATCCATTTCCAGCGCCCGGGCCTGCTCCAGCAGCTCCCCCGTGTCCGCGCCGCCGAAAAGCAGCCGGCGGATGAAATGCTGCCGCAGGGCCGCGCCCATTTCCCCCCGGTCCATCTGCACGCCGGTCAGCCGGGCCGCCGCCTTGTCCTTTTCGATGCGGGCGGCCATCTCCTCCACCACCTTGACCAGTTCCGCCGGGCGCACGGGCTTGAGCAGGTATTGGTCCACCCCCAGGTCGATGGCCTTCTGGGCGGACTCGAAATCCCCGAAGCCGCTGATGATCACGATCTTCAGCCAGGGCATCATCGCTTTGGCGTGGCGGATCAGCCCGAACCCGTCCAGAAAGGGCATGCGGATATCCGTCAGCAGGATATCCGGCATCAAATCCTGCATCATGGAAAGCGCCATTTCCCCGTCGGACGCCTCGCCGCAGAAGGCGTACGGCCCCTGCATCTGCTCGATGGCGTTGCGGATGCTCTGGCGGATGAGCAGCTCATCCTCTACCACAAAGATCTGATACATGCGCGCCTCCCGCGTGTCCTTATGCCTTTTCGATGGCTTCCCACAGCCCGTTCAGATACGCCGCGCCCAGGGCCCGGTCGTACAGGCCGTAGCCGGGGCGGCCCTGCTCGTCCCAGATCATGCGCCCGTGATCGGGCCGCACGTAGGTGTCCGGGCAGGTATCGTGCACCGCTTTCATGATCTCATACAGGTCCAGATCCCCGGCGGAGGACAGGTGTGCCGCCTCCCGGAAGTGGTGATAGCCCAGGTATTTCACGTTCCGTACGTGCATGGCCCCGATGCGGTCCATTTCCCCGAAATGCCGGATGATGGCGGGGATGTCGTTGTCCGGATTGCTGCCCAGGGAGCCGGTGCACAGGCACACGGTATTGGCCGGGCTGTCGTGGAGCTTCACCATCTTATCGAAGTCCGCCTGACTGTGGGCGATCCGCGGCAGGCCGAAGATGGGCCAGGCCGGATCGTCAGGATGGCAGGCCATGCGCACGCCCGCTTCCTCGCACACCGGGATCACCGCGTCCAGGAAATACTTGAAATTCTTTCTGAGGTCGTCCGGGCCGATGCTTTCGTACTGCCTGAGGGTGGTTTCCAGCAGCGCCAGGCGCTCCGGCTCCCAGCCGGGCAGGGAAAAGCCCCGGCTGCCCGCCGCCGTCCTGCGCACGATCTCCAGGGGGCCCATTTCGCCCAGATCCTTTTCGTCGAAGTACAGGCTGTTGCTGCCGTCCTCGGGAATGATCCGCGCCAGGTCCGTGCGCAGCCAGTCGAACACGGGCATGAAATTATAAATGATCACTTTCACGCCGTGGCGCGCCAGCATCCGGACGGTGGAAATATAGTTAGCGATGTATTCCTCCCGGCTGGGCAGGCCCATCTTGATGTCCTCGTGCACGTTGACGGATTCGATGACCTCGATCTCCAGCCCGGCGTCGTTCACTTCTTTTTTGAGCGCGGCGAACTCCTCCTCCGGCCAGTCCACCCCCGCGGGCTTGTCCAGCAGGCCCATCAGGCCCGTCATGCCGGGGATCTGCTTCACATATTTCAGAGGGATCGGGTCGATC
>JAILBG010000055.1:0-2244 GCA_024681215.1 Clostridiales bacterium
GCTCCCCAGCCTCAAGTAAAACTCATTTCAGAATTAACTGTCGTTTCTCTCTCATTCTCTGTATCGTTTTCAAGATTCCCGCGCTCTCTCCGGCTCCCTTTCGGGCCCCGTCTCTCGAGCGCTTGAATATAATACCACGCCCCTCCCTCATGTGTCAACTGCTTTTTCAACTTTTCTTCCCTTTTTTTCGATTCCTCCCCTTTTTACGAACATTGTACCCCGGCTCCCTCCCTCCCGTTCCTGCTTTATTCCGCACTTTCCTTCGTAATACTTTCGTAATCGTTCGGTTTTATAAAGAACAAATGTTCTTATTTCTTCTTTTTCCAGCATGATTTTTTCTGCTGTCAGGCAGAATAATCGCGGGTGATGGCAATGACGGGGCTGAAAAAAATGACGGGGCTGCCGGTGATCATGAACGGCAAAGCCATCGGCAGCGTGATGCGGGGCGTGCTGACGGAGGACGGGCGATGCCTGCGGGGCATCGTGGTGCGCGGCGGGCTGCGGGGCGCCCGGTGGGTGCCGCGGGATCAAATCGCCCTGGTGGGCAGAATATCGGTAATTGCCAGCGGAAAAGCGGGGCGGGTGCCGCGGGACGCCGGATACCGGCTGTTCCGGGTATCGGACGGGGAGGGCATGCGGCTGGGCATCGTGACCGACGCACTGCTTCATGAGGAAACGCTGCGGGTGGCCGCGCTTGAAATTTCCGGAGGGCCTGTGGACGACCTGGTTGAAGGCAGATGGTACGCCACCGCCTATCACGTGCAGCCACGGGGCGAATACGGCCATGTGACCGTACCCTGCGGACGGGAGGAGGTGAAGGAAAGATGAGCAGGCTGGTTGCCGCCGCCATGGCGGGATACCTTCTGGGCATGAAGCACCGTACGATCGCCAAAGAACTGTGCTGGGCCCGGATGAAAAAGCGGATGCGGCAGATGACGCGCTTATTCTAATGGAAAGGAAGCGGATGAAATGACCTCTTTGCCGGCATCCCGAAAGCTGTCCCGCCGGGCCCGGTGGGCCGTGGGCACTGGCGCGGCGGTTTTCGCGGTGCTGGCGGGAGGCGCTTTGAGCAAGCTGCTGGGGCAGATGCTGCTGGCGCTCATGCTGTTCGCTGCGGCGCTGCCGCTGTGCAGGCGAATGGAAAGCCGTATTTCCCGCCCCTGGGCCGCCGGATGCGCGGTATCGCTGCTGGTGCTGGGATTGCTGGGGCTGATCGGCCTGTTCACGCCCATGGTGATTGCCCAGATATCGCAAATCGTGACGGAAGCGCCCCGGCTGCTTTCCACGCTCCAGACGCTGTGGGACAAGGTCGCCGACAAAGAGTGGGCCCGGATGCTCGGCCTGGGCAGCGAAGGGCCGGGGCACTGGATCGAACGGCTGGGCCAATGGCTGCGGGAAAGCCTGCCGGGGCTGATCGCGGGGATCGGGAACGGCATCGATGCGGTGAGCCGCGCCTTTCTGGCCCCGGTTCTGGCCTACTATTTCCTGCGGGACCGGGAATTATTCGGATACCGGCTGTCCCTTTGCATACCGCTGAAGCACAGAAAGCGCATGCTGGCGGCCATGCAGGAAATGCGCCGGGAAGCGGGCGGCTACATTCGCGGCCAGCTGCTGGTGGCTTTGGCCGTAGGGATCCTGACGGCCCTGGGGCTGCTGGCGGCAGGCATTCCCGCCTGGCTGGTGCTGGGCCTGCTGATGGGGGCCTGTGAATTCATTCCTTATTTAGGGCCCCTGATCGGCGGCGTGCCCATCGTGCTGTTTTCCCTGCCCATGGGCCTGAAATCCCTGCTGTGGGGGCTGGGGGTGACCATCCTGGTGCAGCAGATCGAAGGATATTTTCTGTCTCCCCGCCTGATGGGAGAGGCCACGGGGCTGCATCCCGTTTCCGTGCTGCTGCTGCTTTCAGCGGGCGGACTGCTGTTTGGCCTGGGGGGGATGGTGGCGGCGGTTCCCGCCTACGTGTGCCTGCGCGGCGCGGCGCGGGTGCTGTGGGAAACGGGGGAACAGGAAGCCTGACGAAACGCTGTTTCCATTTATATCCTTATTATAAGTGCAGGCGCGGCGCGCGAAGGCGGCTGAATCCGGCGCAGATCGGGAAATTTGCCGAAAATTTAGCGAAGATTATGGTTGATTTTGCCTTGCGGGATCATGCTGAATCGTGTATAATAAAACAAAAGGGGGGAGCGCGATGTCAGAGAGATTTGAAACCACAAAGCTGCGCCCGCTGCCGGAAGGAAGCGATAC
>JAILBG010000068.1:0-2096 GCA_024681215.1 Clostridiales bacterium
GCCAGCCCGCCTTCCGCGGTTTCGCGGAAGCGCTGGTTCATGCTGACGCCCGTTTCGTACATCGTGCGTACGACGATGTCAAAGGAGATGCGCTGCGTATCTCCCAGGAAGCTGGCCAGATCGCAGGCGTCCATGGCCCGCAGCGCGGCCACCGCGTTGCGTTCGATACAGGGCACCTGCACCAGCCCGCAAATCGGGTCGCAGGTCAGGCCGAGATGGTGCTCCAGGGCGATTTCCGCCGCGTGCTGGATCTGGCTGGTATTCTGTCCGTAAAGATAAGCCAGCGCCGCGGCGGCCATGGAGCAGGCGGAGCCCACCTCTGCCTGGCAGCCGCATTCCGCGCCGGAAATCGAGGCGTTCCGCTTGATGATATTGCCGAAGAGCCCCGCAACGGCCAGCCCGTGCAGGATATGTTCGTCGGAAAAGCCATTGGTCTCCTGGGCGTAGCGCAGCACCGCGGGCAGGATCCCACAGGAGCCGCACGTCGGCGCGGTGACGATGGTGCCGCAGTCCGCGTTCTGCTCGCTGACTGCGAATGCGTAAGCGGAGAGGATCCGGCATTCGCGCACCTGGGGCAGCTCGTTCTCGATGTTTTGGTTATACAGCAGCTTCGCCTTCCGCAGGATATGCAGTCCGCCGGGCAGCTCGCCCTCCTGATGGAGGCCTTCGTCAATGGCGTTTTTCATCGCGGCCCAGACCTTTTCCAGGAAAGGCCAGATTTCTTCCCCTTCGTTGAACGCCACGTATTCCGCCAGATTCAGCCCGCGGAAGCGCAGGAATTGCTCCACTTCGGCATAGGTGTTTTCCGGATAGACCTCCGGAGGCTCGCGCTCCGGCTGACCTTCCACGCGGATATCCCCGCCCCCGATGGACAGCACCCGCAGCCGGCCGGTTACCTGATCGCTGCGGATGGCTTCAAAGTCCATGGTATTGGGATGCGGCAGGCCGGCGGGCGACTCCGCCGCAAAGACGATCTCCGTGGGCTTCGGCAAAAGGACTTCCCGCAGCACCCGGTCCGTGCCGTGGCCTTTCCCGGTTTTGCTCAGGGATTCATAGAGAATGACCCGATAGCCGTCCGCGTCGGGATACTCGCTTTTGAACAGCGCCGCCGCCCGTTCCGGTCCGATCGTATGGGAGCTGGATGGCCCTTTGCCGGTCTTGAAGATTTCCTGAATGGATTTCATGCCGTTCTGCCTCCTCGTTCAATCGGGTTTTCTTTCTGCCGTCCCCGCCGCGGGGCGGTTTTTTCTTTCGGATGCCTGCGGGGGCGCTCACGGAGGAAGCTTCCGGCCCTCCTTGATCCGCTCCCGGAATTCCGCTGCGGCGGCAGGCGGGCCTGCTTGCCGGAAGGGCTCCGGTGAAGGGGGCTTATCGCGCCTCCTGCCTGTATTGTTCGGGGCCGGATACGTACAGATCGCCGCCGTGGGCGTCCATGAGCACCACGGCGGGAAAATCCCGGACCATAAAGCGGTGGATGGCTTCGGTGCCCAGATCGGGATAAGCCAGTACCTCGGAAGAAACGATGCAGCGGGCGATGAGCGCCGCCGCGCCGCCCACCGCGCCCAGGTACACCGCGCCATAGGTCCGCATCGCCTGTTTGACGGCCTCGCTGCGCCGGCCCTTGCCGATCATGCAGTTGAGGCCCAAAGCCAGCAGCCGGGGGGTATAGGCGTCCATGCGTCCGCTGGTGGTGGGTCCGGCGGAACCGACGGCGTGGCCGGGAGACGCCGGCGCCGGGCCCACGTAATAGATCGTCTGCCCCCGGATATCCACGGGCAGAGGCTTGCCTTCGTCCAGCAGCTGAATCAGCCGTTTGTGTGCCGCGTCCCGGCCCGTGAGCATGGGGCCGGTCAGATAAACCGTGTCTCCCGCCCGCAGGGACTGCACGTCCTCTTTGGAAAGCGGCAATGATAAATGTCTTTCCGCCATGTGAACCTCCTGCAATTCGATCTGTTCAGTTCTGCCGTTCAAGAAAACTTTAAGTCACCAGGAGAACGGTGGGGCTTTGCCCCAGATCCGCAACCTCAAAGGTCGCAACTCCCCTTCATGGAGAGATTGCTCCCTTTTGGTTGATCTCACCTCGGACAGAGCATCCG
>JAILBG010000079.1:0-20697 GCA_024681215.1 Clostridiales bacterium
CGGGCAGCACGGAATCAATGATGGTTTTCCAGATGTAGCCCAGCACAATGCCGCCGATCAGGTTCGGTACGAAAAAAACGCCACGGAACAAGTTGCTGCCCCGGATGCTGCGCGTCAGCGCGAAGGCGACGAAGAAAGCCAGCACGTTGATCAGCACAAGGGAAACCACCGCCACCAACGCCGTATAGAAGAAGGCCTGGCGGAAACCGGCATCGTTGAATGCTTTCACATAGTTGTCAAACCCCGCCCAGGCGGTGTCGCTGGTGGTGGTAAAGCTGTGCAGCGACAGATAGATGCCCTGGATGAAGGGCCAGAGAAAACCGATGCAGAAGCATACGAAGGTGGGCAGCAGAAAAATGGCGAAGCGCCGCTGGATTGAATTGCGGATCAGGGAAGAGGTGATCGCCGCGGCGTTTGGCCTCCTTTTTTTCTTCACTTTGGATCGCTCCTTTTCACGAAGGAAAAGGGAGCGGGAGAAGGCCCCCCGCTCCCCTGAGGGATTCAGGCTTGGTTAATGGGTGTTGGCGTAGCAGGTGGCCCAGCCTTCCACAAAGGCGTATTCCACTTCGCCCCAGTCGGTGGCGCCGGCGGAATACTGCTCCAGGGCGCTGACGATGCCTGCGCGCCAGTTGTCCGTGTCAGGCGTATAGTTGAACGCCCAGGTGACCACGTATTTGCCTTCGTTCAGCAGCGCGGTGGAATCATTGAAGAATACGTTGTTGGAAGCCTTGGCGGCCTTGAAGGGGATGGGGCCGAACCAATCGGCCATCATCTGGGTGCCTTCGTCGCTGGTGACGACCCACTTGAGGAAGTCCAGCGTGGCCTTCTGATCGGCCTCGGAAGCCTTGGCGTTCACGGCCCAGCAGTTCTCGGTGCCGGCGCAAAGGGCGGCGTTTTCTTCGCCTTCCACGCCGCAGTAGATCGGGATCATGGCCAGGGAAGCGGGATCCATGCCGTATTTGCCGGTCAGATCAGCATATTCCCAGGTGCCGTTCTGGAAGAACACGGCCTTGCCGTCGTAGAAATCCTTTTCGGCTTCTGCACCGGTGTAGCTCGACAGCTTCTTCACATCGGCGGCGGAATCGGTGATATACAGATCCCAGATGTTCTTGTAAGCATCCAGGTAAGTGCCCTTCACGGTGGCGGGCTGCTCGGTGATCCCATCGTCCCGGAATTCGTAGAACAGGGGCATGTTGGTCAGGTGGCCGGAGAAGCGCCAGGAAGAGGAACCATCCAGGCCGGCGGAGGTGAAGGCGTCAAAGCCCAGCTCGGCGGCGCGGGCGTGGATATCGTCGGCCACCTTCTTGAGGGATTCAAAGTTGGTGATGTCGGCGATGGTGTAGCCGGCCTTTTCCAGCAGAGTTTTGTTGGTGATGATGCCGTAGGCCTCGTAGCAGTAGCCCACCGCCACGGTTTCTCCGTTGGCGTTCTTGAGGTTGAAATCCTCAGTGGTCATTTCCTGGATCAGCTCGGTGCCGTCCAGGGGCAGGGCGTAATTATTCCAGGTGGCTACACCCTCCGCGTTGCCGATCTGGAACAGGGTGGGAGCGGCGTCCTTCTTGTCCATTTCGGAGGTCAGGGTCTGGCTGTAGGTGCCGGAAGCGGCGGTGAGGACCTTTACTTCCACGCCGGTCAGCGCGGTGTATTTTGCGGCCAGGTCCTGCCAGGCCTGATCGGCTTCGGGCTTGAAGTTCAGATAATACACCTTGCCTTTTTCTTCGGCAGAGGCCAGGGACACCATGGACAGCAGCATGACCGCCGCCAGCACAAGCGCAAACAGCTTCTTCATAGGGAAAAGATCTCCTTTCTTGATTTGCAGTTTCCTGCATATGCGTGCACAAAAACATAACCCACATTGGATGTATTTGGCACTTTTCATCCCATATTATATATTTGAATCGGCAGTTTGTCAAGGAAAAGCGAAGAAAGAAATGCGAGAAAGAAATGCGAGAAAGAAATGCGATATCGTGAGAACGAAACGCGCATCAATGCTTCTGGAATGATCTTTATAATACAATCTTTATGCCGATTCGGCCAATGTCAATATCATGCTTCGATTTTTCTTTTCAGCATGATTAGGCCGCCAAATTTTCCGGCTACTTATGTACCAAAGGGAAAAGCCCTTGAGCAATCAAGGGCTTTTCGCTGTTTTGGGATCCTTCCGTCAGGCTTTTACAGGGCTTTCGCATCCGCCGTGGCTTGATGCGTTACTCGCCGTGGGAAGCGTTCAGGATCTCCTGCACAAACGCGATGGATTCGTTTTCAGACCGGATCAGATCCTGTCCCATGAAGCCGTGGTTCGACCCTTCGTAGCGGATCAGCTCCGCATCCGGGAACGTTTCCACCGCGCGTTCGGAATAGGAAATCGGCGCGATGGAGTCCACGGTGCCGTGCAGGATCAGCACTTTTCCGGGGTAATCCTTCATGACGTCATAGATATCGAAGGACTGGGCGTCCCGGTTGTAGATCCCGCCCAGGGTCACGCCCATCAGGCTGATGGTTTCCGGGATGGCTTCCGGGTCCGGCGTCTGCTTCCAGGCGTTGTCCTGCAGCACGTACGCCGGATACAGCGCGATGACCCCGGCCACGTCGTCCGGACGGATCCCGGCCACATAGGAGGATACGAACCCGCCCTGGCTTGCGCCCAGCAGGAAAATCTGCTCCGGATTGATCTGCGGCATCTCCTTCATCCGATCCATCACGGCGCACAGATCCGCGGCCTCCGTCAGAACGGACATTTCTTTCATCGTGCCCTCGCTTCTGCTGCCGAATCCGCCTCCGACGAAATCAAAGGCAAACGCTGCGATCCCATTCCTGGCGAAGGCCTCCGCATAGGGCTTCACATGCTCGTGGTTCCCGCCGAACCCGTGACAGCAAATGACCAGCGGCAGCGGAGCATTCCCCTCCGGGAGATACAGCTCCCCCCAGATTTTCAATCCGTCCCTTTCCAGAAGGATTTCTTTCACCGAAAACGTTCCGGCGTCCCCGGCCGTCTCCGCCGCACAGCAGGCGGGCAGGATCACCAGAACCGCGGCCAGCAAGAACCAAAACACCCGACGCAGCATAAATCGACACCTCCGATTCAATGGATCATTCCACGCCGAGCACTTTGTAATCCTGGGCTTCCACCGCCGCGCGCAGCGCTTCGTCCGCCACGGGCGCGCTCAGGGTCACCACGGCGGTGCCGGCGGCATGGTCCGCCACGGCGCTTTCCACGCCGGGCACCGCTTCCAGCGCCTTCTTCACGCGGGCTTCGCAGTGCATGCACATCATGCCTTCCACCTTCAGGGTCTTTTTCATGGTCTTTTCCTCCTTTATTGTTTCTGCTTTGACGATCTTTTGGAGCGCTTCCGCAGAAATAGTCTTTTCTTTCCGGTCGTGTCCGGCGTCGTGGGGCTTCACCAGGTTCAGCCGCAGGGCGTTCATGCACACGAAGAAGCTGGACAGCGCCATGGCCGCCGCGCCGTACATGGGCTTCATTTCAACGCCGTACAGGCCCATGGCCAGGGGGATGCAGACGGCGTTGTAAAAGAACGCCCAGAACAGGTTCTGGTGGATGTTGCGGATGGTGGCCCGGCTCAGGCGGATGGCCGCGGTCACGTCCGTCAGCCGGCTTTTCATCACCACGATATCCGCCGCATCGATGGCCACGTCCGTGCCCGCGCCGATGGCGATGCCGTTATCCGCCACCGTCAGGGCAGGCGCGTCGTTGATGCCGTCGCCCACCATGGCGACCTTCCCGAGGGGCTTAAGACTGCGGATCACGTCCGCCTTGCCTTCCGGCAGAACGCCCGCGATCACCTGGTCCACCCCCGCCTGGGCGCTGATGGCCCTGGCCGTTCGTTCGTTGTCGCCGGTGAGCATCACGGTCTGGATGCCCATGTTCTTCAGCTCCCGGATGGCCTGGGCGGAATCCGGCTTGATGGGATCGGCGACGGCGATCATGCCGCAGAGACTTCCGTCCAGGGCGAAGAGCAGCGGCGTTTTTCCCTGCTCCGCCAGGGCGTTTGCCCGCGCGGAAACGGCTTCGCTGACCAGCCCCCTGGACGCGAGATATTTCAGGCTTCCACCCAGCAGCTCTTTGCCGTCCAGCCGGGCGCGGAGCCCATGGCCGGGCAGCGCTTCAAAGCCGGTGACTTCCGAAAGCGCCAGGCCCTCCGCTTCGGCGGCGACGGCCCTGGCCAGGGGATGCTCGCTGTTTTTTTCCAGGGACGCGGCCAGGAAAAGCAATTCGTTTTTCTCCATGCCCAGCGGGATCACATCGGTCACGCGGGGCTGGCCCTCGGTCACGGTGCCCGTTTTATCCAGCGCGATCAGCTGCGTCCTGCCCGCGCCCTCCAGCGCGGCGGCGGTCTTATACAGCACGCCGGTTTTCGCGCCCACGCCGCTGCCCACCATGATGGCAACGGGCGTGGCGAGCCCCAGGGCGCAGGGGCAGCTGATCACCAGCACCGAGATGCCCCGGGCGATGGCAAAGGAGAAGGGCTTTGCGGCGAGCAGCCAGCCGGCCAGCGTCAGCAGGGCGAGCCCGATGACGGCGGGCACGAAAATCCCGGATACCTTGTCCGCGATGCGGGCCAGCGGGGCTTTTGTCGCCGCCGCGTCGGAAACGGTGCGGATGATCTGCGCCAGGGTGGTGTCTTCTCCCACGCGGGTGGCGCGGCATTCAATATACCCCTGCTGGTTCATGGTGGCCGCGGAAACGGCGTCGCCCGCGGCCTTGTCCGCCGGGATGCTTTCCCCGGTCAGCGCGGATTCATTGACCGCGGTGACGCCCTTGAGGATGACGCCGTCCACCGGGATCTGCTCCCCGGGACGGACCACGAACACGTCGCCTGCGCGGACCTCTTCGACGCCCACCTCTGTTTCCGCGCCGTCCCGCAGCAGTACGGCGGTTTTGGGGGCCAGCCGCATCAGCCCTTTCAGCGCGTCCGTGGTGCGGCCCTTGGACATGGCCTCCAGCATTTTGCCCACGGTGATCAGGGTGGGGATCATGGCTGCGGATTCAAAGTACAGGTTCATGCCGTACTTCATCACCGTATTGTGATCGCCTGCTCCCTGGGCCAGGATCATCAGGAACAGCTCCGCCAGGGAATAGACGAAGGACGCCCCGGACCCCAGGGCCACCAGGGTATCCATGTTGGGCGCGCCGCGGACCAGGGAAGAAAAGCCGGAGGTAAAAAACTTTCCGTTGACGATCATCACCATCACGGCCAGCAGCCGCTCGAACATGCCCAGGAACACGTGGTTGTCGAAGGCCGCGGTGGCGGGCCAGCCCCACATCCCGTGCCCCATGGAGAAATACATGAGGATCAGCAGGATCGGCACGGAAAACAGCAGCCGTTTTTTCAGCTTGGGCGTTTCGTGATCCTTGAGCGCTTCCGCATCTGCCCAGGAAGGGGCCTCGCCGGGGGCGGCTGCTTTCACCGCGCCTTTCAGGGAAGCGCCGTATCCGGCGGCCTCCACGGCGCGGATGATATCGGCGGGCGAAGCCGTGCCCTCCACGCCCATGGAGTTCGTCAGCAGGCTTACGGAGCACGAAGTTACCCCCGGCACCCCGGACACCGCTTTTTCCACCCGGCTGGAGCACGCGGCGCAGCTCATGCCGGTCACCTGGTACTGTTCCATTCCTGTTCTCCCCGAAATCACTTCATCAGCTTCTGCAGCGTTTCCATCAGCGCGTCCACCGTTTCATCGCGCCCGGCGCGGATATCCGCCGACACGCAGGTACGGATATGATTGGCCAGCAGCACCCGGCAAAAGCTGTTCAGCGCGGAATTGACCGCCGATGCCTGGGTCAGGATATCCGGGCAGTAGGCGTCTTCCTCCAGCATCCGCTGCAGGCCGCGCACCTGGCCCTCGATCCGCTTCAGGCGGTTCATCAGATCGTGGCGTTCATTTTCATCCCGCACCTTTTTCCGTTCCGAATGATCGTGAGCTCCCGGCAAGCCTTCCATTGCACCGCCTCCGTTAAATACCCTGCGGGGGTATGATTGATGCAATAGGAATTATATACCCCCGCGGGGTAATTGTCAAGAGGGGTCTGCATAAAAAAAGAGGACGCCCGGGAAACGGAGGGAGGGCGTGTGGTTCTCTGAGAATGGACATTTATTTTCCGATCTGTATACTCATTTCTGCGGTTTTATAGTATACTTACATCAGCATTTCGCACATTCTGGGAAAAAGAGGAGGACGGACGCATGAAAAGGATCTTGCTTTTGCTGTTGGCGCTGGCGCTGATGCCGTGCTTCGGGCATGCGGCGGCGGAGGAAGCGGGAATCCTGGGGAAGCCTTTTCCGGATTTTACCGTAACGGATACCGAAGAAAATCTCTTTACCCTTTCCGGGCAGCTCGCGGATCACGAAGCGGTGCTGATCAATTTCTGGGCCACCTGGTGCCCGCCGTGCGGCGCGGAAATGGGATTTCTGAACGAAGCCTACGAACAGTACAAAGACCGCGTCGCTTTTATCGCGCTGTCCAGGGAAGAGGAGGATACGAACGAGACCATCGAAGCCTATCGGGAAGCGCACGGCCTTTCCTTGCCCATGGGCCGGGATGAAGGGGCCGCCCTGTATCAGTACATCGGCGAAGAGGGCATTCCCGCCACGGTGATCGTGGACCGCTTCGGCAACGCCGCTTTCCTGAAAACCGGCAGCTTTTTGAGCGCAGAAGATGTGATGCGCGTGATCGAAGCCTTTCTGGGGGACGGCTATACCGGGACCGCCGTTTTGCCTGAAATCCCCAAGGACGCTTCCACCCGCGCTTTTCCCGTGTCCTCCGGCCGGGCGATCCGTGTGGAAAACGACGGCGCAAAATGCGTGCTGTTCCGGGTGAAGGATGATCCCGATCCCCAGCCGGCTTACGTAATCTATGACGATGCCGCGCATCTGCGGCTGGAGATTGCCGCCTCCGACGATCCGGCTGCCGTCGCCTATTATAACTACAGGGACATTTTTACGCTGCAGAACCTGCTGGACGCGGAGCGCAGCGCTTATGTGATCGACCAGCCCATGCCGGACGCGGAAGCGGAGGCGCATTATGTCTGCGCATGCCTGATGGGAGAAGAGGATGAAAACGCCTTGTGCGTGTACCTGATCCCGGGGGATGAGTACATTGAAGAGCTGGTCGAAGCCATGCGTTCCTGGGGCTATGACGTCACCTGGGAATACGGCGATTTTAACTGGCCGGAAACGGCCCTTTCGCAGGCCTATCTTCTGCATATCGTGGATCAGGACGGCGTGCCTGTTCCGGGCGTCATGCTGAATTTCTGCACCGACGCGGCCTGCATCCCGCGGAAGTCCGACGCAAACGGTAACGTCGCCTTCGACGGCGCGCCGGACGTTTATCATGTGCAGCTGATCAAAGCGCCGGAAGGATACAGCTTTGATCCGGATTTTGAACTGTATACGGACCGGACCTATGGCGAATGGCTGCTGCGGATCCGGAAAAACGGCGACGCGTCCGCGCCGGCCAGATAGGGCGGCGCGCCGGGATCGTCGGAGGACCGGGGGTTGCCCGAAGGCCTTCCCGCCGCTGGAATGACCGGAAAAAAGAAGGAAAGGGCAGGCTTCACCGGGCATGGAAAATCCGAGCTTTCAGCCGACAGGCGGAGGGCCCGGATTTTTTGTTTTCATACGTGTGTTTCTTACCGATCAGAAAGCGAAAACAGCCGGAGTGTTTTCCAAACGGAAAACGCTCCGGCCGACGATTGCGTGACGGATTGCACGCTGCTTATTCCTTTATACCGTGGCTGAACTGCCGATGCTTCCCGGAAGAGAAACCGCCTTTTTACGAAAGCGGGCCGGAGCAGTCCAATGCGTTTGGCGATGCCGCGCGGCGTTTCCGCCCGGCGGCGCTTTCGTAATCATTCCGCGCTGTCGATGAGCTTGATGCGGGAAACGTCCTCCTCCGAAAGCAGGAAGGCCTCGTTGTTGGAGCGCGGCCGGCTGTTGGAACGCTGGACCATCAGGGAAATATCGAAGGCTTTCACCTGGTTGATCTCCTCGAAGATCAGCGCCCGCCTCTCTTCCCGGATGAACCGCAGCAGATCCGGGGAGGAGAAGTTGATCGTCTTGTTGTCCACGTCGCTGAACAGGAAGAAGATCTTCATCCGGCGGTATTTTTCCGCCATGGTGTTGAAATTGTCCATCAGCAGGCTGCTGTCGGAAATCTTCTTGATGGCTTCATAGCTGTTGACCACATAGATCAGCGCGGGACCGGAGGGGATGGCGTCCTCTGCCTGGCGCGCTTCCGCCAGGCGCTTTTCCAGCACTTCCAGCGTTTCGGTGAAGAAGCCGATGATGTCGTCCGGATCATAGGAATAATTGAGGATGCCGGGGGCCGACTGGTAAGCTTTCAGCTTGCGTTCGTAACCGTCCAGGATGCGGATCTGGGCCTCGTTCCGGGATGCCATGTCCATGGCGTATGCCAGGAACAGATCCACGAAGCGCCGCTTTCCGCGCTGGTCTCCGCCCACCAGGGCCAGGGAGAAATCCTTCATCAGATCGATCACCGCGGGCATGACGGACGCATAGTCCATGCCGAAGGGATACTGCAGGGCGGGATACTGGCCGGCGAAAGTTTCCTGGATCCAGGCGGTGGTCAGCAGGGAAGGCACGCTGGGAATGGGCCTGGCCTTGGGCTTGCCGGAATGCTCCTGCACGAAAGCGCGGATGGCCTGGGCTTTCTGGGCTTCCGTTTCGCCGTCGAAGGCCTCGAAGGTCTGGCCTTCGTAGAACTGCTTGTTCATGGAGATCAGCACGCGGCCCGCCGTTTCCAGCGGCGATACGCGGCAGCCTTCCAGCACGGTGGAGTATTCCGACTGCTCGCCCATGGGCAGCACGATGCGCTGATTGAAGAAGAACAGCTTCCGGTAATTCAGGGCGGCGGCCTGCTGAACGGTCACGCAGAAGGTGATCCCCAGGGCGGGGCCTTCCCGCAGCAGGAAGGTGATATCGTCGCCGTAGCGCTCTTCGTACAGTTCTTTGAACACCGCGTAGTTGTCGATCAGGATCAGGATAGCGTGGGCGTCGGGATGGATTTCCCGGTAAGCGGAGAACGACGTGACGCCGGCGTCCATGAACCGGGCTTTGCGGCTGGCGATCTCGTCCTTGAGGAGCTTGAGCAGGTTCTTCAGCCTTTCTTCCTCGTCCGCAGTGACCACGCCGCCGATGACGCTGAGCTGGCTCATGGTCTTGAGCGCCATGGTATTGAAGTCCATAATATACACCTGCACGTCGCTGGGCGTCAGGGAGGAGGCGATGCGCCGCAGGAGCACCATCAGCAGGTTGGTCTTGCCCATCTGGGTACTGCCGGCAATCAGGGTGTTCCGGCCGGTGATTTCCAGCTCCAGGGGATGGACCGCCTGGGAGTCCGGATCGTCGTAGATGCCCACCGGGATGCTGTACGTCTTTGAAAGCGGCGGCTCTTCATAAGTGAGAACAGTCGGGATCGGGGGCTGGCACAGCTTTTCGGGATAGGCAAGCCCGGATGCGCGGAACGCTTCGATGATGGATTCCAGCACGGCTGCGCACTGGGTCCTGTCGCTGGAGACGACCTGGGGGGTATGCTTGAAAATCAGCGTCTTTTTGGCGGAAAGGTTCAGCTGATACAGCTTGAACGCCTGATCCTTCTGCTGATCGCTGGATTCGGACTGCCCGGAATAGCCGGACTGGAACAGATCAAACTGGCTGGTGCGCCCCACCTGCAGGTAGCCGCGGCCGGGCTCGCGGATTTCCGCCGCCAGAGGAGATTTGAGCATCTCGTTGCTGTCTTCCTTGGTCTGAACGCGGAGACAGAGCTTAAAGTCGCTGTTGCTCCAGATCTGGTCGTCCACCACGCCTGCGGGCTTCTGGGTGCAGAGGATCATGTGAATGCCAAGGCTGCGGCCCACGCGGGCGATACTGATCAGGTCGTTCATGAAATCAGGGTGCTGGCTCTTGAGCTCGGCGAACTCGTCCACAATGATGATCAGGTGGGGGAGCGGAACCTTGGCGCGCCCTTCTTTGTAGGCCTTCGTATATTCGCTGATGTTGCTGGCGTTCACCTGGGGCTCCGCAAAGAGGGCCATGCGCTTGTTCTTTTCCGCGTTGATGGATTTCAGGGAACGGGTGATTTCGTGCTTTTCCAGGTTGGTGATGGAGCCGGCGATGTGGGGCAGGCCCGGCAGGTGCTTGATGATGTCGCCGCCTTTGAAGTCGATGATGCAGAAGGCCACGTCCTCCGGCGAGAAGCGGCTGGACAGGGAAAGCAGATAGCTGATCAGCACCTGGCTTTTGCCGGAGCCCGTGGTGCCTGCCACCAGCCCGTGCGGGCCGTGGGCCCGTTCATGCAGGTCCAGCATCAGCACGTTTCCGGTGTCCATCACGCCAAGCGGCGCCGCCAGGCTTTCGGCGCTGTTCGCAGAGCGCCACTGCTGGAGGATATTCAGCTCTTGCGCATCGTGCACGCCCATCATGTGGAACAAGGATTCGTGGGAGCTCAGGCTGGTGGCCAGGTTCACCTCGCCGCTGTACACGGGCGCCAGCCGCTCGGACATTTTGCGCAGCTGTTCGTGGGCCAGACATTTGTAGCTGAACAGCTGATCCGGTACGTCGGTCTTCATGGATACGATGACGCCGCTGAACTCGTTGGTGGCCAGCAGGACGCGGTAGCTGCATCCCTGAGGCAGCAGCTCCCGGTGCTGGGTGAGGAAAATGAAAGCGGCGTGCAGAGAGGACGCTTTTTCCACATACCGGATGACGGGGTGCTGCATCAGGGCGGATTCGTCCGCATAGACGAACACCACCAGCCAAGGATACTGCTCGGGCAGGGTGCCGATGGCCTCGCGGTCGGAAAGCTCTTTGTAAAGGTCCTCCGTGATCACCGTCTGGCTTTCTTCGTCATGGGCGATATTCCGCCGGTCCAGGCGTTTGTTTTTCAGATGGGGGAGAGAGCGGAAACATTCCACTTCCCGGCGGAAAACGTCCGACAGGAACAGATACAGCTTCACATCGTCAAAATACTGCCGGGTGGAAAGATCAAGCATCATGTTTTTGACGGTTTCTTCCAGCTTATCCTCGTCGCCCACGATGCCGATGGCGTTCGCCTCCCGGAGGGGCACCGCGGCCGGCATGTCGTGGATGAACTCAAACTCTTTCTGCAGCCGGTTGGGCAGGGAAAACAGCTCGTCGGACGCTTCGAAAACCTCGTGTTTTTTGCACACGATCTTCCGGGAGGACCGCAGATCGCCCGTGCCCAGACGTACATCCAGGAAGTCCGCGTCCGTCAGATGCCGGTCGAACAGATCGCCGGAAAAGTCCCAGACGTTCTGCAGCTCCGTTTCGGGGTCAATGTAGATGGCGCTCTGGATCTCGCGCTCCTCGTCCCGGGCGTCCCGGATCATTTTCCGCTGCTGCTGGATATATTTATTGTATGTCTCGACCCGCTGCTGGCTTTTTTTCTTGTTCTCTTTGCTGGTCTGAATGTAGGTCAGCACGCTGGTGACGCCGCCGATTGCCAGGGAAGCCACGCTGAAAAGCACCATTCCCAGATTGGAGGAGGACGTGCCCCGCAAAAACAGCGTCAGCAGGATCATGGCGGAGACCGGCAGCAGGGACATCAGCAGATTGTTTTTATTCTGATTGTTGTTGTTTGGGGGGTCCTGGATCTCGATCGGTTCCGTGCTCCGCTGGTACTGGAAGCGGGAGGTGCGGTTTATGCGGGGATATTCCAGGTGGCTGTTCTGCTCTTTTTCATCCACGTAGTGAAGGGTGTGGATCTCGATTCCGTCGTTGCTGGGGATGTGCAGCTGCCCGTCGTGCCAATAGGCGCGGAAACCGACGCAGAACAGAAAATCCCCGTCTCGGACGGTGGCGGACCCGTTCGTTTTGCGGGTATTGACATAAACGCCCATCGGGACGGGACGGATCTGCTCCAGCAGCAAGGCCTTCTGCTTTCTGCGCAGGCGGAACGCCTCGTCCGGGATCAGGCTGTGCCGCAGGGGAATATCGGCGTTCCGGCCGGCGCCCACCAGGATGGATTGGTCTTCGCTGATGTCAATGGAGCGGTCATAATGGGGAAGCGCCTCGTCGGGCAGCATGGACGCCTGGATGGACAGCGGCTTGCCGTTGCCGATATCCAGCAGCGTCCATTCGCCTTCGCTTTCCCCCTGCAGCCGGATGATCCCGCTCTCGGATCCGGCCAGCTTCCCGCCGTTCTGCGCTGCGATGGTGAAGGCGTCCTTTTCGTACGCGCACCGCAGCAGCACCCCCTGGGTGCAGCCGGGAACGGAAATATCGACGCCCGTGCCGCCGATGGTGATCTCATGCCGGAAAGGAAAGGTGCGGAAATAGGCTTCCCATTTTTCCGTCCGCAGTCTCATCATCCAAACCATTTTCGCTTGATCCTTCCTTTCCTATTAATCCATGTACAGGACACTGCCGTCGCGCAGCCCGAACTGCTCCAGCGTGGCGCTGCCGCAGATCAGGCTGATGGGATTTACGGACCGGATGAAGCCTGGGTTTTTCCCTCCCGGGGTCAAAGAAGCGTACAGCGCGTCGATGAACGCGTCGGCCCGGATGTCGGTCTGCACCTCCATCTCCACTTCCTTGCCCGAGTTCAAATAAATGATAATACGCTTGCCCGTCACAGGGAGCACCGCCTTTCCACGATCACTTATTGATTCTTTGGGCTTGAAAAATAAAGGTAGACAGGGTGATGCGGTCTCCCGAACGGAAAACGCGCTTCTGCTCGGGCGGGAGCGCCCTGCCGTTCAGAAAGGTACGGTTGGTGCTTTTCAGATCGGTGATGTAGTAGGTGCCGTTTTCCCAGGTGATCCGCGCGTGGGAATGGCTTATTTCGGGAGAAAAGGAGATCACGCCGTCGCAGCTTTCGCTTTTGCCCAGCACGAATTCGGGTTTATTGATCAGGTATGCAGCGCAAATCGGCGTATTGACGCCGCACAGCATCATATCGGGAGAAAAAACAGCGCTGCTTTCCTCGGGCAGCTCTGCGCCGGTTTCCGCGGGGGTGTCGCCGTTCATCATCATGGCTGTTTCCTTTCATACGGAGCGGTCCGGGCCATAAGCCCAGCCACATCAAGAATGGGGCTGCCGCGCAATGAGCCCGCGGCAGCCCCATCGATCGGGTAAGGCAGCGAAAAAACGCCCTTCCTCAGCTTCCGAAGGCTTCGTCGACTTCCTGGAACTTGTCAGCCATAGACTTCAGGTTCTGAGCCATGGTGGTGAGCTGTTCGGGGATCGTCTTTTCCAGGGTGGGCTTCACCTTTTCAAAGTCGGACACATAGCGCTGCTGCGCCTGGCCTTCCCAGTTGGAAGCCACAGCCTTGATGTTGGAATCGATGCTCTTGGCCAGAGCCTGAGCCTCGGTGCAATTGTTGAGCAGCTTTTGGGCGTAGGAACGCAGTTCATCGGGTGACATTTTGATTGCCATTTTGTTTTCCTCCCTGTCAGCCTGACTGGCTGTATTTTTTTTATATTGTAAACGTTTTATGCTTGAAAATCAATATACAATATGGTAAAATTAAAAAAAATAATTCATTGAGCCCAAGGGGATGAGCTTATGAGCAGTGATTCCACGGAATACAGGCCCACAGAGGAAGAAAAACGGTCCAAGGAATGGCAGCGGGACAGCAATAAACGTAAAATGAACGAGGCCGAGAAGAATATTAACTCCCTGGACCAAAAAATGAAGCGGCTGAAGGAAGCGAAAAAAGTGCTGGAGACGGAAAACAGCAGCTTCAAAAACATGATGCGCACCATCGACAACTCGGATATGAAAATTATCCATCGATGGAGCGGCAATCAACACGAAAAGGTCTATAAAGGAACTGTCAAGGATTTTGTCAGTTACTATTCAAATACCAGAAACCAGGCGGTGAACCAGGCGCTGGACAGCCTGAACTGGGCGATTCAGGACGTACAAAGACAGATCAACAAGCAATGGGGCATCTTCGGGGAGGCAAAATCCCTTTTTGAGAGCGCCCTTACCTGGCTTGCGAACTGGTTCAACTGACAGGCGCACGGGCCGTAAAAACCGGAAAAGGAGAATTAAAATGGGTACGTTTAAGGGCATCGCCGCCATGCTGATTAAAATGGACAGCGCAAATCTGATCTTTGAAGTGGCCGGAGTCACTGCCGCGGCCAACGCCCTGGTGGGCGAGGGGTGCCTGCTCAAGGGGGAGGGCCTGGGAGGCATGAAGGGCGCTCAGGCCATTTTGGCATGCGGCAAGGATCTTCAGCGGGCCATGGAACTGTACAAGCAGCTGGCCGATAAAAATGCCAAACGCGTGCTGGAATACAGCAAGGCGATTTCCGAAGTGGACCAGAAGCTGGGATAACACACGCCCGCCGACCGGGGGATCGCAGAGTGCAGGGAGGAAACGAAAGTGGGTTACGTTTTTGATCATCCGTCGCTGATCGAATTGATCTATGATATGAATAAACAAAAGCCGGTCTGGGACGAGGGGCTTAAGAAAATGGGAGACAGCTCCCAGAAACTGGCAAACAGCACGCATTTTTCCGGAAAAGGCGCAGACAATATGAAAAACTATTTTGCAGACGTGTATCCGCAGATCACGTCGATGCTGAGCGGCTGCGTTTACGATCTGAGGGGCATTCTTTCCATGTATAACGAGGCTTTTCAGACGATAGAAGAAGACCAGAAGAATACCAGCGAAGCGCACTACGAGGAAAGGGAAATGACCGACTTTGCGGACGCCCTTTCCTATCATCCCGGCACGACCCAGCTCATCGATAACAATACCAGAACGGCCCTCAACAAAGTGGCCGATATCGCGTCGATCCCCTATGCCGGCACCGAGGGGTTTGAGAATGATCTTCGCAAGATGATCAAGAAGATCAGCGAGCTCAACACCCAGATCATAGAGATGGAAGCGAATTATTCCGGCCCCGGCATCGAAAAGGTGCAGGCGTCTATCGCTGCCGTCATTGAGTTCCTGCAGGATCAGCTGGCGATGAAGGATATCGCCAATTATTCTCCGGAAGCGTTGGTGCAAAGCCCGAGCTACCAGAAAATGGCCAAAACGTACAATGAAATGTACGACGAGATTGAGGCCAACGCCGAGAAGATCCAGCATGCGCAGGAAGCGGAAGGCGAAATGCTCCAGGCGCTGTACGAAAAGCGCGTGGAGGAAGCCAAGAAAGCCAAATTCTGGGCGTCCGTCGTCTGCATCGTTATTTCCGCCGCGGTCACCGTGGCTACGGGCGGCGCCGCCGCGCCCCTGGTCATGGCGGCCACCGGCGCCGTGACCGGCGCGATTTCCGCAGGCGTCGGAAGCTATTATGATCAGAAGATCGGCTCTCCCGCCTGCCCCGGAGAGGTCAGCTGGGGCCGGGTGTTTACAGACGCCGCGGTGGGCGGCGCGGTGGGCGCCATTACGTCGTATGCCGGCGGCGCGATATCAAAGGGCGCGTCCGCCGTGGCCGGGAAGGTCACTTCCAAACTTGGCCAGACAATGATCAAAGCGGCGGGCGGCGGCCTGAAAAAAGTGGTCAATAACGGCATTACCAACGTGATCAATTCCGGCTATGAATCCATCCGGGACGGCACCAGCTTTACAGACAATATGAACGCCAAATACGGCGGCGGCGGCTGGAAGGGCTATTTGTCCACCATTGGCGGGGACTTTGTGGCCGGCACCACCAGCTCTCTGGTGAGCAGCGCCAGCAGCGGCCTCCTTTCAAAGACGCCCCTTGCCGCCTCCGGGGACGACAGCTATATGGAGCGCATCATTAAAAGCGGCGTGGAAGGCGGCGTTTCGGATATTGCCTCCGGTATTTCCAGCCGGTATACCAGCACGGTGACCAAGGAAATCATCGGCAGCGCTATCGACGGCGAGCCCATTGATTTGGGCGCCATCCACGAAAAGGCCAAGGATAAAGCCCTCGACGGGGATGAGATCCTCATGGATGCGATTTCGGGCACCGTGGGCGGGGCCGCCTCCGGCGCGGGCAATCTGAGAAGAGAGCGCAAAGAAAAGGCCGAATTTGAGAAAAAGCAGGCCGAGCTGGAAAAAGCAAAGGAAGAAGAAAAGATCGCCAAAGCCAAGGAAAAACAGGCGGAGGAGAAGCTGAAGGAGGTCGCCGCAGAGGCGGATGACGCGGAAAAGGACCTCAAGAAAGCCCAAAAGAATCTGGCCAAAGCCAACGAAAAGAAAGAAGCGGCCGAAGCGGATTTCGATGAAAAAGACAAGCAGATGGACAAATACCAGGAACAGGTGGACGAATTCGCGCAGAAGAAAAATTCGCCTAAGCTGGACAAGGAAACCGGGGAGTATTTGGATTGCGCGGAACGTGCGGAAAAAGAAGGGTTTGAAGGAATCACCAAGACGGAAAACGGCGGCCCCGAGTTTAAGGACAGCGAGTATATTTACGTCAATGAAAACGGGGAGAAAGCCGTCGTGAAAATAAAAATCACCACGACCGGGAACGAAGGCTCCGACCGGAGACAAGACTATAAGAACACATACGACGCCCTGGTGGAACAAGGCGTTCTGTCTCCGGAAAACTCGGAATACAAGAATGGCGGGATTTATGTAGACGGAAAGAGATACACCGTGCAGCACATGGATGATTACGATGTGCGGAGCGGGGAAAGCACCGTGGAGCTGGTGGAGAGAGACGCTCACGAATCCACTTACCCCCACGGAGGCAGCGTGTCGCAATCCAAACAAGCGCATGAGGCCGGCTGCAACGATCAGACCCGTCAGGAATACGAGCAGTCCAGATCCGATATGAAAGACGCTCAGAGGGATGCGCGCAGCGCCCAGAAACAGGAAACGCAGGCGCAGCAGAATTATAACGAGGCCAAGGACAAGTATTCCAATTCGCAGGAAGATTACAAATCCGCCAAATCCGAACGCACCGAAAAAACGGCTGAAAGAAAAGAAGCCCAGAATGGTTACGACGAGGCCAAGAAGCAGGCCGATCAGACGGAGGAGAACCGGCAGAGCAACGTCGACAAGGGCCGCGGCCTGACCAAGGATACCAAGACCAACACCAAGAATACGCGGGATATAGGCAAGTCCTCCAAGGAGGAGGAGAAGGATTCCGCCGGGACGTCCAGCCCGCCGCCCAGGAACATGCAGCTGCAGACGTCTTACTGATGCGCGGAAACAAAAAAGGAGATGATTTGAATGGCTGAATTTCGCTTTATCGAACAGCCGCCCCAGGGAGCGCACCCCGTTACGGCGGAAGACCTGGACAGAGTGGAAAGCAAATTTCATTTTTCCTTTCCCCGGGTGCTCCGGGATTATTACCTCCAATATAATGGCTGCGATGTGATTTTCAGTCAGTTTACCCGGGACGGCGATATCTGGGACGTGCTGGAAATGCGCGCCATTGGCAAAGGCCGGTGGAATCTTGAAGAATTGATCCGGCGCGACAGGGAGTATGACTTTATTCCCGATCACCTGATTCCTCTTGCGGTCAGCAGCGTGGATGGGTTTTATTACTGGGATACCCGGGATGAAAAAGTTTACCTGACTTACTATGAAGAAGAAGGCGATTTCAAGCTCATGTGCACCGGCCTGGATACCTTCTTTGACATTCTGAATCACGCCTGCGAAATGCAGGATGAGAATAATTTGTACGACATCACAAAGTACAGTGAGGAGAGATGAGCCATGAGACAAAGCGATTTCCTGCCCCTGGGGAGCATCGTGCTGCTGGAAGGCGGCGTACAGAAAATGATGATCGTAGGCCGCGGGCTGAACGTGAAGCGGGGCGACGGGATTTACTTCTTCGATTACTCCGCCGTCATGTTTCCGGATGGGCTGACGGGCGATCAGGTGGCCTACTTCAACCATGACGGGATTGCCAAGGTCATTGCGTATGGGTATATGGACGAGGACAGCGACATCGTGGATAAGAACCTGGAGGACTATGTGGACGAGCATCCGGATCTCAAGCGGATCACGCCTGAAGAATGGAGGGCGCTGGGGGACTGATGCCCCAGCGCCGCTTTCTGTTATGCGAACAGGCCTGGCGGATAGCGCAGGCTGATGTATCTTTGCCCTGAATGATGGGTCTTTTCTTTGTATACTGGAGGTTATGAACTGTGAGCAGCGGCATTGAAAAATTCCTGCCCCTTTGGGGAGAATGGATCGTAGAAGAAAAACTGGGGGAAGGCAGCTTCGGGTCTGTGTATAAAGCGAAACGCGAAACGTACGGCTACACGGACGTGGCGGCGATCAAGCATGTGTCCATTCCCAAGGACGAGGCTGAACTGAACAGTATCTATGACGAGCTGGGCACCCGGGATGTTCAGGCGGTGAAAGCCTATCTGAAGGATGTTCAGACGCAGTTGATAACCGAATACCGGAAAATGATGGAGTTCGAGGGCAACACCAATATCGTTGCCTGTCACGACATCATGTCCAAAGAAAAAGAGGATTCCCTGGGGTACGATATTTTTATCCGGATGGAGCTGCTGGAGAGCGTCAGCGTACGCGCCATCGAGAACAAAATGACGCCCCAGGAAACCATCAAGCTGGGCATAGATATCTGCAACGCGCTGACGCTGCTGCAGGAACATCAGATGATCCACCGGGACATCAAGCCCCAGAATCTTTTTGTGAATGAGCGCGGGGATTACAAGCTGGGCGACTTTGGCACGGCGCGGTCCATCCTGGGCAATTCGGCGCAGATGTCCATCAAGGGCACCGTGGCTTACATGGCGCCCGAGGTGGCCAACCGGGGAGAAGTCAGCTACACCGCCGATATCTACTCCCTGGGCCTGGTAATGTACCGGCTGCTGAACGGCTATCGCACGCCGTTCATTTCTCCGGACGAGTCCAGCTCCGTGGCGCATATCGACCTGGCCAACGAGCGCCGGCTCAAGGGAGAGCAGCTGCCGGCGCCGTCCGAAGCGGACGCGTCTCTCTCCGCCATCATTCTCAAGGCCTGCGCGTTTGACCCGAAGGACCGCTGGCAGTCGGCCGCTGAAATGCGGGAGATGCTGCTTGAATTGCACCGGGGCACCTCGACCCGCCTGGATTCACTGACGGACGAGGAAAGGAAAGTCCTGGAAAAGGAAGTGGAGGAAGCCAAGAAGCGGGCGAAGCGGGAGGAACAGGACCGCATCCAGGCGGAAACGATCTCCAAGAAAAAGAAGAAGAAAAAGCGGATCACGATCGTGATCTCCTGCGTGGCCGCGTTCCTGCTGCTGCTGGCGGGGGCTTTCGTGGGCTATTTGTTCTATGAAAAGAACGTACGGTACAACGACGCCATCGCCGTATACGACGAAGGGAACCTGGAAGAAGCCCTGACGCGGTTTGAGGCGATGAGCGGTTACGGGGATACGGACGAGTACATTCAGAAAATCCATGATGAACAGAACCGCCGGTCCACGTATGCGGAAGCCAGGAAGAAACTGGACGAGGGCAAATACGAAGAAGCGCAGACACTGTACGAAGGCCTGGGCGAGTATCAGGACGCCGCAGAACAAGCGATCAAAAGCGCGGACCTGAAGGAGAAGGAAAACCGGTATCAGCAGGCGTTGCAGAACATGACGGATGGCAAATATGAGGACGCCTATTCGCAGTTCAGCGACCTGACGGAGTACCGGGATGCCTTGGAGCAGGCAGAAACGGCCCGGAAATGGATAAAATATAAAGAAGCGGATGATCTGTTCAGCCAGGGCAAGATGGCTGAAGCCAAGAAGATTTACGATTCTCTCGGCGATTTGGGGGACGCCGCGCAGAAAAGCGGGCAGGCGGCGGAAGCCATCAGGATCGAGAATCTCTATACAAAAGCCGTAAAACAGTATAACGAAGAAAAATATGAGGAAGCCCTGGAGATTTTCATTCAGCTGGGTGAATACTCCGATGCGCCCAAGTATGTCGAGGAAACGCAGAAAAGGATCGATGCAAAAGCCGTATATGCGCGGGGACAGGAACAGCTTGAAAAGAAGAATTATGAAGAAGCGCTGAAAATATTCAATTCCATCAGCTGGTTCTCGGATGCGGCCGGCAAGGCCAAAGAGGCCGAGGCGCTGATCAATAAAGAAGGGACGTATAAAGAGGCGGTCCTGGCGGAAAGAAACGGGTATTACGAGGATGCCAAAAACCTGTATGCGATGCTGGGCGATTTTTCCGACGCCAAGGAGAAGGCGCAGGAAATGCAGCAGTATCTGTATCTGAAGGACGCCAATGACAAGATCCAGAAAGAGGATTATAACGGCGCCCTGAAGATCCTTACCAATCTGACCATCGAAGCGGCAGGGGATGCCAGGAATGCCGCGGAGCAGGGGCTCAAACAGCAGAATGCTTACAAGGCGGCCCAGCAGCTGGAAAGAACCGGGAAATATGCCGAAGCAAAGGAAGCCTATGATCAGCTGGCCGGATACAAGGATGCGAAAGACCGCAGCGCTGAAATGCAGCGGCATCTGGATTACGCCGCCGCGGTGGCCCTGCGGGACGAGGGCAAGCTCGAAGAAGCGCTGAAGGCGTTCAGCGCGCTGGGGGATTTCAGCGACGCGCCCGATCAGAAGGCTGCCATCCAGACGAAGATCCAGGAGCAAAACAGGCAGAAGGCATATGCGGCGGCGCAGGAACTGGAAAAGGAAAAGAAATACGAAGAAGCGTTGAAGGCGTATACGAATCTGGGCAAGTATGAAGATGCGGAAGACCGGGCGCAGACCATGAGCAACTGGATCAAATACATCAAAGCCCAGGAT